>DATICZ010000076.1:0-13891 GCA_035456525.1 Gemmatimonadales bacterium
TGCGCGGATCTGCTTGTGGGACAGCCCCTCCGTGGCCGGATAGACCGGGAGGATGATCCCGCGGTCCGGCGGCTCTTCTCCGGCGTCCGCCAGGATCAGGAACTCGCGCGGTACGATCTGGCGGCCGTGATAGAACCGCACCGGTCCCGTCACCAGCAGGAGCTGGTCCTTCACGATCTGGCGCTCGAGAAACGGCTGGCCGGGCCAGGCGCACTCGAGCACGCCCGACACGTCCCGCAGCATCGCCCGGAATACGCGCAGCCCGCGCCGCGTGGGCAGGATGCCGGTCGAGACGACGCGGCCGACCGCGGTGACGTCCTCTCCGACGCGCGCCCGCGCCAGCGGAGTGAGCGCCGTCGCGTCGATGTAGCGATGCGGCGCGTGATACAGCAGGTCGCCCACCGAGCGGATGCCGAGTCGCAAGAGCGCCTCGGCGCGGGCAGGACCGACGCCCTTGAGGAACTTGACCGGCGACCGGAGCTCGAGCGCCATTACCCGCTGACGAGACGGCGCGCGTAGCGGACCGGATCGAACGGCTCCAGGTCGTCCAGCCCCTCGCCCGTCCCGATGAAGCGGATGGGGACCGGGACTGCCCGGCGCACCGCGACCACCGCCCCACCGCGCGCGGTGCCGTCGAGTTTGGTCACCACGAGGCCGGTGAGCGGCACCGCGGCGGCGAATTCGCGAGCCTGCGATACGGCGTTCTGGCCCACGGTCCCGTCCAGCACGAGCAGCGACTCGTGCGGCGCGCCCGGATGTCGTTTGCCGACGACTCGCACCACCTTCTTCAGCTCCTCCATCAGGCGCGGCTCGGTGTGCAGTCGCCCGGCCGTGTCGACCAGGACGGTGTCGCAATCCCGGGCGAGCGCCGCGTCGATGGCGTCGAACGCGACCGCCGCGGGATCGCCGCGGCCGTCCTGCGCCCCGACGCACGGCACGCCGAGTCGCTCACCCCAGTGCCGCAGCTGCGACACGGCTCCCGCCCGGAACGTGTCCGCCGCCGCGAGCAGCACGCGGCGCCCTTCACCCGCGAGCCGGTGGGCGAGCTTCGCCACGGTGGTGGTCTTCCCCACCCCGTTCACCCCGTACAGCAGCACGATGGTGGGCGGCTGCGCCGCGCGCGCGAGGGCGCCGGGGTCCGTCGCCGTGGGCTCGGGACCGCGCAGCAGATCGGTCACCGCGCGCTCCAGGTAGACCTCCCGCTCGGCATCCGGCGCACGGCGCAGCCCCTCGAGCAGCTCCTCGGTCGTGGAGACGCCGAAATCGGCCTCCAGCAGGATCCGCTCCGCTGCCTCGAACGCGGCCTCCGCACCGCGGCCCGCTCCCAGGGCCCGCGCGATCCGCTGCCACAACCCCATCAGGGCAACCCCTGTCGCCGCCGCCACGCCCACTCCGCCACGAAGGCCGTGAGGGCGAGGACGTAGAGCCACCACTGATCGCGCGCTCCGACGTCCCGGCGTGTGCCGCCGGGCTCCCCCGCCTGCGGCCCCAGTGTCACCGAAGCCGGTCGCCACTCGTCCGAGTATCGCTCGACCACGACGAGACCGCGCTCCGGGCCGTCGCTGGCCCGCCAGCGATAGACCCCCGGAGTCAGGTGCAGCGCGGCATGGCCCGAGGCATCGAATCGCAACGTGTCGAGACGCGACCGCCCTTCCGATTCGAGTTCCACGACCGCCCTGGGAGGCGGCGCGCCTTTCTCCCAGCGCCACTCGAGCGGCAGTCCGTTCGGGGCTTCGAGCGTCACCGGGCCGAACCGCTCCCTGCTCCCCGCTCCCGGCTCCGCCAGCAGCCAGTCGGCGACCGCGGCCACGAACGTCCGGTACGCTTCCGCGGGGGCGCCGCCGCGGAAGTCCCAGCGCCACAATCCGGTACCCGCGACGGTGACGCTACGGCTTCCCGTGGAATCCCGCAGCGCGAGCAGAGGCCGCGGCGAGCCACGCCGTCCCAGGCGGACTGTGAGCGGTATGACGGCGGAGGAGTCGGCCTGCAAGTCGGTCAAACCCGTCGCCGGCGGGAGCGAGTCCCAGGCCACACCGGCCAGCGAGCCGGCCAGCAGCGAGGCGAGTGGAGGATCCACGTACCAGTCGCCGTCGTGTGCGGTCGAAAGTGGCCAGGAGAGCACGCCGGAACGGCGCCGGAACGGGGCGAGGGCGGACGGGTCGCCGATCAGGGCGACGAGCCGCGCTCCCGCGACGGCCCGGGACAGTGCGTCGGACGCGACCGGCACGAGCGTCGCCGCGTCGCGCCAGCGGCCCGGCTCGGTTCGGACGAACAGCTTCACCGGGACTCGCGCGACATCCGACAGCGCCTTGGCGAAGAACCGCGATTCCCAATCGGGCGGCGCCGCGAGCACCACGGCCGTGGGCTGGGAGCTCACGTCGATCACGAACGTCCGCACATCGTCACGGGGCTCGGAATCGGACGCGCCTTCGAGCCGCACGTCGAGCGCGTGAAACCCGGGACGAGGGAGGAGGGACGAGGGAAGAGTGATCTCGCTGACGGCGACACCGCTGTCGGGCAGCGTAACCGGTTTCGTGAGCAGCCGGCGACCCTCGACCTCGACCGCGAGCGCCCGCCTCGTCCCCCGTCTCTCGTCCCTCGTCCCCGCCGTGCCGTACGCCACCCGCAACCGTACCGTATCCCCTGCCGCGATCCGGCGCGGGCCGTCGATGGCTGCGACGAACGCGTCGAAGGGCCGCGCCCGCGGCAGCACGATGACGCGCGGACGGCGCCGCAGGTCGGCGGGGAGCTCGCTCGCGTCGCCCACGGCGCCGTCGGTCACGACCACGACGGCGCCGCCGCGCGCGGCCGCGGCGGCGAGCGCCGGCGCCAGGCGGGTCGCCCCGTCCCCGGGCGGTCCGCTGTCGAACGCGGCGACGCCGCTCCCGAAGCGCCAGATCGGCCCGCCCGCCGCGAGACGGCGCGCGCTGTCCAGCGCGGCCTGCCACGGTCCCGCCGGCCCCGTCATGCTCAGCGAGGCGTCCAGCAGCACGAGCGGCGGCCCGCTCGCGGGCACGGGCCGCGACCGGGTCGGATTGACGAGCAGCAGCAGCACGGCGCCAATTCCCACCGCGCGCAGCAGCGCGAGTCCGATCGTCAGGCGGTTGCGCACACCAGCGCCTCGGCCAGAGTGAACCGTCCCTCGTGCAGGGCTCGTCCGACGATCGCGCCCGCCAGCCGCGCCTCGCGCACCGCCTGCAGGTCGACGAGGGAACCGACTCCGCCGCTCACCACGACGTCGAGGCCCGCCCTCGCAATGTCCTGCGCGCCCGCGACGTCCGGACCGGCGAGCGTACCGTCGCGCGCCACGTCGGTGTACACCGCGGTTCGGGCACCGTGATCGAGAACGAGACGAATGAAGGAGCGCGTGCGCATCCCGGCGGCCGGCCCACTGCGCGGCGCCAGCCGCCCGTCCTTGCTGTCTACCCCGACCGCCAGACGGTCGGTCCCGAAACGGCGCACCAGGCGGCCGACCAGCGCCGGCTCCGACGCGACGGCACCGCAGCCGATCACGACCCGTGTCGCGCCCCAGGTCAGCATCTCCGCGATGTCCTCATCGCCGCCCAGTGCCCCGCCGATCTGCACCCGCAGCGGCGCCTCAGCGAGCAGCGCGCGTACCTGATCGCGGTTCGATCCGGTGCCGTAGGCGCGGTCCAGATCGACCAGGTGCACCCAGTGCGCGCCCTCGGCGGCCAGGCGCGCGACCGCGTCGGCAGGGTCCTCGCCGTACACCGAGGGCGACCCGGCGCGCCCCGAGCGGACGTGCGCCACACGCCCGCCCCGGATGTCGACGGCGGGAAAGAGATCCACGGGTGAACGGCGGGGGCCGGGTTAGTCTACGCTGGTGGCCGGGGTCCGTTGCGTAGGCTCGAGTTGGCGCGCCAGGCGCGTCCGCACCGAGTCGAACGCCGCGCGCAACCCCGCGGGCACGGGCGCGCCGGCGCCGGCTGCGGTCCGCTGCGGATTGGTTTGCCGGCCGTTGATGAGGAACTCGTAGTGCAGGTGAGGGCCGGTGGAGAGCCCCGTCGAGCCGACGTAGCCGATCGTCTCGCCCTGCCCCACCCGCTGGCCCGCGTGGAGGCCCCGCACGAATGACGAGAGATGGCCGTAGCGGGTGCGAATCCCGTTGGCGTGACGCAGCTCGATCATGTTCCCGTAGCCGCCGTCGCGCGCGGCGTGGGTCACGACGCCGTCCGCGGTCGCCCGCACGGGGGTGCCGTAGTCGGCGGCGTAGTCTACGCCCTGATGCCGCCGGTACGTATGGAGGATCGGGTGCTTGCGCCCGCCGAAGCGGCTCGAGATGCGCCGGAACTGCAGCGGCGCCCGCAGGAAGGAGCGCTTCAACGAGCGTCCCTGGTCGTCGTAGTACCCGGCCGAGCTCTCGTCGTCGTTCGCCACAAAGTAGTACGCGTAAGTCGGCGTGCCGCTCACATCCACCCGGGCGGCTTCTACCCGGCCGAAGCGGCGCTCCCCCTCGGGCGAGACGAGGCGGTCGAACAGCACCTCGAAGCGATCGCCGGCGCGGACGTCGCGGGTGAAGTCGACCTCCCAGTCGTACACGTCGGCGATGGCCCACGCCAGGGCCTGCCGCTCCCCGGCCGGCAAGAAGGAGTCGGGGATCGCCGAGTCGAGCGCCGCGTAGAGCGACGACGTGATCCGGCCGACGACCCGCAGTCGCTCGGGCGACCAGGGGATCGCTTCTTCGCGCTCGCTCCAGCCGCTGTCGGTGCGGGCGTACCACAACCGCCGCTCGGGCCCGAGGCGCACCATCAGGCGATCCACGCTCGAATCGGTGAGGGGGCGGCGGAAATGGAACACCAGTCCCGGGCGCAGCCGCCGCGCGTCGAGGCGCCCCGCGGCTGCGAGGAAGGACGCGTAGGAGCTGCCGGTGAGACCGGCGCGGGCCAGGACGTCGGAGAGCGTCTCGCGGCGCCCGAGGGTATCGGCGAATTCCCGGTAAGCGGCGGCGACCTGAATCGCGGGGGCGCGCACCGGCTGCCGTGACGGCCAGCCACCGAGCGCGGCCCACGCCGCCCCTGCCCCCGCGAGCACGAGGGCCGCCCACACCACGCGGCGGCGGCGCATCAGTCCATCTGTCGCCGGATGAACGTGGGAATCTCCATCTCGTTCACCTCGGGCTGCGCTCCGCCCGGCGCGGCGGGACGCCGCACCGGCGGCGGCTCGCCCGGCTTGCCGTAGCCGGGAGGCGGCGTGGGGGTCGGCCGCGGCGCCCGCTTCTCGAACGGCAGCACGCCCGCCGCGGGCCGCGCGGGGGGCGCGGCGGTCTCCGCGGGCGACACGGTCCGGTCGAACCCGGTCGCGATCACGGTCACGCGCAGCTCACCGTGCATCGCCGGATCGGGAACGGCGCCCCAGATGATCTCGGCTTCGTCGCCCGCGGCGTCGTGAATCGCCTCGCTGACCTGCGTCACCTCGCCGAGGGTGAGGTCCTCCCCGCCGGTGATGTTGATCAGCACGCCCGTGGCGCCGGCGATCGAGATGTTGTCGAGCAGCGGCGAGGAGATGGCCTGCTGGGCCGCCTCCATTGCGCGGTTCTCGCCCCGCCCGGTGCCGGTGCCCATGAGCGCCGTGCCGCCGTTCTGCATCACGGTGCGGACGTCGGCGAAGTCCACGTTGACGAGGCCGGTCACGCAGATGATGGACGAGATGCCCTGCGTGGCATGCAGCAGGACCTCGTCGGCTTTCTTGAGGGCGTCCTGGAACGGAATGCCCTTGCCGACCACCGCGAGCAGCCGCTCGTTGGGCACGACGATCATCGTGTCCACGTGCTTGCGCATCTCGGCGATCCCCATTTCGGCCTGGCGCATCCGCTTGCGCCCCTCGAACAGGAACGGCTTGGTGACGATACCGATGGTCAGCGCCCCGAGGTCGCGGGCGACCTGGGAGATGATCGGTGCCGCACCCGTGCCCGTGCCGCCCCCCATGCCGCAGGTGACGAACACGAGGTCCGCGCCCTGGAGCGCGTGCAGCGCCTCGTCGCGGTTCTCCTCGATGGCCTGCCGGCCGATCTCGGGCCGCGCCCCCGCGCCCAGTCCGCGCGTGAGCTTCTTGCCGATCTGCACTTTCACGGTCGCGCGGTTCTTCTCGAGCGCCTGGGCGTCGGTGTTGACCGCGATGAACTCGACGCCCTGCACGCCCTCGTCGATCATGCGGTTCAACGCGTTGCCGCCGCCGCCGCCGACGCCGACCACCTTCATCCGCGCGTTCTGTCCGGATGTTTCTTCCAGTTCGAAGATCATGGCTCCCTCGGGCCCTCGATCAGAAGAAATCCTGCAGCCACCGTTTCAGCGGCCCCAGTACCTTTTCGACTCCGCCGTCCCCCGCACTCGCGGCGTGTCCCGCCGCGCCCTGCATCAATCGCCGCGCCGCGTACAGCACCAGCCCCACCGGAACCGCGTAGCGCGGCGCCTGCACACTGTCCACCAGGCCGGAGATGCCCAGCTCGGGCGCCCCCGCCCGCACGGGCACCGCGAAGACTTCGCGGGCCAGCTCCACCAGACCGGGGAGATGCGCCGTGCCGCCGGTGAGCACCACGCCCGCGGGGAGCCGGCCGCCGCCGTATCCGGCGCGCTCGAATTCCCGCCCCACCAGCATGAAGATCTCGTCGAGCCGCTGATGAATGATGTGCGACAGCAGCTCGCGCGACGCCTGCCGCGCCCCCTGCCCCGGCGTGGACGGCAGGTTGATCATCTCCGACGCGTCCACCAGCGGCGCGTACGCGATGCCGTGCCGCTCCTTGAGCCGCTCGGCGTCGGCCTGCGTCACCCCGAGACCCTGGACGAGATCGTTGGTCACGTGCGCCCCGGCGTACTTGAGCGACGCCACGTGCCGGATCTTCCCTTCGTGAAAGATCGCCACCCCGGTCGAGCCTCCGCCAACCTCCACCAGCGCGACGCCCAGCTCCTTTTCGTCGTCGGTCAGCACGGCGTAGGACGCCGCGAGCGGCTCGAGCACCAGGTCGGCCACGCGGTAGCCGGCCCGCTGCACCGCTTTGCGGAGGTTCTGGGCGGCGGTGGATTGCACCGTGACGAGATAGGCCTCGACCTCCAGCCGCATCCCCGTCATCCCTACCGGGTCCGAGATGCCGCGCTGCTGATCCACCATGTACTCCTGGGGGATGTCGTGCAGCAGCTCCTGGTCGGGTCCGAGCGACACCGCGCGGGCGACTTCGTTCACGCGCGCCACGTCGGCGGGGGTGATCTCGTCGCCGTTGACGGCCACCACGCCCGAGGAGTTCCGCGCCGATACGTGTTCGCCCGCGATGCCGCACGTCACGGCCGCCGCCTTCACGCCCGACATGCGCTCCGCATCGCGCAGCGCCGCCGTCACCGAGCGCACGGTCTCCTCGATGTCGCGCACCACGCCGCGGCGCACGCCGCTGTTCTTGGCGAGGCCCACGCCCAGCACCTTGGCGAGCGGGGAGCGCGGCAGATCGCCCACGACCTCCGCGATCACGGCACACGTCTTGGTGCTGCCGAGGTCCAGACCCGCCACGAGCCGACGATCGCGGCTCATGTGCCCCCCCCTCCTCCCCCGTCCCCGCCCGCGGCCCGCCGCACCACGATCTGGCCGGCGTAGCGCGCATCGAGCTCCCCGTAGGAGCGCGACCGCGCCTGGAGATCGTTGGCGACCAGGACCACCGCCCGGATGATCTCCGGCCCGGCGTCGCGCGCCACCAGCAGGCGCCGCGAGCCCAGCTGCATGACGACGTCGCCGCGCGAGGCGCGGGCCGCCGTGATCTCCTCGAACAGGGTCGGATCCATCGACTGCACCAGGGCCAGGAGCGCCACCAGCCCCGAGTCGGCGCTCGCGGCCACGGGCAGATCCACCGCAACCCGGGAGGGATCGTACGGCAACGCGTGCCCCGCCGCGTCGACGGTCGTGAGCGGGCCGTTCGCGCCCGGTACGAGCGCCACCGGCTCGACCTCGCGGACGATCACCTTCAGCGCCCCGGGCAGGTGACGTACGACCCGGGCATCGGCGATCCCGCGGAGCGCCCGCAGGCGTTCTGCGAGCGCATCGAGATCGTCGAACACGCTGGCATTCGGCTCGAGACGAAGTGCGTCGATCACCGCGGCGGGAGCCGAATAGCGGACGCCCACCATCTCGATCTGGCGTACCCGGAAAAACCCCACGTGACGCAACAGGTGCGGTCCGATGAGCCACGCGCCCACGACCACGCCGGCCCCGATCAGGATGCGCCGCCCGCGCGGGTTCACCGCCCGGCTCCCTTCGCCGCCGCGCCGTGCGCCAGCAGCGCCAGGAGCTCCGGACCGGTGCGGGTCACGTCGCCCGCCCCCATGGTGAGCACGACGTCGCCGGCTCGCGCGACGCGTGCCACGCACGCGGCCAGATCGGTCCGCTCCCGCACCAACTCAGGTGCCGCGCCGGCCGCCCGCGCGCCCGCCGCGACCAACTCGGCCGTCACGCCCGGGAGCGGCTGCTCGCGAGCCGCGTACACCGGCGCGAGGATCACCGCGTCCGCGGCGGCCAGCTCCCGGCCCAGCGCGGCGCCGTGCAGCGCGGTGCGGGAATACAGGTGCGGCTGAAACACCGCCAGCAGCCGGCGTCCCGGGAATGCCTGCCGCGCGGCGGCGAGTGTCGCCCGGACTTCGCTCGGATGGTGGGCGTAATCGTCCACCACGGTCACGCCCGCCGCCTCGCCCACATGCTCGAAGCGCCGCGCCGCTCCGGCGAACGTCGCCAGCGCCTCCAGAGCGGGCGCCAAGTCCGCGTCGAGCGCGGCGGCGACCGCGAGGGCCGCCGTCGCGTTGCGGACGTTGTGCAGGCCCGGCACGCGCAAACGCAGCGGGACGTCGCGGCCGCCGGGCAGGGCGACGCGAGCCTGCGACCCCTCGGGCTCCAGCTCGACGTCGGTGATGCGGACGTCGAGTCCGCGGTCCGATCCCGTCCCGAAGCGCCAGACCGGTCCGCTGAGCGCCGCCGCGACGCGCGCCGCCCCGGGGTCATCCACGCCGACGATGGTCCGGCTCGCGGGCGCGGCGAATTGCGCGAACGCTCGCTCCAGCTCGGCCGTGCTGCCGTCGTAGCATTCCAGATGATCGGCCTCGACGTTGTTGATCACCGCCACCGTTGGTATCAGCGAGAGAAATGACTTGTCGTACTCGTCCGCCTCGACGACGTAGAGCGAGGTTCCCCCGAGACGGGCGTTGCCGCCCCAGGCCGCCACTCGCCCGCCCACGAGGCCCGTCGGGTTACGCCCCGCGGCCGCAAGCGCCTGCGTACACATCGTGGTCGTCGTGGTCTTGCCGTGCGTCCCCGCGACCGCGACCACCGTGCTGCCGGCCACCACGGCCCCCAACGCGTCGGCGCGGCGCAGCACCGCGACGCCAAGCGCGCGGGCACGTGCGAGCTCGGGGTGGTCGGCGGGAACCGCCGCCGTCACCACCACAGCCCGCGCACCCTCCACGTGCCCCGGATCGTGCCCCTGCCAGACGGGCACACCGAGCGCCTGCAAGTCGGTAGCACCAGAAGTGTCGTTATCACAACCAGTTATGGACGCCCCGCGGAGCTTCGCCAGCAATGCCAGGGCACTCATCCCCGCTCCGGCGATGCCCATGAAGTGGACTGGTCGGGTATCGCCGTCGGGTGTAAACAAGGTCATCTGTGGGAGGCTAATATAGGGATTTTACGCAACTTAGAAAAGACCGGCTGGTTATGAATCGGCGAGTGTCAAAATATTTGACATGATCTCGGCGGCCGCGTTCGGCCGCCCGCGGAGCCGCGCCTGGGCGGTCAGCGCGGCACGTCGCTCCGGATGCTGGAGCAGTCCGTGAACCGTCGCCGACAATGTGCGCCCCGAGAGGTCGGTCTCCGGCAGCAACACCGCGGCTCCCGCATCCGCCAGCGCGCGCGCGTTGTAGCGCTGATGATCGGCGGCCGCCGACGGCAAGGGCACGAGCACACTCGCCTTCCCCCACGCGCACACCTCGGCCACGGTCATCGCGCCGGCGCGGCACAGGACGACGTCGGCGGCGCGATACGCGCGCGCCATCGGATCGAAGAAGCCCTGGACCACGACCCGGCCCGGCACCGCGTAGCGTGCGAATGTGCTCGCGTGCACCGGACCGGTGCCCCACAGCAGATTCACGTCGCTCAATCCCTCGTGCTCCAGCGCGCCGGCGACCGCGTAGTTCAGGGCGCGCGCGCCCTGGCTGCCGCCGAACACGAGCACCGTCGGCCGCTCGGGCGCGAGTCCGAACGCCGCGAGCGCGGTCGTGCGGTCGTCGGCGTCGAGCGGCGCTGGTGGGCGAATCGGATTGCCCAGGGTGAACAGCGCGGTGCGCGCGCCGGGACGCAGCCGCGCCGCCGCCTCGGGAAAGCCGAGGTGGATCTGGCGCGCGCGAGGCGCCAGCCACCGGGTGGCGATCCCCGGCAGGGCGTTCTGCTCCTGCAGCGCCGTCGGCAGGCCGGCCCGCTGTGCGCGCCACACGACCGGCCCCGCCACGTATCCACCCGTCCCGACGACGATGGTGGGACGCTCGGCCGCCAGCACGCGCCCGACCGCGCGCCACATCCGCCAGATGACCAGCGGCCAGCGGGCATTGCGCCACCACTGGTGGCGGTAGATCGGCTCGATCGGCAGCAGGTAGTGGCGGAACGGATAGCGCGGCAGGACCTCGGCCTCGATGCCCCGCTCGGCACCCACCAGCACGGCTTCGGCGTCCGGGCGTGCCTCGCGCAGCGCTTGGGCCAGCGCGAGTGCGGGCATCAGGTGGCCGCCGGTTCCCCCCCCTGCGAAAAGAACCTTCACCTCGCCCACCCCTTCCCATTGCGGATTGTGGATTGCGGATTGCGGATTGGTGAAGGGAAGGTCGTGCGCCGACCGAGCCCCCTCCTTTCAATCCGCAATCCACAATCCACAATCCGCAATTGCCTCACTCCCCCGCCGCCCGCCCGGTGCGTCGCTGGCCCACGCTGATGAGCATGCCCGTCGCGATGAGGGAGACGAGCAGGCTCGATCGCCCGTAGGATACGAAGGGGAGGGTGACCCCGGTGGCGGGGAGCACGGCCAGGGACACGCCGATGTGCAGGACCGCGCCGATGCCGATGATCGCGGTGAGCCCGGCCGCGAGCAGCTGTCCGAACGGATCGCGTGCCGAGCGCGCGATGCGGAAGCCGAGCCAGACGAACAGCCCGAATCCCACGGCGAGCAGCAGCACGCCGAGGAACCCCCATTCCTCGCCGAGCGTGGAGAAGATGAAGTCGGAGTAGGCGTAGGGGAGATAGCCGAGCTTCTGCTGCCCGTGGCCGATGCCGACGCCCAGCAGCCGTCCGGCGCCGATGCCGACGAGTGACTGATGCACCTGCCAGTTCGCTTCGCTGGGCGCGCCGCCGGAATTGAGGAAGGTGAGCACGCGCGCCATCCGGTACTGCGCGGTGGCAATCGCCCCGAACGCGAGCGGCGCCGCAGCGACGCCGAGCAGCAGGAAGTGCCCGATCCGCGCGCCGGCCGAGAACATCACCACGCCGGCAAGCAGCGTGACGAGCAGCGCCATGGAGAGGTTGGGCTCGAGGAAGATCAGCCCGACCACGGGCAGCACGATGACGAGGGTGGGGACCACGCCGCGGCGGAAGCTGCGCATGTCGGGGCCCTTCTTGGCGGCGAGCATCGCCGTCCAGGCGACGATGGCGAGCTTGGCGAGCTCCGAGGGCTGCATGGAGAGTCCGGCGATCTCGACCCAGCGGCGCGCCCCGTTGCGCATCGGCGCGATGGCGTGGGTGAACGGCAACAGCGGCACGAGGAGCAGGAGGACGACGATCCCCAGGATGTGCCACGCCCAGCGCTCCCACAGGTGGTAGTCGAGGCGCGCGATGATCGTCGCGGTCAGGCCGCCGACCAGGAGCCCCAGCGCCTGGTTCAGCGCGAACGTCGAGCCCACGATCCCGCCTCCCCGCACCGTGATGAGGCTCGAGGCGCCGTACACCGCGATGATCCCGATCATCGAGAGTCCCAGCGCGACCACCGCGATGAGCCGGGTCTCCCAGCGCCGCTCGCTCACGCGGCCAGCGCGAGCCGCCGGAATACGGCGCCGCGCTCCTCGTAGTTGGTGAACATGTCGTAGCTCGAGCACGCCGGCGAGAGCAGCACCGCGTCCCCCGGGCGGGCGGCACGGCGGGCCCGGGCGACCACGTCGTCGAAGTCGCCGCCGCGCTGGAGCGGGATCCGGCCGGCGAGGTCGTGCTCCACCAAGGGCCCCGCCTCACCGTAGGCGACGACGAGGCGGCAGCGCGGCTGCAGCAGCGGGGCGAGGCTCGTGTACGGCTCGCCCTTGTGGCGCCCGCCCAGCAGCAGCACGAACGGGCGGTCCATAGCCTCGATCGCCACCACCGTGGACGCGACGTTCGTCGCCTTGGAATCGTTGATCCAGCGAACACCGTTCACCTCCCCCACCGGCTCGAGGCGGTGGGGCAGCGGCCGGAACGTGCTGAGGCCCTCGGCGATCGCCGCCGGACCGATGCCCGCTTCCTGCACCGCGAGCGCGGCCGCCAGCGCGTTCGCGACGTTATGCAGCCCCAGGAGCTGCAGCGCGTCACGCCGCAGCAGCTCGCCACCCCCCAGACGCAAGGACTGTTCCGCCGCATCGTACCAGCCATCGCTCGGCCCGCGCAGCGAAAACCGCACACGGCGGCCCCGCACCGCCGCCGCGAGCTCGAGCGCGGCGGGGTCATCGCCGTTCACCACCCACACATTGTCGTCCGTGGCGTTGCGGAACAGGAGCTGCTTGTCCGCATAGTAGGCGGCCACATCGGGGTACCGGTCCAGGTGGTCGGGGGCGAGGTTGGTCAACACGCCGATCTCCGGCGCGAAGTGCGGGCTGTCGTGCAGCTGGAACGAGGAGACCTCCACGGCCAGCCACTGCGGCGGTTCGGGCGCGAGCGCCACGTCCGCCAGCGGGCGCCCGATGTTGCCGGCCGCCTCGGCCCGGAGACCGGCCCCGGCCAGCAGATGCGCGATGAGCGCCGTGGTGGTCGTCTTCCCGTTCGTCCCCGTGACGGCGATGCACCGCACCCCGGGCAGGCCGCGAAATCCGAGATCGAGCTCGGAGACGATCGGCACTCCCGCCGCACGCGCCACGACGAGCGGCGGCGCGTCCGGCGGCACGCCCGGCGACACCACCACCCCCGCGGCGGCCCGGATCTTCGCGGGGTCGTGACGCCCCAGCTCGACCTCGACCCCCGGCAGGGCGCGCAACGTTTCCGCCGCCGCGCCGGCGTAGGGCGCGGGACTGGCATCGCTGGCGTAGACCCGCACGCCTTCGCGCACCAGCAGCCGCGTGGCCGCGGTGCCGCTCTTCCCGAGGCCGATCACGGCCACGCGCCCGCCGCGCCAGGCGTCCGGCAGATTCATCGCACCTTGAGCGTGGCGAGCGCCAGCATGGCGCAGAAGAACCCGAGGATGTAGAACCGCATCACCACCTGCGGCTCCGCCCAGCCGAGCTTCTCGAAGTGATGGTGCAACGGCGCCATGCGGAACACGCGGTGCGCGTCCGCATACTCCTTCCCCCGCGTCCGCCTGTTGAAGCGGTACACCGACACCTGGATCAGAACCGAGAGCGCCTCGGCCACGAACACGCCGCCGGCGATGAGCAGCAGGAACTCCGCCTTGAGCATGATGGCCACCGTGCCGAGGGCGCCGCCGATCGCCAGCGCTCCCGTGTCACCCATGAAAACGGACGCGGGGTGGGCGTTGAACCACAGGAAGCCCAGGGAGGCGCCCATGAGCGCGCCGCAGAAAATCGCGAGCTCGCCGGCGCCGGGAAGGTAGTAGACCAGCAGCCAGTGCGCCGCGTCGGAGCGCCCGAAGAGATAGGCGAAGACCGCGAAACACCCCGCCACGATGCCCGTG
>DATICZ010000077.1:0-14723 GCA_035456525.1 Gemmatimonadales bacterium
GCCTGCACCGCTTCGACGATCTGCCCGACGGCGGGCGCATCGTCCTCACCCGCTCGGCCGCCGATACAGCCGGGGTGCGGACGATCCGCGCGCACCTGGCGGATATCGCGCGGGCGTTCGAAGCGGGCGACTTCGGGCACACCCTGGCGGTGCATCAGCACGAGCTGCCCGGGACGGCGATCATGCGCGAGCGCCGCGCCGCGATCAGCTGCCGGGTGGACACGCTCGCCGGCGGCGGGGCGGTCCGGCTCACGACCCGCGACACCACGGCCGCGCGGGCGATCCACCAGTTTCTGGCGGCACAGCGCGGCGAGCACCACGCCGGCGGCGCCACCGGAGACTCGGGCGCTGTCCGCAGCCCCTAAGGGCGAGCTTCGCACTAGTCCGCACGACGCCAGGAGTGGGCGCCCGGACGCCGGGGCGCTCGACCCGGACCAACGCTTCGGAGTTCATGGCCGGCCAGCAGCGACAATGTCCAGGCCGTGCGGCCCCCGCGTCCTCGCTTCCTGGCGCCACTCCCGGCGTCGCGATGCCTATTCCGTGCTTCCCTACCGCCCCGGCGACGGGTAGCTGACCGGGCTCTCGTCACCCGCGGCGTTCACCGCCGCCACCCCGAAGAACGCGTCGTCCACCACCAGATCGAGGGTCGCCGACGTCGTGTTGCCGACCCAGCGCCAGTGATCCCAGGTGGGTGAGGTCGTGGACCGCCAGTACACCTTGTAGCCGGCGAGGTCGGGAGCGGCCACCGGCTTCCAGCGCAGCGTCGTGGTCGCGCTGACCGCGCCCGCCACGGTCGCGCTGTCGGGCGGCGGCGGCGCCCAGGCGAGCGCGGCGAGCGTCGCGGCGTTCAGCGCCGTGACCCGGGCCGTGTAGGTGAAGTCCACCGAGTCCGGCACGTCTCCGTAGAAGACGCCCTTCTCCACGCGAACCGTCTGGTGCTGCCGGTTGTAGTTCTCGTGCGGCTCCGTGAAGCGCACCGCGGGGAATCCTTCCGCGTTGAAGGCGATGTGGTCGCCGCCGCGGCCGAAGCGGTCCTGGCGGTACACCATCATGACCCGGAAGCCGGCGAGATAGTCCTCGGCGATGCGGTGGACGTACCGCGCAATCTGGCGCGAAGGGCCGTCTACCTCGCCGCCGAACACGCGGAGGCGGGACAGGGCTTGCTCGGTGGTGCCGGTGGGTGGGCTCTCGGAGAAGAGCCGCACGACGGTATTGTCGCTGCGCCCATCGATTCCGCGAGCCCCTCCCACGATGTCGTTGTTCAGATCGGCCTCGACCCGCCAGCCGCGCGCCTTTGCCTCCTGGGCCATGAGCCGGCCGCCCAGCAGCCCCTGCTCCTCGCCCGCGAGCGCGCCGAAGGCGATCGAGGCGGCGAAGCGGTAGCGCGACAGTACGCGCGCGGCCTCGATCACGGCAGCGGTGCCGCTGGCGTCGTCGTCGGCGCCCGGTGCCATGACCGTGTCGTCGAGCACGTTGGTGGCGCGCGAGTCGTAGTGCCCCGTCATGGCGAGGTAGCGTCCGGAATCGCTCTGGCCGCGCAGCACGGCGACCACGTTCACCACCCACACGGGCCTGGGGATCCGCCGGCCGGAATCCACCAGCTGCCGCATATAGAACACATCGAGGCAGCCGCCGCAGGCGGCGGAGATGCTGTCGAACTGGCTTTTGATCCAGCGTCGCGCGGCGCCGATGCCGCGGGTGCGCGAGACCGTATCGGACAACGTGTTGCGCGTGTGAAAGCCGACCAGGGTGCGGATGTCGCGCTCGATGCGTCGCGCCGAGACCGAATCGACGATCCGGTAGAGACGGGTGTCGCTCCCCGGGGGAACGGCCGGGGACTGTTGTGCCAGGCCGGCGGCCGGCATGCCGAGCAAACAGGCGGCGAGGAGACGGGGAAACGTCACCATTGATCCTCCGGGTTGGATGCCGCTATCGGGTCGTGTCGCGCGGAGCCGCGACGACGGGTGCGCCGCCGCCGAACGTCACGGGGTGCATTTCGTCCCACGGGGTGGCTTCCTGGTACGCCCGCGCGACCTCCAGCGCCTCGGCTTCCCCGTACATCCGGCCACAGAACGTGATGCTGGCCGGATCGTTGTCGAGAAACCCGTCCGGCACCGCGACGCACGGGTGGCCGGTCAGGTTGGTCACCAGGAGGTTCGCGCCGGAGAACGCTGGCGAGACGTAGACGTCGATGTCCTTCAGCAGGGCCTGCATGTCCTGCTGCAGCAGGCGGCGCACGCGGCTCGCCGCGAGATACTCGACGGCGGTGATGAACCGCGCCGAGCGGAACTGGTTGGGCCATGCGCCGGGGCCCTGCTCGGTGAGCAGGCTGTCGCGCCCGGAGCGCGTGAGGTCGTCGAAGCTCGCCGCCGCCTCGGCCGACAGGATGATGCGCAGCGCCTGGGCCGGCCGTTTGGGCAGCTCGATGGCGATCGGCTGGGTGCCGAGACCACGCAGGACCTCGAGGACCGCGCGATCCAGCGCGGCACCGCGGTGGTCGGCGTCGAACGCGGACTTGATGTACCCGATGCGCAACCCCGATAGCCGGACGCGCGCGTCGTAGGGGAACGGCACGTTCACGGTGGAGGGATCGGCGGGGTCGGCGCCGCGGATCGCGTCGAACACGAGGGCGCAATCCTCCGCGTTGCGGCACAGGGGGCCCACCTTGTCCATGGACCAGGCGAGCGCCATCACGCCGGCCCGGCTCACCCGGCCGAAGCTTGGTCGCAGTCCCGTCACTCCCGTGCGGGTGGAGGGGGACACGATCGAGCCGAGCGTCTCCGTCCCGAGCGCGAAGGGTACCAGTCCGGCCGAGACGGCGGCGGCGGGTCCCGCCGAGGAGCCGCTCGATCCTTCTGCGAGGTTCCAGGGGTTACGGGTCCGGCCGCCGAACCAGACGTCCCCCATCGCGAGCGCACCCGACGTGAGCTTCGCCACAAGGACCGCTCCCGCCTGGTCGAGCCGCCGCACCGCTGTCGCCGTCGTGTTGAGCACCTGATCCCGATAGGGAGCAGCCCCCCAGGTCGTGGGGTAGCCGGGAACGGCATAGAGGTCCTTCACGCCATAGGGGATGCCGTGCAGGATCCCCCGATAGTGACCGGCGGCGATCTCGCGATCGGCCGCTCTCGCCTGCGACAGGGCGAGACTGTCGGTCAGCGTGACGACGGCGTGCAGCTGGGGATCGAAGCGGCGCAGCCTGCCGAGGTACATCGTGGTCAGCTCGACCGACGTCACAGCCCGAGTGCGCAGCAGCTCGGCGAGATGGGTGACCGGCCAGAACGCGGCGTCTTCCAGGTTGGCCGGCCGTCTGATCTGTTTGGGCCGGTCGGCGAAGCGCGGGCGGCGGTCGGCGACGGGGACCGCCGGAGGGAGCGGCTGGAAGAAGAGCGCCGGCACGTCGGCGTTGTCGAGCGGCACCGCGCGGATCGAGTCGTAGGCGTTGCGCCGGTCGCCGCGCCCGGTGAACTCGTTGCCGAACTGTCCGCGCGGCCGCAGCAGCAGGGTGAGCTCGGAGTCGCTGTAGGTGAGGCCCATCAGATCGAGCGCGGCCCGCAGCGTCGCCGTGGTGACCGCCGGCCGGCCGCTGGAGTCGGTGCGCACGGAGTCCTGCGCCTCCGCCGGCCGCACCCACCCGCCCAGGAAGAACAGGACGGCCGAGTGGGCGAGCCAGGATCGGGAGGGGGGGCGACGGGGCATCGCTTCACCTTGTGGAGTGCGGGTCAGGTAGTCTACCGTCAACCGTTCGACTCGCCACCCGTGCCCCCTGGCAACCGAGTCGTCTGAAGCGTCGTCGACCCTGGAACGGCACCGGTCGTGGGTCACGGCGGATTCGGCGACATCCCGACGACCGACCACCGAGTACCGCCCTAGCGCCCCCGCAACCGGTATCCCGCCGGAGGCTCGGCATCCAGCAGCCAACGGACGAAGTAGTCCCAGCGCCGCCGGATCATGTAGGGCTCGCTGCCGAAGCCGTGCCGCCGGTTGGGCAACGCCAGCAGATCGAAGTCCTTGTTCGCCTTGATCAGCTCGTCCACCAGCAGGAGCGAGTTGTCGGGCGGAACGTTGTTGTCGATGGTGCCGTAGGCGATGAGCAGCCTGCCCTTCAGGTTGTCGGCCTGGAGCTGGTTCGCCTGGTTGTCGTAGTTCGTGGTTCCGTCGGCGTTGCGCACCAGGAGGCCCTGCCACTTCTCGGCCCAGTCGTCCTCGTAGTTCCGGTTGTCGTGGTCCCCCGCCTCGGAGATGCCCACCTTGAAGAAATCGGGGTAGCGCAGCATCGCGTCGGCCGCCGCGTAGCCGCCGCCCGAGTGGCCGTAGATCCCGGCGCGATCGAGGTCGATCCAGGAATAGCGCTGCGCCAGCTCGCGCATCGTGGCGACCTGATCGGGAAGGCCGTTGTCACCCATGTTGCCGTACCAGGCGGCGTGGAACGACTTCGACCGCAGCGGCGTGCCCATCGCGTCGATCTCCACCACCACGACCCCCAGCTCGGCCAGCGCCTGGGCGTCCCCGCGGGCCGCGGAAAAGCTGCGGCCGCCGACGCTCCCGGTCTGCGGTCCCGGATAGATGTGATTGACGATCGGATAGCGTCGCGTGGAGTCGAACGTGGTGGGACGGTACAGCAGGCCGTAGAGGTCGGTCTTCCCGTCGCGGGCCTTCACCGTGATCGGCATCGGTGGCCGCCACCCGGAGGCGGTGAGGCGTGAGATGTCAGCCCGCTCGAGGGTGAGCACGATGCGTCCGGTCTGGTCGCGCAGCACGGTGACCGGGGGCACGTCGGGACGGGAGTAGCTGTCCACGAAATAGCGGCCGTCCGGAGCCAGGGTCACGTCGTGGTCGGCATCCTCCGGCGTGAGCAAGGTGAGCCGGCTGCCGTCCAGGCGCACACTGTAGAGACGGCGGAAGTACGGATCGCCGCCCTCGCGTCCCGCGCCGGTGAAGTAGAGCGTGCGGCTCGCCTCGTCCACGCGCAGCACCTGGAGCACGTTCCAGGCGCCGCTCGTGACCTGGCCCAGGAGTCTTCCGGTCGCGAGGTCGTAGCGGTACAGGTGACCCCAGTCGCTGCGCTGGGAGTACCACAGGATCTGGTTCGTGGCCGGGAGCACGTGCCAATTGACGCGCCCCGCACCGGACTCGAAGAACGTCTCGACCGTTTCCTCGAACACGTCCCTCACGGCCCCCGTCGCGGCGTCGGCCACCCGCAGCGACTCGTGCCGGTGGTCGCGGGACGTCGAGACGAAGACGAGCCGCGACGCGTCCGGTGTCCACTCGACGTCGGCCCATTCGCCGCGGCACACCACGTGGTCGCACAGGGTGGAGCGGTGCTGGTCGGGCGGCAGCTGCAACCGGATCACGCGGGGCGCCTCCACGTCGATGATCACGCGGTGAATCATCGCGACCACGCTGTCGCCGGGGAGCGGGTACTTCCACCGCTCCAGCACCGGATGGCCCACCTGCGTGCGCACGAGGTACATCTCCCCCACGCCGCGCTGGTCCTGCTGGAACGTGGCGATCAACTTCGAATCGGGAGACCAGAGGAGCACCGGCCGGTCGCTCCGCACCCAGCCCGCGTTGTCGGTGGCGTAGCCGAAATCCGGCACGCCGTCCGTGGTGAGCTGTGTCTCCCGTCCGGTGCTCAGATTCCGCACCCAGAGATCGTCGTCCCGGATGAACGCCGCCCGCTTCCCGTCGGGTGAGACTACGGCGTTGCGCGGTGCGGAGTCGCGGGGCGCCGCCGCGCCACAGCCCGCGCCGCGCACGTCGCAGGTCCAGCGCCGTCCCCGCGCATCGAAGGAGATCGAATCGAGTCGCGCGGAGAAGCTCAGGGCGCCGAGCGTCAGGTGCCGGGCGTCGTAGGTCGAATCGGCGGCGCGGGACAGCGCCGCGGCGATCCGCGCGTGATCGAAGGCGGGGGCGCGCGAGCGGCGGGCGGGATCGACCAGCACGTATTCGACGCCGTCGGCGGTCGTGTTGAGATACCAGAAACGGTCGGCGGTGAGCCATCCGGGTCGCACGGTGGCACCCGAGACCAGCGGGTTGGTGTTGTAGCCCAGAAACCGCTCGGCGCGGGCGTAGTCGTCGGCCGTCAGTGCTCGGGGCTGCTGGGCGACGGCCGGTGCGGCAGTGTGAAGGGCGGCGACGGACGCGGCGACGAACAGGGCGCGGCGCGGCATCAGTACTCCTGGGAGGTGCGTTCGGTCCCAATATGTCACGCGGGAGGGCGGGGGGCTCCCCCCAACGCATCGGGGTCCGCCATCGTATAACTTCAGGTGTCACCCTGTCCTTCACGCCGTCGTTCTCTTCTTGGAGGCGTTTGATGCGCGACCGTGTCGGTGCTCTGTTCTCGTGTCTCCTCGGGCTGGGGGCCGCCGTGGCGAGCGGCCAGAGCAGCCTGCCGTTGAAGCACGCCCCGAAACCCACGACCCCGGCGATCACGGCCGCGGACCTGATGACCCGGCTCTACATCTACGCCGACGATTCGATGATGGGCCGCGAGGCGGGGACTCCCGGCAACGTGAAGGCGACCAACTACATCGCCGCCGAGCTGCGTCGCCTGGGACTCCAGCCCGCGGGCGACAGCGGCACTTATTTCCAGACCATTCCCCTCAAGACGCGCAGCTTCGACTCGACCTCCACCTTCACGGTGGCCGGCGCGCCGCTGGTCGCGTTCCAGGACTACATGGCGCTTAGCCGCCAGCCTGCGAGCAACGCGGCGGTGGCGACGGTGTTCGGCGGCACGCTGGGTGACTCGACCCGGACGATTTCCGCCGCACAGGCGGCCGGCAAGCTCGTCGTGATGACGACCGGAGGGTTCAATTCCCTGCGCCAGCTGCGTCGGGCGCCGACCGTCGAAGGCGCGTGGGGCGTTGCGCTCGTCGGCCTCGACGACATGCCGCCCCAGGTCATGGGCTTTCTGCAGCGTCCTCAGACGTTCCTGGACGACGACCAGCCGACCCAGCAGCAGCCCACGGTCATCCTCATCAGCCGGGCCGCGGCCGCCAAGATGTTCACCGGCTCGCTCGACTCGCTGGCCATCGGGACGGCGGGGGCCACGGCGGCCGTCAACGTGCGGTACAGCGTGGCCGCCATTCCCGATCCGGCGCGCAACGTCGTCGCGATCATCCCCGGCAGTGATCCCAAGCTCAAGGGCGAGTACGTGGCGATCGGGGCGCACAACGATCACATCCCACTGAGCCGGCCGGTGGATCATGACTCGATCCGTATCTGGAACCACACCGTCCGCCCCGAGGGCGCCGACGACGGCGGCAAGCAGGCGACGCCCGCCCAGCAGGCGATGGTGGACTCGATCCTCACGGGCTACCGCGCGAAGCACGCCGGCGCCTCGCGCGTCGACTCGATCTCGAACGGCGCGGACGACGACGGGTCGGGAACCGTGTCGGCCCTGGAGGTCGCGGAGCGGATCGTGACGCTGCCCACCAAGCCGAAGCGGTCGATCCTGTTCGTGTGGCACGTCGGCGAGGAGAAGGGACTGCTCGGCTCCCGGTTCTACACCGGTCACCCCACGGTGCCGCGGGACTCGATCGTGGCACAGCTCAACATGGACATGGTGGGCCGCGGCGAAGCGAGCGACGAGGTGGGGCGGACCAAGGCAGGGGCGCCGATCCACGGGAGCCCCAACTACCTGCAGCTCGTGGGCTCGCGCCGGCTGTCTACGGAGCTCGGGAATCTGATCGAGACGGTGAACACCGAGGGGAAGCACGGCATGACCCTCGACTACGCGATCGACGCCGACGGCCATCCGTCGAACATTTATTGCCGCAGCGACCACTACGAGTACGCCCGCTACGGCATCCCGGTCACGTTCTTCACGACGGGACTGCACTCGGACTACCACCAGGTGACCGACGAGCCCCAGTACATCAACTACGATCACATGGCGCGCGTCGCGAACTTCGTGCAGGATATCGCCATCCACGTGGCGAACCTGGATCACCGGGTCGTGGTGGATCACCCCAAGCCGGATCCGATCGCGCCCTGCCGGCAGTAGGGCCGACATGCGGGGTCAGGGCCAGGTTCTCCTCGTTTCGTGCTACGAGCTGGGACACCAGCCGTTGGGCACGGCCTGGCCCGCCGCGTTTCTCGAGCGCGCCGGGTTCCACCCGGCGCAGCTCGATCTCGCCGTCGAGCCGCTGGACGACGACGCGGTGCGCCGGGCGCGGTTCGTCGGCATCAGCGTGCCGATGCACACGGCCCTGCGGCTGGGCGTTCGGGCGGCTGAACGCATCCGGAAGGTCAGTCCGGATGCGTTCATCTGTTTCTACGGACTCTACGCCACGCTCAATGCTCGATACCTCCTGCAGGGGCCTGCCGATGCGGTCCTCGGCGGAGAGCTCGAGCAGGAGCTGGTATCCCTGGTGGAGCAGCTGACAGCGGGCAACAGCCGGCCCCTGCCCGCTGTCGCGCCGGTGCTCGCGCGACTCGAATTCCCTGTGCCGCATCGGGCAGGCCCTCCCGGCGGCCCGGGCTACGCGAAACTCGAGCGCCACGGGAAGCGCGTTCCCGCGGGGTACGTCGAAGCGACCCGCGGGTGTCTCCATCACTGCCTGCATTGCCCGATTCCCCCGGTGTACGGCGGACGGTTCTTCGCCGTGCCCCTCCCGGTCGTCATGGCGGACATCCGGCAACAAGTGGAGGGTGGGGCGGGCCACATCACCTTCGGGGATCCCGACTTCCTGAATGGGCCTGGTCAGGCCCTGCGCGTGACGCGGGAGCTCCACGCGGCATACCCCGGAGTGACGTTCGATTTCACGGCCAAGATCGAGCACCTGGTCCGCCACCGCGCGCTGCTGCCCGATTTCACGGCGCTCGGGTGTGTGTTCATCGTCTCGGCGGTGGAGTCGTTCAGCGACGTGGTATTGGCGCGGCTGCAGAAGGGTCACACGCGAGCCGACGTCCACACCGCGCTGCGCCTCACGCGCGAGGCCGGGATCGCGCTGCGTCCTTCGTTCGTCGCGTTCACGCCGTGGACGACGCTGGACGACTTCGTGGAGATGCTCGACGTCGTGGAGGAGGAAGGGTTGGTCGATCAGGTAGACCCGATCCAGTACTCCATCCGCCTCCTCGTGCCGCCGGGCTCGGCCCTGCTCGACAAGCCGTGGATGCGCGAGCATCTCGGGGAGCTGGACGACGCGGCACTGACGTATCGCTGGACCCATCCCGATTCCCGCATGGACCGGCTGCACGAGCGGGTGAGCCGCCTGGTGGAGCAAGGGGCCGGGCGGGCCGAGGACGCGGCGGCGACGCTCGAGCGGATCAGGGCGGCTGCCGAGGCCCTCGCCGCGCGAGCCCGGCTTGGCCGCCGGCCGGCCGTCGTACCGGCCGACCGGCGCCGCGCCGCGAGGCTCACCGAGCCGTGGTTCTGCTGAGCGGAGCCCAGCAAGGGCCAGTTCGGCCCGACCACCTGAGGGTCAGTCAGTCGAGCTCGCTGGAGCCTGCCAGGGCGGCCAGCGCCCGGTTGCGGTCCGTTTCGGAGCCGATCGAGTTCGCCGCCGCGACGTAGGCCTCGCGCACCGCCCCCCGGAGGCGCACGTACCGCGCCACCGCGACCAGCACGTTGGCGCGATCGTAGTCCGACCCGATCCGGCGAGCGGAGGCGATCACGGCGGCGGCAACCGCGTCACTCATTCCGGGGCGCTCGCTCAACGCCGTCAGCACGCGCGCGTGGTCGTGGTCGGAGCCGATGCCGTCCGCCGCGGCGAAGAACGCGGGGCGCGACGCGTCGTCCAGACCCGGTCCCTCGGCGACCTGGACCAGCACTTCCGCCCGATCGAAGTCGGAGGAAATGCCTCCCGCCGCGGTGAGCGCGCCGGCGACGAGGGCGGCCGGCATGTCGCGCTGCGCGAGCACCGTCGCCAGCACGCGCCGCCGATCGTAGTCCGATTCGATGCCGTCGACGGCCCGGAAGAACGCGGCGCTCATGGCCGGCGTGATCGGGTGCTTGCTGGTGAGCTGGACGAGGACTTCGGCGAGGTCGTAATCCGACTGGATGCCGCCCGCCGCCGTGAGCACGGCGGCCGCCAGGTCGTCGGGGAGGTCCTTTCCGGCCAGCACCACCTTCAGGACCCGGCGGCGATCGTAGTCGGACTGAATGTGATCGGCGGCGCCGACGAACGCCGTGCGGGTGGGCTCGTTCAAGGGGTAACGGCTGGCGACGAGCACCAGCACTTCGGCGAGATCGTAGTCGCTCGAGATCTCGCTTCCTGCCTGCGTCACGACCCGGGCGACCGTGGCCCCATCGAGCGGCCCATCGGCGATGAGCGCCTGGTAGTAGACGCGCTTCGCGTAGTCTCCCGAGACCAGGGCGATCTCCTGGATCAGGGCGTCCTGCCCGCGCGTCTGGAGGATCCAGCGACTGCGTGCGTCCGCCGCGTAGCCGGTGCGACGCAGCAGCTGCGTGAGCGTCTCTGCGAGCCAGGCTCGGGCGGCAGCGTCGTAGGGACGCTCGGCATCGCCCACGAACCAACGGTGGGAGACGCCCTCGGTGCCCGGACGCATTTCCACGCGGCGACTCTCGCCACCTTCGACTCTCGTGACCACGACGGAGCCGCCGGCGTCGATAGCGGAAAGGTCGGTGAAATCCGCCGTGAAGCGGAATGCGCCTTCGGCAACGAGCTCCAGGGTGCAGCGGCTGGTTTTGTACTGCAGTCGCGTGCGGCGCGCGCCGTCATCGGAAGTGTTGGAGCTGCTCCGGCTACTCGCGCCGCGGGGCACGGCGGCCGCGCAGTCTCCTGTGTCGGCGGCCCACTCGACCACAGACGTCCGGACGGCGGGGTTCCGCACCGCGTGGCGCGGCGCCTGGATGGTGAGGCTGCGTGTCGCGAGCGTCGCCGGACTCTCGGCCCGGCGCGCGGCAATCCGTGTGGGATGCACTACCGCCAGGGGAGGCACCAGGAGGGCAGCGATTGCGGCGGCACGGAGGGCGAACCGGCGGGTCACCGCATCGCGGCGACGGGCCGGGTCGAGCACGTCCAGGAGCCGGTTGCTCAACTGGGAGGGTCGCGCCATTGCGACGCTGGCGAGCCCCGTCATCGTTCCCGCCCGCAGCGTGCGCGCGATCTCGAGCAGGTGCTCGGCGTACGCCGAGGGAGTGGCGCCGGCGGCCAGCACGCGGTCGTCGCAGGCGCGCTCGCGCTCGATGCGCAGGCGCCGGGCGGCGACCCATACGAGGGGATGGAACCAGTACACGGCGCAGGCGCAGAGCGCGACGAGCTGCGTAAGGCAGTCGCGCCGCGCCACGTGGGCCAGCTCGTGCAGCAGGACGTCGCGCCGGCGCGATTCGGGCCACTGCTCGGCGTCCGCGGGGAGCAGGATGACCGGGCGACGCGTGCCCCAGGTCATCGGCATCGCGGGGCCGGACGCGACCAGCAGCCGCACCGGTGTCCGCAGCCGCAACCCCGCGGCGAGGGACGCTTGCAGACCGCGCCAATCGGAGGAGCGGAGCGGCCGAGCACGTCGAGCAAGCTGCGCCACGCGCATCGCCCCCACGCCGTAGAGACCGAACACGAGCATCAGGCCCGACGCCCAGACCAGGGCGAGCCACCATCCGAGGCCCGGTTCGCCTGGCTCGGGGTCGGATTGCGAGCTCGTGATCGTCGTTCCGGGCGACGGAGGGAGCGCGGCGGCCACGGGGCCTCGAGCCGCCGTCGGCACCGCCGGCGGGGTCGGTGTGAACGTCTCGACGGCGAGCGGTGGGAGCACCGGCACTTGCCATACGGGCCCGAGGAGCCGGGCCGCCGGCAGGACCAGCGTGCCTGCGAGCGCCAGCGTCCACACGAAGTGCCGGGGGGCGGCCGTGCGGCGCCACAGCAGTGTGGCGAGGCCCGCAACGCCGAGCAACAGCGTCGCCTTTGCCAGCGAATCGAGCACGAAGTCGGGCATGGTCAGCGCCCCTCTTTCTTGGCCTGGGCGATGAGCCCGGCGAGCCGGTTCAGCTCGATGTCGGAGAGACGTGCGGCTGAAAGGTCGAGCAGTGCGGCGACAGCGGCCTCGGTCGAGCCGTCGAAAAACGTGGTGACCAGCTGGCGCAGCGCCGATTCACGGGCCCGCTCCCGGGGCACGGTGGGTGAGTACACATAGCGGGGGCCGTTCTCCACGTGGCGCAGGTGGCCCTTGCTCTCGAGCACGCGCAGCAGCGCGCGGATAGTGGAGTAGCTGGGGCGGTCCGGAAGGGCATCGTGGACATCGGCGGCGGTGGCCCGGCCCAGCCGGTAGATCACGTCCATGATCTGACGTTCGCGTCGCGACAGCTGAGAGCGGGCGGGGACGGCCATGCGTGTCTCCGGGTGCGGAAGTGCTAAAATTCTAGCATAGTGCTAAAAACTTAGCAAGCCGCCTTGACCGTTTCTTGACGCGGCGAGCCGAGCTTCCCCCCACACGAATCACTCATTTCTGGGGGTAGCCATGCGGAAACTCTGCTCGCTCGCCACGATCGTCGCCCTGGCGGTCGGCTGTGGTCGCGATCAACTGGGACCCACGCCGCGATTCGACGCCGCTGCCGTCGAGGTACCCGACGCCACCGGCAACGCCGGCATCACGGTCATGACGTACAACGTCTACTACGGCACCGATCCGAGCCCGCTGCTCACGACGCCGCTCGAGCAGGTGCCGTTCGTCGCCGCGGGGATCTGGGCGAAGGTGGTCCAGACCGACTTCCCGGCGCGGGCGGGGGCGCTGGCCGGGCTCATCGCGCAGCGCCAGCCGCATCTCGTGGGCCTTCAGGAGGCGGCGCTGTACCGGGTGCAGTCTCCCGGGGACGCCGTGTTCGGGGGGTCGGTTCCGGCGACCACGGTCCGGTACGACTTCCTGGCCCTGTTGGTCGATTCGCTCGCCGCGCGCGGTCTGACCTATGTCGTCGCCGCGGCCGATTCCACCACGGACGTCGAAGTCCCGGTGTTCACCGGCCTGGACGGCGCCGGGAATCCGACGTTCGACGACGTGCGGCTGACGGACCGGGACGCCGTCCTGGCGCGCGCCGACGTGGAGTTCACCAATCCACAGCACGGGACGTACCAGGCCTACATCCCGGTGAGCCTCGGCCCGGTGCAGACGGGGGTGTTCGAGGGCTGGGCATCCGTGGATGCGACGTTCCAGAACCGCATCTACCGGTTCGTGTCGACCCATCTCGAGGCGCAGCTGGCGGTACCCGTGCAGATCGCACAAGCCCAGGAGCTCCTGGGGCTGCTCCAGTCGGAGACCCGGCCGACCATTCTCGTGGGCGATTTCAACTCGGACGTGCTGGGGCACGTGCCGGGAGCCGCGACGCCGTCCTACGGCATGATCACCGACGCCGGATTCAGCGACAGTTGGGTGCGTCCGCCCCAGGATGTGCTGGGGCCGACCTGTTGTGAGAGTGACGACCTCACGAACGCCGAGCCCACGCTGAATCAGCGGATCGACTTCGTCTTCACCCGACATATGCCCGATATCGCGCTGCCGATCCGCCACGAGGTCGTGGGGGATCGGGCGAGAGATCGCACGCCGGACGGGCTCTGGCCTTCCGACCATGCGGGAGTGCTCCAGGCCTTCCTGGTTCCCCCCCTGGTCCCGTGACATGGCGCGGCTGATCCAATGGTGAACTGGTGCCGGCGGCCGCCAAGGCTACATTGGCGTGGCCGCCGGCCATGGCCACCTTCTTCGAGCAATTCCGCGACTTCCTGGCGCCGCGCTTCCAGCTGGAGCGCGAGCTGGGCAGCGGCGGGGAGGCGAGGGTCTACCTGGCGAGCGACACGGCCTTGCGTTGTTCCGTCGCCGTGAAGGTGCTGCCTCCCGAGAAAGCAAGCGCCGCGGCGGCGGAGCGCTTCCGGAAGGAAGCGCGCATCCTGGCCGAGCTACGCGGTCATCCCAACATCGTACCCATTTTCGATGTGGGCCGCGATGACGATCCGTTCACCTATTACATCATGGAGTACCTGCCCGGCGACTCGCTCGCCGACCGCCTGGAGAAAGCCGGGCCGCTCCCGCAGGACGATGTCGTCAGACTCGGGCGGGATCTCCTCGCCGCGTTGAGGGTCGCGCACGCGCACGGAGTGATTCACCGCGACATCAAGCCCGGCAACGTCTTCTGGGTCGAGGACCGTGGTGTGTTGACCGACTTCGGAGTGGCCAAGTCGCTCTCGCATCAGACAGCCACCACCGGCACAGGCGTGCGGCGTGGGACGCCCGCCTACTGGGCGCCGGAGCAGCTGGCGGGGCACGATGTGGTGCCCCAGACCGACCTGTACACGGTGGGAATGGTGCTATACGAGGCGCTGACCGGGGTGCGCTGGGAGACCGGCGCACTTCCGGAGCGGGCGGACTGGGCGCGGGTGCCGGCGAAGATGCGACCCGCCTTGAGCCGCGCGCTGGCCCTGTCGCCCGAGCAGCGCTGGCCGGACGCCGAGGCGTTTCAGCAGGCGCTGAAGCAACCCGCGATCCCTGGCGCGATGCGCAGGATTGCCCTTGTGGCGGTTGGGGTGGGAGTTTTGTTCGGGGCGTTCTTGTTCTGCTGCCGGCCGATCAGGCCGTCCGTCGACATGCGCATCGACAGACTCACGATCGTCGGCACGCAGCTGATGCCCGGCTTGGGAGACTCGATCGCCGCGCGCCTCACCGATTTGTTGACGGGCTTCCCCGATTTCAGCGTGGCGGGTCCCGCCTTTCAGGGGCATGCGAGGACGATCGTCCGTGGATCGGTCACGGTGGACTCGGGAGGGCGTCTGCGCATCCAG
>DATICZ010000078.1:0-2974 GCA_035456525.1 Gemmatimonadales bacterium
CAGGTCCTCGCCGCCGACGTTGGCGGTGGGAGGAGCGGCGAACAGCACGTTGCCGCCGGGCGCGTCGAAGCAGCCGGTCAGGGCGTAGAGCTGCGCGATCGCCCTGGCGATCTGGGTCGCATTCGTCTGCATCTCGACCCCGCTCCAGGCGTAGTACGCGACAGGCCGCGCTTCCCAGAGCAGCCGGGCGGCTCGTTCGGTCAGCTCCGGATCGATGCCGCAGATCTCGCGCACTCTCTGCGGCGTGTAGCGCGCGCACGCGGCGGCCATCAGATCGAAGGCGGGGCGACACACAACCTTGCCCCGCGCGGTCCCGACCTGGAACTCGCCGAAGAGGGCGAGCGCCTCCTGATCCCCCTCGTAGCGGCCGGCGGCCGCGTCGTAGAGCATGGGGCGGCCGCGCCTCTCGTCCCACACCACGTAGCGACGAACGCCGCCGGTGGCGGACAGGTCGGCTTCGGTGAGGAGCCGTCCGTTGTCCGTGCGCACGAGCAACGGGCCGTTGGTCCAATCCCTCACAAACTCGCGATCGTACCAGCCACGCTCGACCATCATCCCGGCCAGGCCGAGTGCGAGGGCGGCGTCGCTCCCCGGCCGCACCCGGAGCCACACGTCCGCTTTGTGCGCGGGCCCGGTGCGGCGGGGATCCACCACGATGAGCTTTGCGCCGCGCTCGAGCGCCTCCGTCGTGGCGACCGCATGGGCGATGCGGGCGAGATTGGGGTTGTAGCCCCAATAGAGGATGCAGCCCGCGCGCTCCAGGTCCGGCATGTAGCCGCCGGGCACCGGGGCGCCATAGGTGTAGGTCGTGGCGCCGAACCGTCCCCAGCCGCACAGCTCCATCGCCGTGGTTTCGTTCGGGCTGCCGAACGCGCGCATCAGCCGTTCGATCCAGATCTGCGAATCGGAGCAGCCCGAGGTGGAGGGAGAGGCGATCGCGAACGCCACGCTCTCGGGGCCGTGGTCCGCGGCCAGCTGCTTCAGCCGGGTGGCGCACAGATCGAGGGCCTCGGCCCAGCCGATCCGCTGCCAGCCGGGATCGGGATCACCCTTCGGACGGGTCCGCTTCAGCGGGTAGCGCAGCCGGTCCTGATGATAGACGAGCTCGGGCGCGGCCCGGCCCTTCGCGCAGAGCGCTCGTCCCGTGGGGTGCGCGGGATCCGGCTCGAGCGCCACGAAGCGGCCGCTCTCGACCACGGCGATCGAGCCGCAGCGCGACACGCACAGGGCACACCAGCCGGGGATGCGCATGCTGCTCACAGCCCGCTCCTTCCGTCGACGCGATGCCAACCTACTCGCTGGACGTTCAGCCGGCCACCGCGCGCCGCAGACGGCGAAAGGCGCGTGCCAGGTCCGCGGGGAGATGGTGGGCGTTGAGTCCACTGGGATTGGGCAGCACCCACAGTCCCGAGGGGCCGAGTCGCTCGGGTTGCGGGCCGGGAGAGGCGTGCCGCGTTCCGAACGCGACCCGGTAGGCGCCGATCCCCAGGATCGCGACCCATCGGGGAGCGTAACGACGGACCTTGCGCTCGAGGCGTCGCCGGCCGGCCACCAGCTCGTCCGCCGCGAGCTCTTCGGCGCGCGCGCTCGCGCGGTCCACGATGTTGGTGAGGCCGTATCCCAGGTCGAGCAGGTGCCCGTCTTCTTCGGGAGAAAAGACGCGCGGCGTGAACCCGGCCGCACGCAGCGCGGTCCAGAAACGGTTGCCGGGCCGGGCGAAGTGGTGGCCGACCGCGGCCGAGTAGAGGCCGGGATTGATGCCGCAGAAGAGCACGTCCAGGTCCGGCGCGATGATGTCCGGCAGCCGCTGGCCGCTACGCGCCAGGATCTCCTTCCTGGTGGGACGCCGAATCGCGATGGCGATGGTCGGCCTCCGCGGCCCCGGCGACATCGTAGTCGATCGAATCCCCGACGAACCAGAACCCGCAGGATCCTCGCCTGGGCGTGCCGCTGCGTGCTGGAACAGACGGCGATGCGGCTTGCGCAACGCGAACTCGGAGGATGTCATGACGAACCGAAAAGGAGCGGTGATCCCGCACGCCTCGAGCTGGCGGTGTGGTTGTTCGGCACAGTCTCCGTCCCCCCGACCGAAGCATTGCGCCTAAGCGAGACCGGCGCAACCGCTGGACGCCGTCAGGAGAGACGCTTTTCGAACCAGTGGTGGGCGTAGGGCTCGTCGTTGAAGGAGGCGACTTCGACATACCCCGAATTTCTGTAGAGCCGGATGGCCTCGGTGAGCGAGCGGTTGGTCTCGAGCCGCACCGTGGACAACCCCAGCTCCCGCGCCTGGGTCTCGAGCGCGCCGAGCATACGCCGCCCGAAACCGAGGCCGCGCATCGAGCCGGCGACCCACATGCGCTTCAGCGAGCCCATGCCGGGTGAAATCTCCTTCACCGCGCCGCAGGCTGCCGGCGCGCCGTCCACGCTCGCCATGAGAAACGCACCCCGCGGCGGGCGCAGTTCGTCGTCGTCGGCAGGGATGCTTTGCCCCGGATCGAAGCCCTCCGCGAATCGGCTGGCCAGCTCTGCGAAGTATTGAGCGACGCACCAGCGGGCCGCCGGGCTCGCAGGATCAACTCGCTCGATGCGTGCCCCCGCAGCCTGCAGCAGCCGGTGCACCTCCGCCATGGCGGCGACAAGGCGTTCGCGCTGGCTCTGGGTGAGCGGTGTCAGGATGGTCTCGGCCGCCCGATCGGAGCGCCTGTTCATTTCCTCGACCTCGGCGAGGCCCGCCGCGGTGAGTTGGGCGCGTCGTACGCGCTCGTCCTCCGGCCCGGCACCCACTTTGACGAGACCGGCCGCGGCAAGAGACTGGACCAGCCGGCTCAGGTAACCGGAATCGAGACCGAGTCGCGCGCGCAAGTCGCGGAGGTCCGCTCCGTGGGATCCGATTTCGTACAGCACGCGCGACTCCCCTAGGGGCCGATCCCGACCGAGGAAGTGGTCGTCCAAGGCCCCGGCGCGTTGGGTGACG
>DATICZ010000079.1:0-29433 GCA_035456525.1 Gemmatimonadales bacterium
GTCGAAATGGCGATGCCGAGCGATCGGGCGCTGCTGCTCGAGCTCGCCGCGATTCCGGCTTACCGCGAGGCGTTCGCCCGCGCGTTCCCCGGCGAGACGAACCCGGTGACCTACGACAACGTGGGCCGGGCGATCGGCGCCTTCGAGCGGCAGCTCGTGACGCCGTCGCGCTGGGACGCGCTGCTCAAGGGGGACTCGAGCGCGCTGACGGCGCCCGAGAAGCAGGGGTTCAACGACTTCGTCGAAGCCGGGTGCGTGAGCTGCCACAGCGGCGCGTACTTGGGCGGGCAGATGTACCAGCGGGCGGGACTCGTGACCCCCTGGCCCGACCGCTCCGATCCGGGCCGTATGGGAGTGACCCAGAAGGCCGCCGACTCGATGGTGTTCAAGGTGCCCTCGCTGCGCAACATCGCGATGACGGGGCCCTACTTCCACAACGGCGGCACCGCCTCGCTCGAGGACGCGGTGCTGATGATGGGACACTACCAGCTGGGCCGCGATCTGTCGGCGGCGCAAGTGCAGTCGATCGTGACGTACCTGCGCACGCTGACCGGGACGCTGCCGCAAGGCGCCATCATCGCGACGACACCCGTGCGCGAACACTGATCGCGCGTGACGTGACTCCCCAGGGCCCGGCCGCGACGCGGTCGAGCCTTATTTCGTCCCCTCCCCCTTCAGGTAGCGGTCGAACCAGGCCACCCAGCGATCGAACCGGTCCTTGAGAAACGACGGATCGGTCAGTCCGTGGTACTGACCCGGGTACACGACGAGCTGCGTCGGTACGCCCAGCTCCCGCAGCGCCTGATACATCTGCTCCCCGCCGATGATGGGGACATTGAAATCGGCCTGGCCCCCCATGAACAGCGTCGGCGTCTTGATCCGGTCGGCACTGAAGAAGGGATAGGAGAGCTTGATCCACAGGTCCCTGGACTGCCACGGCGGTCCCAGCTCCAGCTCGTACTGCGTGATGTACTGATCGGTGCCGTAGATCGCCAGCTGCAATGCGCTGCCGGCGCCGCTGACGGCCGCCTTGAAGCGCGTCGTCGTGGCGATGGTGTAGTCGGTGAGGATCCCGCCGTAGCTCCAGCCGCCGATCCCCAGGCGATCCGGGTCGGCGATCCCCGAGCGCACGGCTTCGTCGACCGCGCCCAACAGATCCTCGACCTCATGGTGGCCCCAGTCGGCGAAGATCGCCCGTTGAAAGGCGGCCCCACGCCCGTTGCTGCCCCGGTAGTTCACCGACAGCACGGCATAGCCGTGGGCGGCAAAGAGCTGCCGGTTGGCGCTGAACGAGTAGTCGTCCTGCCCGTTCGGTCCGCCGTGGATCCACAGGATCGTCGGGAGCCGCGTTCCGGGAGCCGTCCCCGGAGGACGGACGAGGACGCCGTGCACCTCGGTGCCGTCGGCGCTGCGCGAAACAAAATCCTCCGTCGGCGACACCCGCACCGTGGCCAGCAGCGAGTCGTTCTGGTGCGACAGCTGGCGCATCGTCCCGCCCTCGGTGGCGAAGACTTCGGCGGGGCGGTCCGGGGTGCTGAGCAGCAGTGCCACCCGTGAACCGGAGAGCGCGCCCGCGGAATAGCGCAGCACCACGTGCTTCCCCTGATCCACGCGCTCGACCCGCCCGTCGGCGATGCGCACGCGCGTGAGCGAGGTGACGCGGTCGTCGTCGGCGAGCACCTGCACCGAGCGGCCGTCGGCGGCGAACGTGGGCGCATCGACCGGCCGATCGAACGCGGCGGTCAGGATGCGCGCCGGCGCCGTGCCGTCGGCCCGCACGATCGCGAGCTTCTGGAGCTGGTAGGCGTAGTACTTCGGATCGTCGGTCCGGAAGAACGCGACCCACGCGCCGTCCGGGCTCCAGGCGAGCGGACCGACATCAGGCCCGGCGAACGCGGTCAGCGCCCGCGGCACCGCCCCGCGCCGCGCCTCCACCACCCACACGTCCGACTCGTCGCCGGTGCCCGGCTCGGGGGGCGGCGTACGCACGAAGGCGATGCGGGTCCCATCGGGTGACCAGCTGGGGCCGGCATCGTCGGCGCTGCCGGTCGTGAGCGTGTCGACGCGCTTCGTGGCGAGGTCGAGCAGCAGCAGGTGGCTGCGCTCGGTCGTGAGGTATCCGGCGACATCCTGCTTGTACCGGTAGCGGTCGATGACGATGGGCCGTTTCTTCGTGGTGTCGGCCTTCGTCGTGTCGAGGTCCACGCTCGCCACGAGGGCGAGCCGTTTGGCGTCCGGCGACCAGGCCATGGCGTCCACGCCGCCTTTGAGCGTCGTCAGCCGCTGGGCCTCGCCGCCGCGCCGGTCGAGCAGCCACACCTGGTTGCCGTGCCCGTCCTCCCGTCCCGACAGGAAGGCGAGGTAGCGCCCGTCGGGGCTCCAGCGCGGCGTCGTCTCGCGCTCCGGCGTGAAGGTCATCCGGATGGTCTGCGTCCCATCCCAGCTCGTCATCCAGACATCGGCGTCGCGGCGGTTCTTGGCGGAGTCGGTGGTGGTGACGGTGTAGGCGACCCAATTGCCGTCGGGGGAGAGTTGCGGATCGGATACCGCCCGCAGGCGATACACCAGATCGCCGGCCGTGAGCGCCCGGGGGGCGGCCTGGGCGGACAGCGGCTCGCCGGGAGCGGCGACGAGCAGCGCGGTGAGCAGCAGCAGTCGTGGACGGACGAGGGTGCGCATGGCGGGTCTGGTCATGGGCGGAAACGATATCCCCCACCGTCCCCCGAGGCTACACGCTAGGTTTGGCGCATGTCCGACCCCCATCAGATCTCGCACGTCTCCGATACCGCCCACTGGGTCGCCGTCTACCGCGCCATGGAGTCGGAGCGTCCCGACGCCCTGTTCCGTGATCCGTACGCCCGGCGTCTCGCGGGCGAGCGCGGCGAGGCGATCGTCCGGGCCATGCCGCGGGGCCGGTCATGGGACTGGCCGATGATCGTGCGGACCGCGGTGATGGACGAGCTCCTGTTGCGGGCCATCGCCCGCGACCGGGTGCGCACGGTGGTGAATCTGGCGGCGGGGCTCGACGCTCGCGCCTACCGCCTCGACCTGCCCCGCGCGCTGCGCTGGATCGACGTGGACCTGCCGGCCATCCAGGGCTACAAGCGCGACGCGCTGTCGGGCGAAACACCGCGCTGCGCGCTCGAATGGCTGCCCGCGGATCTGTCCGATGCCGTGCAGCGCCGTGCGGTGTTGCAGCGGGTCGCGGCCGGCCCGGGCCCCGCGCTCGTGATCACCGAAGGCCTGCTGATCTACCTCGAGCCCGACCAGGTCGCGGGGCTCGCCCGCGATCTGCACGACTGCCCCGTCCTCTCCTGGTGGCTCATGGATCTTGCCAGCCCGCGGCTGCTCAAGCTGATGGCGCGCACCTGGGGGAAAGCGGTGTCGCATGGGGCGCCGTTCCGCTTCGCGCCGGCCGAGGGGACGGCGTTCTTCGCGGCGGCGGGATGGCGGGAAGCCGAGTTCCGATCGATGTGGGAGGAGTCGCTGCGGCTCAAGCGGTCGATGCGGTTCGCCGGGTTCTGGAATCTCTTGGGGAGACTGTACCCGAAGAAGACGCGCGAGGAGATGCGGCGGATGTCGGGGATCGTCCTGATGAAAACGGACGGACAAGGGCGGACAAAGACGGAAGAAGGCGGAAACAGGCCGTAGCCTCTTCCGCCTTCTTCCGCCCTCGTCCGCCCTAGTCCGTCAGAACACCCACCGCGCAGCGACCTGCAGCTGCCGCCTATTGGAACAGGTACCGAAGCCCGATCTGCACCTGCCAGCGCGACAGCAGGCTCGGGTCGTCGATGAACGTCCTCGCCGGTCCGGTGAAGTAGAAGTGTGGCGCTCCGCCTGCATCGAAACACGTGGGGTTCACAGTGCACGCCAGCGTGAGCGGCGACGTGGCCGCCGCGGCAGCCACCTTCCGGACGCCCCAACTGGAATTCAGCAGGTTGCCCACGTTCAGCACGTCGACGTTCAGCTGGAACGCATGGCGTCCGGCGCCGATCGCGAAATCCTGGAGAATCCGCAGGTCGACGTTGTTGTACCACGGATTCGACAAGCCGAAGCGTTGCGCGATCTGCCCCCGGTGCGAGCTCAGGTACTTGTCCTGACGGATGAACGCGTCGAACGCGTCCCATTGCTCCTGCGGCGTTATGGTATCGAACGCAGCCGTGAACAGGGTATCGAACTGAATCTCGCTCTGGCTCTTCGGGATATAGATGAGGTCGTTGCCTCCCTGACCGTCACCGTTGACGTCACCGGAATAGATGAACGAGTAGCGGTTGCCGCCGGCGCCGCTGAAGCGATTCCCCTGACCGACCTCCACGAACACGCCAATCTGGGTTCGGAAGGTGGGCGACCAGGACTTGGCATAGGTCGCGACGCCGATGATGCGATTCCGCTGACCGAACTCCGAGAAGCTCAGCTCGGGCCGGTTGGGATCGCCCTGCACCGGCTGGTTCTGCCACAGCACGCTCGCAATCTCGGTGGACTTGAGGTTGCTCTTCGCGTCGGTGAAGCTGTAAGCGAGCATGGTGCTGAGCCCGGATGCGAACGTCTTCCGCAGCTGGGCGGTGATGCTCAGGCTGTGCCCCTCGTGGGTGTTGTCGAGCACGTAGATCCCGGCCCCGCCGTCGGCGTTCAGCTCGTTGGCGCCCGCGCCGCCGTAATAGGGGCGACCATCCGGAGCAGGCAGATTTCGCACCGGCGCCACCAGGTCGGCGTTTCGCATGAACACGGCGTTGACGTCCTTGCCGTAGATCACCTCGAGCGTCCCCAACATGTCCCACGGCAACTTGTGATCGACGGCCAGGTTGGTCGTCCAAACTTGCGGCCATTTGAAGCTCGGCACGACCGCGTTGACGTCGAACGACTGCGCCAGGGTCGAGGAGTCAGCGGGGGAGCCGGTGGGCCGCTGCGGGCCCGCGGGGAAGAGGTTCGGATTGGCTCCCGGATTGGAAATGACGTTGCCGAGCCAGACGAACGGCACGCGGCCGGTGAAGATGCCTGTGCCGCCGCGTACCTGCGTCCTGCGATCGCCCGCCGCATTCCAGTTGAATCCCACGCGCGGCGACCACAGACCGGCGCTCCCGGGCAGTTTGCTCTGGTCCACGGTTTCGGGGTTGCCGCTCGCGTCCAGCGCCGTGAGGCCGCGCGAGAACGGGTTGTCCACCGGCTTCGTGAAGTACATCGGGAAGTCGACGCGCAACCCGTAGGTGAGGTTCAACCGGGGGGTCACCGGCACTTCGTCCTGGAGATACAACGCCAGCTGACCGACGTGGATGTCCTCCCCCTTGTAGGGCCCCGTGCCGATCATCCCGAGGAAGTCCTTCTGGCCGGCGCCGGGGGTAGTCGCCGTGAAGAAATCGTTCAACGATGAGAACGTGCTGCCGATGGGAATCTGGTAGGGCAGAAAGAAGACGCCGTCCCGGAAGATGTTGAATGAATTGAAGAACGAGAAGGACTCAAAGTTTGCGCCGAGCGTGAAGACGTGCTTCCCGCGGAACAGGCTGAAATTGTTGGTGAACTGGAAGACGTCCTGGTCCAGGATGTTGTGGATCGAGAATGGCTCATGCCCGACCGTGGTGTAGGTGACACCCCCGTCACCGATCTCGATGGTCGGGAAATCGGGGCTGAAGGCTTCCCGGAAGTCCCGGAACCGGTTGTAGCTCGCGAAGAACCGGTTGGCAAACCGGTTTGAGCGGCTATTGAGCTCGAGGGCGAACGAGCTCAGTTGATTGTTGATCGCGTAGCCCGACTTGTAGAACGGCAGGCTGCTTTCATTCGGACCGCGGCCGGTGTTGTTGAAGCTCAGCACGAACGGGTGCGGCGGCAGGTCGCGCTTTGCCTTCAGGTAGTTGTACCGGAACGACAGTGTGTTGCCGGGATTGACGTTCCAGTCGATCTTGCCGATCAGCTTGTCGTTGTCGGTGTGGTGTTTGTACCCTTCGTAGGGTCCCGGGTCGTAGCCGTACTGCTGAATCATCCGGTTCCGGATCGAGTCCATGATGGTCGCGTCGACCCGCGATATGCCGAGCCCGGACGACCCGTTCCGGCTCGCTACGAAGTTCGACCCCGGGTTCGCCGTGCGCTCGATCTCGGCGTCGATGAAGAAGAACAGCCGGTCGCGCTTCAGCGGGCCGCTGACCGACGCGCCTGTCTGGACGTAGCTCAGGTCGGGATTGGCGACCACCTTCGAGCCGCTGACGGTATTGCCTACCAGGTTCTCGTTCCGGTAGAACGTATACCCGGTGACGTGGAGATCATTGGTGCCGCTCTTGGTCACGCTGTTGATGTTGGCGCCGGTGAATCCCCCCTGGCGGACGTCGAACGGGGCGATCGACACCTGCACCTGCTCGACCGCGTCGAACGGGACGGGCTCGGCGTTGGTCTGGCCGCCCGGCGCCGGATCGTCGAGGCCGAACGGGTTGTTGAAGTAGGACCCGTCGAGCGAGATGTTGTTGTACAGCCAGTTGCGGCCTGCGAAGGCGAAGTTGCCGTCGTTCCTGGGATCGATGCGAATGAGATCGCGGGTGCTCCGCTTCACCGATGGCAGCATCTGCACCGCCGCCGGATCGATGAAGGTGGCGGCTCCCGTCCGACCCGAGTTGAGCACGGCGTCTTGCTCCGCCGTCGCTTGGACTCCCGCCAGCTCGATCGCCGCCGCTTCAAGGCGAAAATCCAGCCGGTAGCTCTGCCCCAGCGACAGGAAGATGTTTTCCTGGGTCTGCGGCTTGTACCCGAGTCGGGTGACCGTGACCCGGTAGGGACCGCCCACCCGCATGTTGGGAATGGTGAACGTGCCCCCGGATCGCACGACCGCGCGGTATTGCGTGCCGCTTGGCACGTGGGTCGCGACCACTGCCGCGTCGACCAGCGGCGCACCGCTCTGGTCCGTGACGAAGCCGTCGATCGCGGACGTAGTGACGCCCTGTCCGTGCAACGCGGACGGGATCCACAAGCTCAAACACAGCGCGAAGATCCCCCCGGCTGGGAGAAGCCCACCGTGTACCCTCATATCCCCTCCCCCTGGATAACTGTGCACCCCAGAATAGCCTGGTCACGAAGGCGGCTAGCGTAGCACCCGGCCCCGCGAGTCGCAAGCCGAATTGCCCTCCGCCCGCGAACGGGTAGAATTCCCCCGGTCACTCAATCACCAATTCCTGGAGGAGTCTCCGCATGACGTCCCGCCCGTCCTTCGTGCTCGCCGCCGCCTCACTCGCGGCCATTGGCGCTTGCGCCAAGAAGCCAGCGCCACCCCCGCCGACCGCCAACGTGGTCACCGTGATGGCGGGTGACTATACGTTCCAGGCGCCCGACACAATTCCCGCGGGCCTCACGACCCTGATGCTCAAGAACCTGGGCAAGGAAGCGCATCAGGTGATCATGATGCGGCTCGACTCGGGGAAGACCGTCGCCGACCTGCAACCGTTGTTCACGGACCCCGAGGCGCCGATCCCCGCCTGGCTCTATTTCCCGCTCGGCGTGAACGGCATCGTATCCGGCGATTCCGCCAACGCGACGGCGACGCTCGAGCCGGGCCATTACGTGATGGTCTGCTTCCTGCCGAGCCCCGACGGCGCGCCGCATGTGGCCAAGGGGATGGTGCGGACCATCGAGGTGACCGCCTCGACGGCGGCGCTGGCGCCCGAGCCGACCGCCGATCTCGTGATCACCGCCAAGGACTACACCTGGGACGTCTCCGCGCCGATCACCGCCGGCACTCACACGATCCGCATGGAGAACGCCGGGCCACAGCTGCACGAGGTCCAGATCTTCCAGCTGGCCCCGGGAAAGGCCACCACCGACTTCACGACCTGGCTGCAGGGCGGGATGAAGGGGGAGCCGCCCGCCAAGCCGGTCGGCGGCTTCGCCGGCCCGACCCCCGGCGGACACGGGTTCTTCACCACGACGTTTGCGCCCGGCACCTACGTCTTCGTGTGCTTCGTGCCGGACAAGGGCGACTTCAAGCCGCACGTGATGCACGGGATGGTCAAGGAGATCACAGTCAGCTGAACGGAGGGACGAGGGAGGAGGGACGGGGGACGAGTCCCCGCCCCTCCCCCTCCCTCACCCGTCCCCCGTCCCCCGTCCCTCTCATGCAGAATCCCGACATCGCCCGCCTGTTCGACGAAGTCGCCGACCTCCTCGAGATCCAGGACGAGAACCCGTTCCGCGTGCGCGCGTACCGCAACGCGGCCCGCGTGGTTCGCGATTACCCCCGGCCGCTGGCGGACGAGGTGCGCAAGGGTACCGACCTCACCGACATCCCGGGGATCGGAGCGGACCTGGCGGAGAAGATCGCGACGATCGTCACGAAGGGAGAGTTGCCGCTGCACCGCCAGCTCCAGTCCAAGCTGCCGGCGGGTCTGCTCGACCTGCTGCGCATCCCCGGCCTGGGTCCCAAGCGGGTGAAGATGCTCTACAGCAAGCTGAAGGTGCACACGGCGCAGGACCTCGAGAAGGCGCTCGCCGCCGGCAAGGTCCAGAAGCTCAAGGGCTTCGGCCCCAAGATGGAGCAGAACATCCGCGCCGGCCTGGGGCTGGCGCTCCACGTCGAGCGCCGGCTGCTGCTGCCCGACGCGGAGTCGCACGCGCTGGCGCTGCTCGCGCACCTGCAAACCGGAGGCGGCATCACGAACCTCGAGGTGGCGGGGAGCTACCGCCGCCGCCGCGAGACGATCGGCGATCTGGACGTGCTGGCGACGGCGGCGCACGCGGAGCGGATCATCGAGCGGTTCGTCGCGTATCCGGAAGTCGCCAAGGTCGTGTCGCGCGGCGAGACGCGCGTCACGGTACAGTTGCGCGGCGGCCTGCAGGTGGATCTGCGCGTGGTCGAGCCGGCTGCCTACGGCGCCGCCCTGCTCTACTTCACGGGCTCCAAGGCCCACAACGTGGAGCTGCGACAGATCGCCCAGGACCATCAGTACAAGCTCAACGAATACGGACTGTACCGCGGCACCCGCCGGGTCGCCGGCAAGACCGAGGCGGAGGTCTACGCGAAGCTCGGTCTCGACTGGATTCCCCCGGAGTTGCGCGAGGCACGGGGCGAGATCGCCGCGGCGCGCACCCACGGGCTCCCCACGCTCGTCACGCTGGACGAGATCCGCGGCGATCTCCAGATGCACACGACCGCGAGCGACGGGGAGGCTTCGCTCGACGACATGGCCGAGGCGTGCCGGGCGCGCGGCTACGCCTACTGCGCCATCACCGACCACTCCAAGCGGGTGACGATGGCCCTGGGGCTCGACGCCAAACGGCTGCGCGCCCAGTGGAAGGCCGTGGACGCGTGGAACGCCAAGGCCCACGGGTTCACCGTGCTGAAGAGCGTCGAGCTCGACATCCTGGAGAACGGCAAGCTGGACCTCGACGACGACGTGCTGGCCGAAGCCGACTACGTCGTGGCCTCGATTCACTACGGCATGACGCAGCGTCAGCCGGAGATCACCAAGCGGCTGCTGACGGCGATCCGCCATCCCCACGTGGACGCGATCGGCCACCCCACCGGCCGTCTGTTGGGGAAGCGCGAGTCCTATGCGGTCGACTTCGCGACGGTCGCGCGGGCCGCGGCGGAATCCGGATGCCTGCTCGAGATCAACGGGCACCCCGAGCGCATGGATCTGCCCGATACGCTGGCGGCAGCGGCCAAGGCGGCGGGCGTGCGGTTCGTCCTCTCGACCGACAGCCACCACCCCGGGAATCTCGCGTTCATGCGCTACGCGATCGACCTGGCGCGGCGCGCCGGGCTCGAGGCGGGCGACGTGCTCAATACCCGTCCGCTCGGAGAGTTCCGGAAGGGCCTGAAGCGCGCCAGGTGAGCAGACCTCACCCCCGCCCCCTCTCCGCTCACGCGGAGCGGAGAACCTCATGTGAGCACGAGCGACAGTTGGGAGACGGGCTCGAAGCTCAGCCGGTGGTGACGCGTGGGCCCGAGGGCGCCCAGCGCGTCGAGGTGCTCCGGCGTGCCGTAGCCCTTGTTGTCGTCCCAGGCGTAGGCCGGATAGCGCGCGGCGAGGCGCCGCATGAGGCGGTCGCGCACGGTCTTGGCCACGACCGAGGCGGCGGCGATGGACTGACAGCAGGCGTCGCCGTCCACGATCGCCACATGGGCGCAGCCCAGCTCGGGAACCGCGAGCCCGTCCACCAGGATTTCGTGCGGGGCCAGGCAGAGGCGGGCGAGCGCCCGCCGCATGGCGAGAATGGTCGCCCGGCGGATGTTGAGCCGGTCGATTTCGTGCACGCTCGCCGCACCGACACCCACGGCGATCGCCCGGGCGCGGATCACGGCGGCGAGGCGCTCTCGCTTTTCGGGCGGCAGCACCTTGGAGTCGCGCAGTCCCCGGATCGCCTTCTGTCCGGCCGGAAACACGACGGCCGCGGCAACCACCGGTCCTGCCAGTGGGCCGCGGCCGACTTCGTCGATCCCGGCGATGATCGTCCGCCCCGCGTTCCAGAGCGCGGCCTCGCGCTCGAACGTGGGGCGGGGGCCGCTCACGCCTCGGGGCTCTCCGCGGGGGGGGCGGCCGTTTCGGCCGCGGCGGCACTGCCGGGCACCGCGACTCGCTTCTCCCGGATGCGCGCCGCCTTGCCGGCGAGGCGCCGCAGGAAGTAGAGCTTGGCGCGCCGCACGCGACCCTTGCGCACCAGCTCGATCTCGGCGATCGAGGGCGCGTGCAGCGGAAAGATGCGCTCCACGCCGACGCCCGCCGAGATCTTGCGCACCGTGAACGTCTCGTTGATGCCGCCGCCGCGGCGCGCGATGCACACCCCCTCGAACGCCTGGAGGCGCTCCTTTTCGCCCTCGCGCACGCGGACCATCACCCGCACCGTGTCTCCCGGATCGAACGCCGGGAGCTTGTCCTTCAGGCCTTCACGCTCGATCGCTCGCAGCTTCTCCATACCCGTACCCTCTCGTGACGTCTACGCGTCGCTGGCTTCCGATTCGGTCAACCGCTGCCACAGCTCGGGACGCCGCTCGCGCGTCAGCCGGCGGGCTGCTGCTTCACGCCACGCCGCGATCTTCTCGTGATCCCCGCTCAACAATACCTCGGGAACCGCCAACCCGCGATACACCGGCGGCCGCGTGTACGACGGCGCGGCCAGCGAACCGTCGTAATGTGAATCTCCCGCCGCGGATTCGTGATCGCCCAGCGCCCCCGGCAGCAGGCGCACGACGGCATCGATCACGCACAGCGCCGCCGGCTCGCCGCCCGACAGGACGAAGTCACCGATCGACAGCTCTTCGGCCCCCAGGCCGTCGGCCACGCGCTGGTCCACATCCTTGTAATGCCCGCACAACAGCGTCAGCTCCGTGCCCACCGAGAACCGCACCGCGTCCCCGTGGACGAAGGGACGGCCCCGCGCCGAGAGCAGCACGATCGGCGATCCCGGCGAGCGGCCCAGGTCCTCCACCGCCTCGAAGAACGGCTCCGGCTTCAGCACCATCCCGGCGCCGCCGCCGTAGGGCGCGTCGTCCACCGTCTGGTGCCGGTCGTGGGTGTAGTCCCGGAGCTGCACCACGCGGTAGCGCACCAGACCCCGTTCGGCCGCCCGGCCCAGGATGCTCTCCCCCAGCGGCGCCGCGAACCAGCCCGGAAACAGCGTGACGACGTTAACCGCCAGCATCGTCCTCAGGCACCGCGAGAAACTGGTCCCGCCACCCGTCCACCGCGTCCCGCGACGTCAGCCCCGCGAATCCGATGAGCCATTCGCGGTGATAGGCCCGCCGCCGCGTGAGCACGAGCGGCCCGGCGAGCACCTGCCGATCCTCGTCCACGACCCACAGCTGCGCCTTCGGTTGCAGCACCGCGCCCGGGGTCTCCACGAGAGGCACCACCGACACCTCCCCGTGTTGCCCGTGCGGCTTGCGCAACCGCGCGACTATGCGGTACGTGACCCGAACACCCCGGCTTTCTTGAGCAGCGACCGGACCGTGTCGGTCGGCATCGCACCCTTGGCGAGCCACGCCGACGCCTTGTCCTTGTCGACCTCGAGAACCGCCGGGTTGGCGCGTGGATCGTAGTGCCCGATCGTCGCGACCGAGCGCCCGTCGCGCGCGGCCCGCACATCGGCGATCACAATCCGGAAATACGCCTGTCCCTTCCGGCCCACGCGGCGCAGTCGAATCCGAGTTCCCATGAATCCGCCCTTACATCCGTTGGAGAAACTTGCGCATCTGCTGGAACTGCTCCAGCAGCCGGTTCACTTCCTGCACGGGCCGTCCCGAGCCCTTCGCCACCCGCAGCCGCCGCGACCCGTTCAGGACCTTCGGATCGGCCCGCTCCTCGGGCGTCATCGACAGGACGATCGCCTCGATGTGCTTGAGCCGTCGATCGTCGGCCGGGAGGGCCTTCAGCGCCTTCGCCGGCACGCCCGGCAGCAGTCCGAGCATCTGCTTCAACGGTCCCATCTTCTGCATCTGCTTCAGCGCGACGAGGAAGTCCTGCAGATCCATGCCGCGCTTGGACCGCGCTTTCTTCTCGAGCCGCTGGGCGGCTTCCTGGTCGATCGTCGCGGCCGCCTTCTCCACCAGCGCCACCACGTCGCCCCGGCCGAGGATCCGGCCGGCCATCCGCACGGGATCGAACGGCTCGAATGCGTCGGTCCGCTCGCCCACGCCGACGTACACGATCGGCGCCCCCGTCGCGCCGTGGATCGACAGCGCCGCCCCACCGCGCGCGTCCCCGTCCAGCTTCGTGAGGATCACGCCGGTCAGGCCGACCCCCTCCTGGAACCCGCGCGCGATCCGCACCGCGTCCTGCCCCGTCATCGCGTCGGCCACGAGGAGCACCGCGCGCGGCCGCACCGCTTCCTTCAGCGCCTTCAGCTCGGCCATCAAACCGGCGTCGATCTGCAGCCGGCCGGCCGTATCGACGATCACCGTACGGCAGCGCGCCTTCTCGGCCTCGCGCACGGCGGCTCGGACGCGCTCGACCACACCCGTCCCCCGTCCCTCATCCCCCGTCCCCAACACCGGGACGCCAACCTGCTCGCCGAGCTGTTTGAGCTGCTCGACCGCCGCCGGCCGCTGGAAATCCGCGGCGACCAGGCCCGGCGCCTTCTGCTCGAGCTTCAGCCGTCGCGCGAGCTTGGCCGCGGTCGTCGTCTTGCCCGAGCCCTGCAGCCCGACGAGCAGGATGACCGTCGGACCGACGGTCGAGAACTCCAGATCGTGCCGCGTCCCGCCCAGCAGTCCGGCCAGCTCATCGTGGACGAGCTTCACGACCTGCTCGCCGGGGCGCACCGTCTTGAGCGCCACGGCGCCGACGGCCCGCTCGCGCACCCGCTCGACGAAGTCGCGGGCGATCTCGAGGCTCACATCGGCTTCGAGCAGCGCCCGCCGGATGTCGCGCAACGCCTCCGCGACGTCCTGCTCCGACAAGACGCCCCGACCGACGAGCCGCTGCACCACACCGGAGAATCGCTCGGTCAGGGCCGTAAACATAAGCCACGCAAAATACTTAGCCGACGGATGGAAACCAAGTGGGGAGAAACCGAGGCTACGGCAGGACCTTCACCTCCGGCACGGCGCGCCACCCCACCCACGACGGCGGGGCATCCACCAGCCGGACGCCCGGTCGGGCGTCGACGGTGAGCGAATCGACGCGGAAGCGTCGCGTGGTGTCGCCGGCGCGCCGCGCCGCCCAGGCCGGCTCGAGCGTGCGAAGAAAGCGATCGCGCGCCCCCGTGTCGTCCCACACACTGTACCACACCAGGGCATCGGCGTTGGGGCCGTAGACCCGGTAACGGTCCCCGCCCCACCCTTGCGCGACGGCCAGCCCGGCGTCGGAGGTCGAGTCCCTGCGCAGCTGGGTGATGAGGAGACCGATCTCGAATTCCCCAAGGCCGTCCTCGAACCGCACCGAATCAACGACGGGCCCGGAGAAGGCCAGCGCCACCGGGTGGTCGCCGGCGGCGTAGCGATCGGGATGGAGGATCTGCTCGGTGGAGGTGGGCATCGCCGCGCCGTAGGGTTCCCGCTTCGGATGCGTGCGGGCGAACCAGGCGACGAAGTCGGCGCCACCCAGATAGGGGAAGATCAGGGTTTCCCGCAGCCACATCGGTGCGCTGGAGAAGGCGGGCATGGCCTCCTGCTGCAGCGCCATGGCCGACCGTTGCCGCCAGAACCAGCCCGGCGGCAGGCTCTCGGGATGCTGCTCGGGCATGAGGATCGAGATCTGATAGAACGTGGCCTGGCCTTCCAGCACCGCCTGCGCCGCGGAACGACGGTCGTTCTGGCGTCGCTGATTGATGATCGAGTCGAGCGCCAGATACTCGTCCTGCAGCGCGTGCACCAGCTCGTGCGAGGCGACGAGACGGACCTGAGCGGCATCACCCTGATCGGTCGGGATGAACAGGGCCGACGAGTCGGGATCGTAGTAGCCCGCCACCTGCTCGGTGAGCAGGTCCACGTAGGTGCGACGCAGGTCGAGTGAATCGGGAATCAGACCGAACAGCCGGTAAGCCGCTTGCACGCCCGCCAGCTCGGGGGGGGGGAGGTCCTGGTCGAATTTGTGGACGATGTAGGACCGGACCTGGTCGCGCGTGCGCAAGCGCACCGCCACGGGACTCTTGAAGTGGAGTCCGGTCACCTGGGAGGCCTGGACGGCGAGCCGGCGGACCAGGTCGCGCGTCGCCGTCTCGCTCTCGATGACCTTCGCCCGCTCGCGGCAGCCACCCGCCACGACCAGCAGCGCGACCGCCGCGGGCGTCAGCCGGCCCACTCGATCCCCTTGCCCGCCGCCGCCGCGACGACGCGCGCGACATCCGCTCCGCCGACGACGATTCCCTGCCGCTCGAGCTCGGCGCGCAGCAGGCGGTCCAGCTCGTCGCGCTGCTCCTGCAGCGATGGAGGACGGCGCGGAGCGGTGGACACCGCTTCCCCACCCTCCGGTGCGGCCTCCCGCCGCTCGCCACCCAGCATAGCCTCGAGCTCCCTGCCGATCCGCTCGAACATGGCCGCCAGATCGGGGAGCGGTTCGTCGTTCGCCTCGGCCGCCGCGGACCCGGCGCCCTCGCGCCGCAGCCGCGCATCCACCTTGCGGCGCTCGCGGATCAGCCGGTCCAGCTCGGGGCTGACGCGCGCCGTGGCCTGGGCGTGGGCGCAGGCTTCATCGAGCACGTCGATCGCCTTGTCGGGTCGGGCGCGCTCGGGCACGAATTGATCGGTGAGCACGATGGCCGCCTTGAGGGCGTCGTCGGTGATCGCCACGGCGTGGTGACGCTCCAGCCGGGGGCGCCGCGCGACGAGCACTTCCCAGGTCTGGATCGCGTCGAGTTCGAGGATGGTGAGCGGCTGGAAGCGGCGCTCCAGCGCGGGATCGTGGCGGATCCAGCGCTCGTACTCCTCGCTCGTGGTCGCCCCCACCACGCGGATGTCGCCCCGCACCAGCGCCGGCTTCAGCATGTTGGCCGCGTCCATGGCGGCCCCCATGGCGGTCCCCTGCCCGATGAGGTTGTGCAGCTCGTCCACGAAGAGGATGAGATCGGGGTCGGCGGCGAGGGCCTCGACCAGCCGGCGAATGCGCTCTTCGTACTGGCCGCGGAAGGAGGTGCCCGCGAGCAGCGCCACGTGGTCGAGGGCGACGATGCGGGCGTCCTTGAGGGCCGGCGGGACTTCCCCGGCGGCGATGCGCTGGGCCAGCCCCTCCACGATCGCGGTCTTGCCCACCCCCGCCTTGCCGACGAGCGCCGGGTTGTTCTTGCTCGCGCGCAACAGGATGTCCACGACACGCGCGATCTCCGCGTCGCGGCAGCGGACCGGCTCGAGGTCGCCGCGCCGGGCGAGCGCGGTCATGTCCACCCCGACGCGCTCGAGCACGTCTCCCGACTCGAACAGGCCGGCCAGGGGATCGCTCACGCGCTCACCCGCCGTTCAGGAATCGTCGGTACCATTCGATGATCGCATCTCCCCAGACGAACGTCACGGCCGCGCCCACGGCGAGGAATACCCCGAAGGGCACGAGTCGCTTCTTCTTCAGCGACAGCGGCACGAAGATCAGCGTGCCGAGCAGGGCGCCGGCGAAGATCGTCAGCAGCACACCCTTCCACCCGACGAAGCTCCCCACCATCGCCATCATCTTGATGTCGCCGCCCCCCATCGCCTCCTCGCGGAACAGCCACCGGCCGCCCACTCCCACCGCGTAGAGCAGCGCGAACCCCGCCGCGGCACCGATCACCGCCTGGAGAAACCCCTGCCAACCTCCCGTCAGCGAGGCGGCGAGCCCGATCGCCAGGCCGGCCCAGTTGTATTCGTCCGGAATCAGGTAGTGACGGGCATCGGTGATGCCGATGCCCAGGAGGATGGTGCCGAACAGCGCGCCGGCGAGGGCGTGGACAGTCGCTCCCCAGTGCAGGTACGCGGCCACCCACAACAGGCCGACCAGCGCCTCGATCACCGGGTACTGCACGGAGATCGGATTGCCGCAGCTGCGGCACTTGCCGCGCAGCAACAGCCACGACAGCACCGGGATGTTGTCGCGCCAGGCGATGGGCTTCTTGCAGCTCGGGCAGGTGGACGGAGGCCGCAGCAGGGACTGCTCGACGGGCAGCCGGAGGATGCAGACGTTCAGAAAGCTGCCGAAGCACAGCCCGATGACTCCGGCGGCGACGGCGAAGAACGGATCAACGGGCACGCGCGACCTCGTAGAGCAGGATTCCCGCCGCCACGGCGACGTTGAGCGATTCGGCGCCCTGCGCCAGCGGAATCGCCACGCGCCGGGCCGCGACGGCGTTCAGGTGCGGCCGGATGCCGGCGCCCTCGTTACCCACGATCACCGCAATGATCCCCTTTCCCTCTCCCTCGTCGGCCTTGCCCAGCGCGCGCGGCAGCGGCTCGCCGTCCGCGGCGCTGGCCCACAAGGTCAGGTCGTGCCGCCGCGCCCACGCGATGAAGGCCTCATCGTCGAACGCCAGGACCGGATGGCGGAACGTGGCGCCCATCGCGGCGCGCAGCGCCTTCGGACCCCAGACATCCGCCGTGCCCCGCAGGGCGATCGAGCCGCGCGCGCCCAGCGCGTGCGCCGTGCGCAGCAGCGTGCCGACATTCCCGGGGTCCTGTACCCCGTCGATAACGAGCAGCACCGGCGGTGGGGCGGACGGGGAGCCGACGAGGGACACGTCGTCGACCGTCCAGCGCCGCGGTTCGACGACCGCGATGATGCCTTGCGGCGTCTCGGTGTCCGCCAGTTCTGCGAACGTGCGCGCCGGCACTTCCTGCACCGGGACCGCGTGGTTCTCCAGCGCGACGCGCAGGGCGGTACCGCGCGAGGATCGCGCGAGATCGGGACCCACCACCGCCCCGGCGATGCGCAGTTGCGCTGTGACGGCCTCCTCCACCAGCCGGATACCCTCCACGATCGCGAGGCCGCGCCGCCCGCGCGCCTTGCGCCGTTTGAGATCGCGGATCGTGGATGTCAGATTACTGGCGATGCGTGCCCCTCCCGGTCCCCGAGCCTCGTCGTCTCTCACGGCCCACCCCTGTAAGTTCGCCCCACAGGCCCCCGGCGCCAAGCGCTCATGCGGATCGCCCTGACCATTGCGGGCTCCGACTCCGGCGGCGGGGCCGGGATCCAGGCCGATCTGAAGACCTTTCATCAGTTCGGGGTCTTCGGCACCAGCGTCATCAGCGCCGTGACCGCGCAGAACACCCAGGGTGTCCGCGCATGGGAGCCGATCCCGGTTTCGCTGGTCACCGCACAACTCGACGCCCTCGCGGAGGACCTCCCACCCGCAGCGGTGAAGTCCGGCATGCTCGGCACAGCCGAGGTGATCGAGGCGGTGGCCGATGCCATCACCCGCTTGCGCTTCCCCAACTACGTGCTCGACCCCGTGATGGTGGCGTCCTCGGGCGACCGGCTGCTCGCGCCGGATGCCGAAGCCGTGATCGCTCGCCGCCTCGTCCCGCTGGCCACGCTGGTCACGCCGAATCTCGAGGAAGCGCGGATCCTCACGGGGCAGGAGGTCCGGACAGCGGAGCAGATGGAGCGCGCCGGCCGGACCCTGCTTCGTCAGGGGGCGCAGGTCGTGCTCGTGAAAGGTGGACACCTCGACGGCGATACGATCGTGGACATCCTGGTGAGCGCGCGCGGAGTCCACCGCTTCCCCCATGCGCGCATCGACACGGTCGCGACACACGGCACGGGCTGCACGCTCTCGGCCGCCATCGCCGCCGGTCTGGCGCTGGACCGTCCGCTCACCCGTGCCGTCGAAGACGCCCTTGATTTCGTGCACCGCGCCATCGCGGCGGCGCCCGGGCTGGGCCGGGGACGCGGGCCGCTGAATCACTTCGTTCCGGCGCCGCCCCGGCCGCCGGCGGAAGGGTTGTGACGCATCCGTTTCTGCGCGCGCACTGGCGCGATCTGCTGCTGCTGACCTATCCCGTCCCCGACGAGCTCGCACTGCCGCTCGTTCCCTCCGGCTGCGACGCCGACCGCTGGGGCGGCCGCTGCCACGTGAGTCTCGTCGCCCTCCGGATGGAACGCGTGCGCATCCGCGGGATCGCGGTGCCCGGACTCACCGCGTACCCGCAGGTCAACCTGCGGCTGTACGTGCGCCATGCCGGCCGAGCGGCCGTGCGCTTCGTGCAGGAGATGGTACCGAGCCGGCTGCTGGCGGCGGCGGCGCGCCGGCTCTACGGGGAGCCGTTCAGCGCCGGCCTCATCCGGGCGCGGATAGAGGAGCGGAACGGTGAGTATCTGGCCGAATACACCTTCGGCCTCGATCAGCCGCGCTGGCGCGTCGCCGTCCGGGCCGATCCCCGCGCCGCGGTCCCCGGCACCGGCACGTTCGACCACTGGGTGAAGGAGCGGGTGCGCGGCTGCCGTCCCGATCTATCCGGACGGCTCCACACCTTCGACGTCGCGCACCCGCCCTGGGCAATCCGGCCCGTTACGGCCGTGGAGCTGCAGGTGGACTTCGCGGCCTTCTACGGCGCCGCCTGGGCATCCCTCAACGAGGTCCAGCCCGACTCGATCGTCTCGGCGGTCGGCTCGGACGTGACGGTCTCGGCTCCTACGGTGTCCACCAGTAGGTGAATTTCACCATGAAGATGTTGTCCGGCCGCGAACGGGTGAGGCGCGAGAGCGAGGGCCCGAAGCGGAACGCTCCCGTGTTCTCCACGTCCACGCGGCTCTGCGTCCAGACGAGATAGAGCGTCGAGCCCGGCAGGTACTCCCACCGCAGCACCGCGTTGCCCCGCAGCGACTTGAAGTTGAAATCCCGCTCCGGCGGCGTGAAGGTCGAGCTGTCGAAGGTCGAGGTCCCGTCGTTCCAGCGGTCGAACGCGAAGCTTCTCGGCCGGGCCAGCGCCTTGAAGTCCGAGTAATCGCCCGCCGAAATCAGCGGCTGCCCGTAAAACTGCAGTGACAGTTTCGGCGTGAAAGTCCAGTTGAGCCGCAGCGACGCGGACAGCTCGTTGGCGACGAGCCCGGCGAAGACGTACCGGGTGCCGTAGGTCAGCGGCGCCGTCGAATCGGCATACTGGGTGACGTACTGGACCGGGGTGCGCTCCCAGGAGTACTGCGGCCCGATGCTCAGGGACACGTTCGACGCGGGCCGCAGCTGCAGATTGGCACCGACGTAGGCAGACCGGCCCTGCACCGACTGGTAGGTGCCGGCCGACAGGCTCACGACGACCGCCTTCCGGCGGTCACTGTTGGCGTAGACATCCACCTGGTAGCCGGGCCGGTTGATCGACAACGGCCCGCCACGGGTGCGGCGGTCGTTGAGGGTCTGCGGGTTGTAGGCGACGTCCCAGCCCAGCTGGTAGTAGTTGAGCAGCGTGAGATTGCCGTAGTTGAAGATCCCGGTCCAGGTGACGTCCCCGTCCCAGTCCCAGCTCCGGAAGAGGGCGCCGCCGGTGTTGGCGGAGCGGAACACCTTGCCCGGTTGGCTCCAGCTGTAGCCGGCCTGCACGTGCGCGTTGACGACCCCGGAGCGCCACAGGAATCCGAGATCGTTGACGTCGAACCCGGGCGAGAGGGCGCCGATCGCGGAATTCGAGGACCAGTTGCCCTTCTGTTTGTTGAGATAGACGCGCGCCCCCCAGCCGGCGAGCGAGGTCGCGGCGGAATCGACGTGGAAGTTGCGGGCGTCGGGGCGCTGCATGTAGCGCTGCGGGTTCCCCTGCAGGGCGGTGATCCGCGCGGTGGTCCCCCGCACCTGGGACGCCCCGAACCAGCCCGTCACCACCCACGTCTTGTTGCGATCGAGGAACGTCCATCCGTCCAGGCCGACCGCCGTCGCGCCGCTCGAGATCTCGTCGCGCAGGCGCGGGTCGTCGAAGCGTCGCGCGGAGAGCGTGGTCATCAGGCCGAGCCCCTGCCGGCCATCGGGGAACTCCTTCTGGACCCGCGCCACCGTATAGGAGGCGAGCGGCTCCACTTCGGCGCGGAACCGGGCGTTACCGGTATCGAGCCGGGCGAACTCGCGTGACGTGAGAGCGGATAGGGCGCCGACGTTCCAGCTGGAGCCCACCTTCCCGGTCAGCTTGAGCGCGCCGAGGATGTGCGCGCCCGATGGCACGTCGGCGAAGTCCGCGTTCGGCAGGCTACCCTGCGGGGCGCGGCCGATGCGCCGCGTGTAGAAGAAGTCCGGGTCACCCCAGTTGAAGCCCCAATAATTGTTCGAGCCGCCGCGCCCGAAATTGAAGATCGACGACCCTTCGATGAAGAAGGGCCGCTTCTCCTGGAAGAACGTCTCCACGTCGCTCAGATTCACCACCGCCGGATCGACCTCGACCTGCCCGAAATCGGGGTTGACGGTGGCGTTGAGAGTCAGATTCGAGCCGAGACCGAGCTTCGCGTCCACCCCCGCATCGGGCGACAGCGCCGACCCGTCGTGGAACGGATCGCCCGCGGCATGCGGAGAGAACTCGGCGCGCGCGCGCGTGTAGGGGAGCACCTCGAGCCGCGGCGGCGGCGTGACGGCCGTGATGCCCACGAGCTCCGGAAACCGTGACACGAACCCGCTGCCGTTCTTGGGCGTGTACACCAGGAAGTCGCGCTCATGGCGGCGCGCGATGTCGCGGCTGAAGTTGACGCCCCACACGTACTGCGGCGCTGCGTGGAAGCGGAGCTGGGAATAGGGAATCCGCAGCTCGGCCGTCCAGCCGAGCGAGTCGATCTGGACGTGCCCGTCCCACACCCCGTCCCAGGAATCGTCGTCCCAGTCGTCGTTCAGCAGCACGCCGTCGTACAGCGTCCCCGCCGCGTCCACCCCGAAGTACACGCCGCTGCGGCGGTCGTGATAGGGGTCCAGGAAGACATTGAAGCGGTCCGAGTTGGCGTAGTCGTCGCGGCGGCCCAGCCGCCCCACGATCGAATCCGGATGCGCGTCGTACATCCGCGCGCCGATGTAGATCGCCGCGTCGTCGTAGGCGACGTACACGACCGTGCTCTCCGACGCGGCCGTCCCTTCCAGCGGGTCCCGCTGCAGGAACCCGCTCACCCGCTCCGCCGTGCGCCACACCGGATCGTCCAGCCGCCCATCCACCACCAGCGGTTGAACGGCCCGCATCGCGCGGACCTGCGGCACCATGATGAAGGGGGAATCGGCCGTCACCGAAGGGACGGGGGCTGCCGCTGCGAGACACACCAGGAAACACGAGATCGTCGTCATACGCCCGACCGGCTGCAGGGTTGGACAGCGCGACTCGAGGCGCGTGACGGCGCGCGCGGATCGAACCCTTGGACGTCGGTCGGGGAAAAAAGGTTGCACGGCCGGGCGTCGCCCGGTCAGGCAGGATCAGGCGCCGGGGAGCATCCGCACGACGCCGCGGACGATGGTGGCCAGGGCCTGGCCTACCTGACGACCGACGTCGAGTACTTCGGCGTGGGACAGTTTGGTCGGGGAGATTCCCGCCGCCAGATTCGTGATGGTCGAGAACCCGAGACACCGCATGCCGCGCGCGCGGGCCACGATCACTTCCGGCACCGTGGACATACCCACGGCGTCGATCCCAAGTCGTTGCAGCATACGAATTTCCGCTGGTGTCTCATAGGAGGGCCCGAGCAGCCCGACGTACACCCCCTCCTCGAGGGCGATGCCGGCCTCCCGGGCCGCTTCCCGCGCCAGCGCGCGCAACCCCGCGTCGTAGGGCTCGCTCATATCCGGGAAGCGCTCCTCGCCCTTCAGCACCGGGCCGATCAGCGGATTGCGAAACATCAGGTTCACGTGATCCGCGATCAACATCAGCGTGCCGGCGCGGAACGTCGGGCGGACCCCGCCGGCCGCGTTGGTGACGATCAGCATGCGGACGCCGAGCTGGGCGAACACGCGGACCGGGAGCCCGGCGATGTCCGCGGAGTGACCTTCGTAGAGGTGGAACCGGCCGCTCTGTACGAGGACCGGCATGTCCTCCAGTGTCCCGGCGACGAGCTCCCCTCGGTGCCCCGCGACGCTCGGTTGCGGGAACCCGGGGATCTCCGCGTAGGGAACCCGGACCGCCTGTTGGACCTCGTCGGCCAGGTGCCCGAGCCCCGAGCCCAACACGATCGCGACCGTCGGCGCGCGACCCTCGAGCCGCTCCTGCACCGCCGCCGCAGCCTTCCCGACCATGGCACTGCGCGCACCCGATGTGTCGCTCACGCGAGTTTCTCCAGTTCACTTTGGACCCGTGACACCACCGCCACCCGCTCGAACTCCGGCAGGAAGGCGCTCTCACAGGCGTTGACGGTGACCCGCGCCAGCTCCTCCCGGGTGAGCCCGAGGACGGCGTGCGCGGTGAAATACTCGTCGGTGAGGGTAATGCCGTCCACCAGCCGCCCGTCGGTATTCAGCGTGACCACGACGCCCTGCTGCAGGTAGGTCCGGAAGGGGTGCTCGCGCAGCGACGCCACCGTGTGCGTGTGGACGTTGCTCGTCAGACACATCTCCAGCGGAATCCGGCGGGCGATGACCTCTTCGAGCAGTGCCGGATCCTCGCCGAGCCGGGTCCCGTGGCCGATGCGCTGGGCCCCGCACGCGTGCAGCGCGTCGCCGATCGAATGGGGGCCGTCGCCCTCGCCCGCGTGACAGGTGCACGCCAGGCCGTGCTGGGCGGCGTATTCGAAGGCGGCGCGGAAATCCCGCGCCGAGTGCCCGCGTTCGGCACCGGCCAGATCAAAGGCAATCACCCCCTCGCCGCGGTAGTCGGCCGCCGCCCGGGCCAGGTCGAGCGAGCGCGCTGGCGGCAGCGTGCGGATGCCGCACATAATGAGCCCCACCTTGGTGCCCGTCTCCGCCGACGCGCGCCGCACACCCGCCAGCGGCGCTTCGATCGCCTGGCTGAGGGAGAGCGCCGGCTGGTGCAACAGCGGGGAGTAGCGGACTTCCACGTAGCGCACGTTCTCCTTCGCGACGTCCACCACGAATTCGTACGCGATCCGCTCCAGCGCCTCGGCCGTCTGCATCACCGACAGGTTCACTGCGTATTTCTCGAGATACTCCTCGAGGCTCTGCGCGGCGGTGATCATCAGCGCGCGCGCCAGATCCTCCGGTGTGTCGGCCGGGAGTCGCACGCCCTGGGCCCGCGCCAGCTCCAGCATCGTGCGCGGCCGCAGGCAGCCGTCGAGGTGCACGTGCAGCTCGGCCTTGGGCCAGGAGCGCAGCGCGTCCTTCGTCAGGCGCGGCGGCCCCCCGCGACGGGCCGTGACGACGACGCGCAGCACCACACCCGCTTCGGGGATAGGATCCCCCGCATCGACCGGCCGCCCCACACCGTCGGTGACGTAGGCGCCCGTTCCCCCGCCATCCGCGGAGAGCAGGTCCGCGAGCGACCGGTCGTGCGCCGCGACCGCATCCCGCACGGTCGCGCCTCGCGGGACGTCCACCGGCCGCTCGTTGACGAACACCCGTACGCTGTCGGCAGTCACCGCGTCTCCCTCCCCTCCCCATGGAATCGCGCGTCGGCGGGCGCGCTCACCGGCTGTGGCAACACGCCCAAATACGCGATGACGGCGTCGATGTCCGCCACCCCGGCGTCGACGCGCGGGGCCGCCGAGAGCATCGCGAAGCCGTCGCCGCCGGCCGCGAGGAAATCGGGGACCGCCAGCGTGTAGCGACGCTTCGGGTCGAGCGACCGGCCATTCAGCATTCGGATCCTGCGAATGCGGCGGCCCTGCGCTTGCGTCGGATTGTACCAGACCTGCAGTCCGGACACGTGCACCTGGGGCCTTCCCCCGGCGAGCGCATGCTCCAGGGCCTCGCGCAGCTCGCCGCCCGTCAGCGTGACCCGGACCAGCCGGTTCTGAAGCGGTTGCGCGTGGAAGAGCGCGCCGTAGCTGACCGGCCCCGCGGGCAGGTCGGCGCGGATCCCGCCGTTGTTGATGAGGGCGACGTCGGCCTTCCCGATGTTCCGGTAGGCGTCCGCCACGAGTCGACCCAGCGGGTACTCGTCCCCGGTTCGACCCAGCGCCGTACGCAGCCGTGCCACGGTGCGGGCCATGATGGTGTCGACCACATGCTGCGCGCGGAACAGCGCGGTGGAGATGTCGCGATCCGGGGTGACCGAGTCCGCCCACGGGGTCTCGAGGCGCGCCCGGACCACACGCCCCCCACCCGCCGCGCGGACGAAATCCACCACCGCGATGACCCGCCCCGAGCTCCCCGCCTGCACGATCGGGACGCCGTGCACCACGGTATCCACTCGCTCGTGCGTATGTCCGGCGACGATCAGGTCCACCGACGCCGAATCGAGACCGGCGGCGAGCGCGAGGATCTTTCCCCGGCAGCCGGCCGAATCGCACGTCTCACCCTCGTGCGCAAGCACGATGACGAAGTCCGCCGCGGCACGCGCCGCGGGGAGCACGCGGCGCACCGCGCCCGTCAGGTCGCCGAACATCAGCCCGTCCACATTCCCGGGACGCGTCGTTTCGGGCGTGCTGCGCGTGGTCAGACCGATGACCGCCACCTTCGCGCCGCCCCGCGTCACCGCGGTCCATGGGGTCACCCAGTCCGGCACGCGCCCCGCGGAGTCGCTGATGTTGGCGGACACGAACGGATACCGGGCCTCGCGCGCGCGCGCCACGAGCGTATCCACGCCCCAATCGAAATCGCGGTCGCCGATCGTGGCCGCGTCGATCGCCAGGGCGTTGAAGGCCGCGATCACGGGCCGGCCGAACGTGAAGTTCGACAGCGGCGTGCCCTGGAGCTCGTCGCCGCCGTCGAGGCGGACGCTCGTGCACCCGCAGTCCTTCGCGAGGTTGTCGAGCCAGGTCTTGATGACCGCGGCGCCCCCGACCGGCTGGCCCTGTGACCAGCCCCACACGCGCGGCTCCAGCGCGCCGTGGAAGTCCGTGATCGCCAGCACGCGCAGCAGGGTGCTGTCGGTCTGCGGAACCGGCGGCGGTGGCGGCGCGAACGCGGCCCGGGCCGCGGAGTCGCCGGGGGGCAGGATGGCCCAGCTGGGCGTGTAGTAGGCCGCGGCCGTGACCGTGTCGACCCGGCGGATTTCCTCGGCGAGCAGCTCGCCGATGTCTTCGCCGCGATCGTACACGATCGGGGCGCCGAGCAGCATCGCGTACCCGCCTCCGCCGGCGGCCCGGTAGCTGTTGGTGGCGAGGGTGAAGCTGTCGGCGGCGGACACGGAACGGCCATTCACCGTGAGGCTCGCGATGCGCTGCCCCGGGGGGCGCGTCAGGTCGATGCGGTAGCTCGCCCCGCTCACCACGTCGAAGTTGTAGCCCTGCACGGCATCGTTGACGACGCGGCGTCCCGGCGCGAGGGTCCGGTAGTACTCGGCCGAATGCTCCAGGAAGTCCCTGAGCTGCCGCCCCGAGATCCGCAGCGCGACGAGAGTATTCTCGTACGGATAGACCCCCGCGACGTCGCGCCGATGGATCGTGCCGTCGGGGAGCCCGCTCCCCGGGTCGAAGTCGGCCGTGGCCGCGAGCTGGGCGCCCGACCGGCGTCGCTGCACGGCGTTGATGAAATCGAGCAGCGGCGTATCCTCGGCGCGACCGTATCGTGCATCGAAGCCGGGCCCCCCGGTGCCGAGCGCCTCATCGGCCCAGGCCCGCACCCGCTCGTGCGCGTCCGCAAAGCGGCGCGCGAACTGGGGAACCTCACCAACGTCTCCGAGCGGGATGAGATCGCCGCGCACCTGGGCGACTCGCCAACGTCCCCCCTCCCGCACGGCGCCGTCCCGGGCCAGCCAGACGTGCACCACCGACAGGCTCAGGGCCCAGTTCCTCGGCTGCACGAAGTGGACGCCGCCGATCACGGAGTCGCGCATCTCGCGGTGCGTGTGCCCGACCACCACCACGTCCGGCCGCGGCGTCACGCGCGCCAGCGCCGCGGCGTCGTTCTCCGGGCCCACGCCCGTGGTGTCGTAGGACGACGGCTCCCCCATGCCGCTGTGAATCAGGACCAGCTTGAGGTCCACCCCCGCCCGCTCGAGCGCCGCCAGCGCGGCCGGGGCGGCGGCGGCGATCGGCCGCACGCGAACCCGTCCGCGGAGCTGCCGGCGGTCCCACACGTTCACGCCCGGCGTCGTGAATCCCGTGATCCCCACTCGCACCGGGCCGCGCTGAATCACGACCGTCGCCGGGAACAGCAGGGAGTCCCGCGGCCCGCCCCGGCCTCCGACCGTCGTCACCACGTTCGCGCTGACGTAGCGGTAGGTGGCGTCGCTGTCCGCACTCGCCAGCAGATCCAGGCCGAAGTCGAAGTCGTGGTTGCCGGGCGTCGCCACGTCGTACTGCAGGGCGTTGAGGGCGTCCACCACCGGATCGGGACGCCGCCGCTCGACGCGCGCGAAGTACTTGGCGAACGGATTCCCCTCCAACAGGTCGCCCGCGTCTACCAGAACCACTTCGCCGGGATACTGAGCACGCAGCGTCGTCAGGATCGCTGCCGCGCGCGACAGGCCGCCGCGCGCCGCACGGTCGCGCACGTAGTCCCAGCCCAGGACGCGACCGTGGACGTCGGTGGTGGCGACGATCACGACGTGCGCGGTATCGGGACTGGGAAGCGGCGCCTGCTGGACTGCGACCACGAGACTCAGGAGGAAGCGCATGATAAGCCGAAAATTGCCAAGGCTCGGGTCGCGGCGCTACCTTCGACGGCCATGTCGCCGGCCGACTATCTCACGACCCTCGCCGAGCCGACGCGATTGCGCGTGCTCTTCTGCCTCGCGGCCACGACGCTGTACGTGTCGGACCTCGTGCGCATCCTCGATTTGCCCCAGCCCACCGTGTCGCGGCACCTCCGAGTGCTGCGGGCCCTGGGGCTGGTACAGGATCGGCGCTGCGCCACGCGCGTGGCCTATCACCTCACTCTGCCGGCCGGGGCGCAGGGTCGCATGGTGCGGGGCGTGCTCCATGCGCTCAAGACCGATCCCGCATTTCGCGCCGACGCGGCTGCGGCGCGGGCGCGAGCGCGGGCGGCCGCACCGCGCCTTCCGCAGCACCCGGCCCATGCCTTCTGAAGCAGGTGCCTCCCCTCCCCAACGCGTGCTCGTGGTGGACGACGAGCCGGACATCGCCGGCCTGGTCGCCTACCATCTGGCGAAAGCGGGCTACCGGGTGACGACGGCCGGCGACGGCGCGGAAGCCCTCGCCCGGGCACGCGCCGAGCGCCCCGATCTCGTGGTCCTCGATCTGATGCTGCCCGGTCGCTCCGGCCTGGACGTCCTGGCCGAGCTGCGCCGCGCGGAGGAGACCCGGCACATGGGCGTCATCCTGCTCACGGCCCGGAAGGAAGAGCAGGACCGCATCGCAGGTCTCGAGCGTGGCGCCGACGATTACCTCGCCAAGCCGTTCTCGCCGCAGGAGCTGGTGCTGCGGGTGGGCGCGGTGCTGCGCCGCCTCGCGGCGGTGCCGGTGGCGGCCGGCGGGATTCTCAGCGCCGGGGGCGTGCGGCTCGATCCCGCGGCCCACCGCGTCACGGTGAACGACGTCGAGATCGAGCTCACCGCGACCGAATTCAAGCTGCTGCGGCTGCTCATGGAGCGCTCCGGGCGCGTGCAATCCCGTACCGACCTGCTGGAGACGGTGTGGCAGGCGCAGCCCGACATTCAGACGCGCACCGTGGATATGCACGTGCAGCGGCTGCGCACCAAGCTCGGCGCGGCCGGGGACTGCGTCGAGACGGTGCGCGGCGTGGGGTACCGGTTCCGGGTCCCCCCCCCGCGCGACCGCGCGCGCTGAATGCGCCTCGCCACCCGATTCTTCCTCTCGGCCAGCCTGCTGGCCGCGGCCACGGTTCTGGGACTCACCATCGCCGCCGATCGCATCCTGCGCGACCGGCTCGAGCTGCAGACGGCGGAGGGACTCGCGCGGGAGGCCCGGCTGGTGGCGCGGCTGATCCCGGCCGACTCGACCGCCTGGCCCGCGATCGCGATTCAGCTCGGCACCCTCATCGGCCACCGCGTGACGTTGATCGACTCGACGGGGCGCGTGCGGGGCGACACCGAGTTCCCGACGGACGCGTTGCCGCAGCTCGAGAACCACGCGCACCGCCCCGAGGTCAGGGCCGCCCTCGCGACCGGCATCGGTGAATCGAAGCGCTACAGCGTTTCGACCGACGTCAACCGCATGTACCTCGCGATTCGCGGGGGCCCACCGGGGCTCGTCGTTGTGCGTGTTTCGGCGACCCTGGCCGCCGTCGACGCGCCCATCAACGCCATCCAGCGCGCGGTCTGGCTCGCGGGGGCGGTGGTGATCGCCCTCGCGGCCCTCTTCGCCTGGGTGGGCAGCCGGTATTACGCGCAGCAGCTGTCCGAACTCACCAACGCGGCCCGGGCCATCGCCGAAGAACGAAGCCCGGTGTTTCCGGACAGCCGCGTCCCCGAGATCGCGCAGCATGTCCGTGCGCTGCGGGCGATGCACGACGAGCTCGACGTCCGCTTCGCCGCCCTGCGCCGCGAGCGCGAGGAGACTGCCGCCCTGGTCGAGGCGATGACCGACGGCGTTATCGCGACCGATGCGCGTGGCACGATCCGCGCCTGCAATGCCGCCGCCCGCCGGCTGCTGCGCCTCGACCCGGCCACTCCTTCACCCCCGCTCGCGGAACTGTTCCACGACAAGACGGGGCGCGCACTCGTGGAGGATGTGCGCGCGGGACGCACCGTGGAGCAGCGGGAGCTGCAGATCGGCGATCGGGCCGTCGTGGTCACGGCGCGCCGGCTGCCCGACGGCGGCAGCCTCCTCGTGCTGCGCGACATCTCCGAGCTGCGCCGGCTGGAGACGGTACGGCGTGACTTCGTCGCCAATGTCTCGCACGAGCTGAAGACGCCGCTCACGGCGATCGCAGGGTACGCCGAGACGCTCGTCTCCGAGGCGGCTCCCGACACCCCGACCGCGAAATTCGCGACGACCATCCTCACGCACGCACGCCGCATGCAGCGACTCGTCGAGGACCTGCTCGACCTCTCGCGCATCGAGTCCGGGGGCTGGCGGCCGCGGCCCGTGGAGCTCGATGTCGCCACGGCCGTCCGTGAAGCCTGGGCCCCCTTCGCCGAGCGCG
>DATICZ010000080.1:0-6242 GCA_035456525.1 Gemmatimonadales bacterium
TTACATCGAGACGGTGTGGTGGCTGCTGCGCCGGCTGCACGACCGCGGCTACCTGTATCGCGGGCACAAGGTGCTGCCGTACTGCCCGCGCTGCGGCACGGCGCTGTCCTCCCACGAGCTGGCCCTGGGCTACGACCAGGAGCAGACCAACTCGGTGTACGTCACGTTCCCGCTCGCCGACGACCCAAAAGGCCAGCTCGTGGTGTGGACCACCACGCCCTGGACGCTCGTGTCCAACGTCGCCGTGGCCGTGCATCCCGATCTCGAGTACGGCGAATACGCGCTGCCCGACGCCGGCGGCGCGGTGCGCCGCTACCTCGCCGCCGCCGCGCGCGCCGGCGATATCCACGTGGGGGGAAGGACCCTCGTCGAGGGCGAGCTGGTGCGCACGTTCCGCGGGCGCGACCTGGTCGGCCAGGCGTACCGGCGGCCGCTCGACGTGGTGCCGCTGCCGCCGGACGGCAAACGCGAGGTGGTCGTCGCCGCGGAATTCGTCTCGGCCGAAGAAGGGTCGGGCCTGGTCCACATGGCGCCCGCGTTCGGCGCGGACGACTACGCCACCGGCCAGCGCGAGGGACTCGCGTTCGTGAATCCGGTCGCGCCCGATGGGACGTTCCAGGGGACGTCGTGGCCGGAGATCGAGGGGAAACTGGTCACCGACAAAGCGACCAATCACACCATCATCGAGCGGCTCAAGCACGACGGCCGCTGGCTCGAGACGCGCCCGCTGACGCACACGTATCCGTTCTGCTGGCGTTGCGATTCGCCGCTCATCTACTACGCGCGCAGCTCGTGGTTCGTCCGGACCACGGCCTACAAGCAGCGGCTGCTCGAGGTGAACGCCGGCGTGCAGTGGCACCCGCCCGAGATCGGGACAGGCCGGTTCGGGGAATGGCTCGCGAACAACGTGGACTGGGCGATCTCGCGCGACCGCTACTGGGGCACACCGCTCAACGTGTGGGAGTGCGAGCGCGAGCGGGAGCATCGCGAGGTCATCGGCTCCTACGAGGAGCTGGCCGCCCGCTCGGGGCGCGCGGTCCCGGCCGACTTCGACCCGCACAAGCCGTTCATCGACGCGGTGACCTGGCCGTGCCGCAGCTGCGCGGGGACGATGCGGCGGGTACCCGAGGTGATCGACGCCTGGTTCGACTCGGGCGCCATGCTCGCCGCGCAATGGCACTACCCGTTCGCGCACGAAGCGGAATTCAAGGCGCATTTCCCCGCGGACTTCATCTGCGAGGGGGTGGATCAGACGCGCGGCTGGTTCTACTCGCTGCTGGCGATCGCCGTGGGGTGCTTCGACGCTCCGGCGTACCGCAACGTGATCGTGGGCGAGCTCGTGCTCGACGCGCAGGGGCAGAAGATGTCCAAGAGCCGCGGCAACATCGTCAACCCGTGGCAGGTCATCGAGCGCCACGGGGCGGACGCGGTGCGGCTCTATCTCCTGACTCAGAGTCAGGTCTGGCTGCCCAAGCGGTTCGATGCGGACGACGTGGGGAAGGGCGCGGGCGGTTTTCTCAACACCCTGCGCAATACGTACCAGTTCTTCCAGATGTTCGCGGGCGATTGGACGCCGGCGGCGCCCGTCGTGGCCCCGGCCGAGCGTCCGCTCGTGGATCGCTGGCTCCTGGCCCGGCTCGACCAGACCATCGCGGCCGTGCGCGCCGCCTGGAACGACTACGACGTCACGACGGGCGTCCGCGCGATCATGGAGTTCGTGGTGGACGATGTCTCCACGTGGTACGTGCGGCTCAACCGTCCCCGCTTCTGGGCCCCCGACCGGGCGGCCGACGAGGCGGCGGTCGCTACGCTGCACGAGGCGCTGGTGGCCACGGCCCGGCTGCTCGCGCCGGCGGCCCCGTTCCTCGCGGACTGGCTGCACCGGTCGCTGCTGGGCACTTCGGTTCACCTGGAGCGGTTTCCACAGGATCAGGGGCGGCGCGAGCCGGAGCTCCTGGCGGCGATGGCGGCGGTCCGCCGCCTGGCCTCCCTGGCGCGGGCGGCCCGGGAGTCGCGCAGCCTGCGGGTGCGCCAGCCCGTGGCCCGGATGCAGCTGGCCGTCCCGGCCGCCGTGCGGGGGCCGCTCTTGGCGGACCTGTTAGATATCTTGGTCGCCGAGGTGAACGTGAAGGCGTATCAGGTCGTTGAATCCGACGACGAGCTGGTCACGTTGCACGGGAAAGCGAACTTCCGCTCCCTCGGCCGGCGTTACGGCAAGGCGACGCCGCAGGCGGCCGCCGCCGTCGCGGCGCTCGCGCCGCGTGAGCTGCACGCCCTCGAACGGGGCGAACCGGTCCGCAGCGGGGAGTGGGAATTCCTCCCCGAGGATGTGACCGTCACGCGGGACGTGGCCAGCGAATGGATCGTGCAGGCCGACGGCCCGTACGTGGTGGCGCTCGATCCGTCGCTGACGCCGGATCTCGAGCAGGAAGGCCTGGCGCGGGAGGTGGTGAACCGCGTCCAGCGGCTCCGCAAGGAAGCCGGGTACGACTACACCACGCGCATCGAGCTGAGCGTCTCGGGGGCCCCGGAGGTCATCGCGGCCGTGGAGGCGTTTGAGGGGTACGTCGCGGGGGAGACGCTGGCCCGGCGCATGCAGGTGGTCGGCACCCTCGAGGACGCGGATATCACCCGGGAAGTCGACATTGAAGGGCGGGCGGTGACGCTCGCCTTGCGACGCCACGACGCACGAAAGGGCGGAACCCGAGAATGACGACGAAGACCAAAGGGCTGAACAAGAAACAGCTGGCGCACCTCGAAAAGCGGCTGCTGGAGGAGCGCGCGCGCGTGATGAAGGAGCTCGGCCATTACGGCGAGTCCTTCAACTCGAGCCTGCAGGCCTCCGACGGCGACCTGTCGAGCTACTCCTTCCACATGGCCGATCAGGGCACCGACGCGATGGAGCGTGAGAAGGCGTTCCTGTTCGCCTCGCAGGAAGGGCGCTATCTGTGGCACGTCAATCAGGCCCTGCGCCGGCTGTACCAGACGCCGGAGAAATTCGGCAAGTGCGAGCAGTGCGGGGAGGAGATCGGCTTCGATCGTCTCGATGCGCTGCCGCACGCCCGCCTCTGCATCAACTGCAAGGCGAAGGAGGAGGATGGCAAGCGCCGCTAGCCGCCGGCTGTTCTGGGGCACGATCGTGGGCATCGTCGCCCTCGATCTCGTGACCAAGTTCCTCGCCGAAGGCGTACTGTCGCGCCGGCCGGTTCCGGTCATCGGCGACTACGTCGTGCTGCGCCTGGTGTACAACCAGTGCGCCGCGTTCGGGCTGTGTCTCGGGCCGCCCGAGTATTCACGCTGGATCTTCCTGGCGTTGGCGCTCCTCGCCCTGACCGTGCTCGGCTCGATGGTGCGCCACACACCGGATCACGACCGGATGCGGCTGTTCGTGCTGGCCCTGCTCGTCGCCGGGGCGGTCGGCAACGTGCTCGATCGCCTGCGCAGCGCCCAGGGCGTGGTCGACTTCATCGAAGTGGGCATCGGGAACTACCGCTGGCCGACCTTCAACGTCGCCGATTCGGCCATCACGGTCGGGGCGATCGCGCTCGCGGTGTCGCTGTGGCTCGAGGGACGCGCCCGCGGCGGCGGGCCGGCGAAGGAGGCCGGGACGGCGTCGTCGTGAACTCCGACGGCACCACTTTCTGCATCGTGGTGCCTCTCACCGAGCGCCTCGACCGCTTTCTCGCCGACCAGCTCGCGCTGTCCCGGACCCAGGCCGCCCGTTTGATCGCCGACAAGCGCGTGAGCGCCGAGGGCAAGGCGCTGCGCGCCTCCGCGCTGCTGGAGCGCGGCACCGTCGTAACGGTGGATTTCCCGCCCACCGCACCGCCCCGGACGTACGCCCCGACCCATACCGACCTCCGTTTCGTGTTCGAGGACGAGCACCTCGCCGTGCTCGACAAGCCCGCGGGGCTCGTCGTCCACCCCGGCCCCGGCCACTGGGACGACACCCTGGTCAACGCACTGGTCGGCCGGGGCACGGCCCTGTCGGAGGGGTCCACGGCCGGGCGGCCCGGCATCGTCCACCGGCTGGACCGCGACACGTCGGGATTGCTGCTCGTGGCCAAGACCGATCTGGCGCATCGCCGGCTGGCGCGTGCGATCGAGCGGCGCGAAGTGCAGCGCGTGTACGCCTGCGTCACCTGGGGGCACTTCGCCAAGAGCCCGGTCGACATCGAGGCCCCCATCGCCCGTCACACCGAGGACCGAAAGCGGATGACGGTTCGCGCGGGAGGTCGGCACGCGGTCACGCACGTCGAGGTCGTGGCGCGTTTCGCACTGGTCGACTTGCTGCGCGTCCGGCTCGGCACGGGCCGCACCCACCAGATTCGCGTGCACGTGGCCCACGTCGGGCATCCGGTGGTCGGGGACCGGGAATACGCCTTCGGCGGGAGCCGACGCGTGACCCCCTCCGAGCGGCACGCCGCGGAGCGGCTCGAGAGCCTGGCCCCGCGCCAGCTGCTGCACGCGGCGCTGCTGTCGTTCCGGCATCCGGTGACCGGGGACGTGCTCACGCTGCGCTCGGAGTGGCCCGCCGACCTGCTCCCGGCGCTGGCGGAGGCGGCGGGGGATCCACAATTGCTTGCTGAACGCAACCCCTTGCAGTATCTTGGCTTCGCTCTATCGGATGGCTGACACGACCGTTGTCCGCTTGCTGGTGTTCCGGGTGGGTTCGCTGGCCTGTGCGGCCGAGGTGGACACGGTGCGGGAGATCCTCCCCCGGCTTCCGACCATCCGTATCCCCGGCGCCCCGCCGCTGGTAGCGGGACTCGTGAACGTGCGGGGCAGTCTGGTGACCGTGGTGGATGGGTGGCGGGCCCTGGAGCAACCAGCGCCCTCGACGGCCGAGGGGACGACGGTATTGCTCGAGGTCGGGCCGGAGCGGCGCCCGCTCGGTTTCGCGGTGGACGAAGTGCTGGACCTGCTGGCGATTCCCGATGATCAGCTGGAGCGCCGGGAGCGCCTGCCGGGTGTCGATCCCCGTCTGGTGCGCGCAGTGGGCCGCCGCGGCGGACAGGTGTTCGTCGTACTGGATACGGAAGCCTTGCTGGCCCCCATACTGACTTCCTAGGGAGGGTCTGTGAGCCACTCTGTTCTCGTCTGCGACGACGCGATTTTCATGCGGACGATGATCAGCGACATCCTGGCGCAGGCCGGCTTCGAGGTAGTGGGCGAGGCGGAGACCGGTTCCCAGGCGGTTGAGCGGTACAAGCAGCTGAAGCCCGACCTGGTCACGATGGACATCGTCATGCCCGACATGGGCGGCATCGACGCGGTGCGGGAGATCGTCAAGCACGATCCCGACGCGAAGATCCTCATGTGCAGCGCCATGGGGCAGCAGGCCCTAGTGGTGGAAGCGATCCAGGCCGGCGCGAAGGACTTCGTGGTGAAGCCGTTTCAGCCGTCGCGCGTGCTGGAAGCCGTCCAGCGCGTGCTGGGGTGACATGGATCTTTCGCAATACGCCGATTTGTTCCTGGCGGAGAGCCGGGAGCACCTGAGCGCCTGCAACCAGCTCCTGCTGCAGTGGGAACGGGCGCCGGCGAGCGCCGAGCCGCTGGGCGGGCTGTTCCGGTCGGTGCACACGGTGAAGGGCATGGCGGCGACCATGGGCTACGCCCGGGTGGCGGACCTGGCGCACCGCATGGAGAATCTGCTCGACCGGTTGCGCACGGGCGTCGTCGCGCCGAGCGGCGACATGCTGCAGCTGTTGTTCCGCGGCATCGATCTCCTGGAAAAATCCATTGGCCTCGCGGTGGCGGGACGCGAGAAGGACGTGGACGTCGCGGGCCTGGGCGCCGAGCTGGACGTGGCGGCGCAGCACCGGGGAGGCGCGCCGGCCGGCAAGGCGGCGCGTGGCCGGCGATCGAGCCGCACGGCGGCGCCGGCCGTGGGCCCGCCGGTCGGCGACGCCCCGGTCGAGGCGTCGAGTCTGGGACGCCTGGTGTCGGTCACGCTGCGTGCCGAAGCCCCCCTCAAGGGTGGACGGGCGCTGCTCGTGCTGCGGCGCGCGCGCGACGTGGGCGCGGTGGCTCACGTTTCGCCTCCGGAGGCGACGTTCGAGTCGGACGACTTCGACGGCCGGTTCAGTTTCCGGCTGGATGCGGCTGTGGAGGCGGCGGAGATCGAGCGTGCACTGGCGCGGGCGGGCGACGTCGAGCGCGTGACCGTGTCCGAGCAGGACGCCGCAGCGGGGCGGAGTGAGGGAGCCGGCGCCGACCGCAGCCGGCACATTCGAGTGGAC
>DATICZ010000081.1:0-19115 GCA_035456525.1 Gemmatimonadales bacterium
GCCGCCGTGGGAGACGCGAGCGGCATCCCCGAGCAGAGCCCGCAGGTGAGCTGGCTCAGCCGCGACACAGCGGTCGCGGCAGTGCTGCAGGATTCGGGGTTCACAGCGGATTCGCTGTCCCGCGCGACCGTCCTGGGTCGGGGCGTCGGGCGGGCTTGGATCGTCGCTTCGAGCGGCGCGTTGCAGGACTCGGCGCTGATCGAGGTCGTGAACGTGTCGCCGCAGAACGCGGTCGCCACCATCACCCTCTCGCCGTCCAGTGCGACGCTCGCCGTCGGTGACAGCGTCGGGTTCACCGCGGTGTTGAAGGACTCAAACGGCAACATCCTCACCAACCGGCAGATCTCCTGGTCCCTCACTGATTCTTCGGGAACGGCCGACCTGGTGTGGTTCTCCGGCGCGAACGCGCTCGTGTACGGGCGTCACGCAGGCACCACCCACCTCCGCGCGATGAGCGAGAACAAATACAAGGAAGCGACGATCACCGTCCCATAGTCGGCGCACGACGACGCCCTCCGCAGTAGCTTTCGCTGCGGAGGGCGTTCTGCCGGCACACCATTCACCAGGCGGCGGCTTCAGGAATCCCTGGGCCGCGGGAAATCAACAAGGCCACGTCGGCGGGCTGCTCCGCTGGTGGTTCGTGGAGCGCGTCCGGAACCCTCCACCCCCCGATCCGGATCCCGCCACGTTTCCGCAGGCCGAGCCGTGCTTCGCCGTACCGCGCGCCCCGGACGACGTCCTGTCGATCACCTGGGTCGGCCACTCGACGTTTCTGCTGCAGCTGGGTGGATTGAACATCCTCACCGACCCGATCTGGAGCGACCGCGCGTCGCCCGTTCCCGGCGTCGGCCCGAAGCGGCTCCTGGCTCCCGGCATTCCCTTCGACATGCTGCCGCCGATCGATATCGTGCTGCAGTCCCACGACCATTACGACCACCTGGACGACCTCACCGTCTGCCGTCTCGAGGCACGGGATCCGGGGGCGCGGTGGTTCGTGCCGCTGGGCCTCGGCACATTTCTGCGGCGACGCGGCGTGCACGAGATCACCGAGCTCGATTGGTGGCAGGAGGCGGCGCTCGGCCCGCTCTCCATTGGATGCACCCCGGCCCAGCACTTCAGCGGCCGGGCGCCGTGGAACCGCAACCGGACCCTGTGGTGCGGCTGGAGCGTGGCCTCCAGCAGGCGGCGATTGCTGTTCGCGGGAGACACGGGCTACCACCCGGAGTTCGCGCGGGTGGCGCAGCGATTCGGCCCGTTCGACCTGGCCCTGCTGCCGATCGGCGCCTACGAGCCCGGCTGGTTCATGCAGCCGGTCCATATGAACCCCGAGGAGGCCGTGGCGGCGGCGCGCGACCTGGGTGTCCCACGAGTCATACCGATGCACTGGGGCACCTTCAAGCTCACCGACGAGCCGCTGGACGAGCCTCCCCAGCGGGCGCTGGCGAGCTGGTGCGCCGCCGGCCTGCCGGTGGAGCGTTTCTGGCAGCTGGCCCACGGCGAAACGCGCGAGCTCCCGGCCGCCGAGGGCCGGTGATCGGTCCCATCTTCTATCCGCGGCGGCGGAGGCCGCCGAGCGCGGTCGCGCGCCCGCCGTTCTTCGAGCGGCGCGTGAAGGCGCGGATCGGGTGGCTGGTCGAACGGCTGACGGCTCCGCTGGGCCGCTGGGAGCGCGAGGTGCTGCAGACGCCGGAAGTGCCGGTACCGATCGCCGGGCTCCCGCCGGATCTCGCGGGCTACCGGATCGCGTTGGTCACCGATTTGCACAGCGGCCCGGCGGTGCCGCGGTGGTGGCTCGCGCAGGCGGTCGAGCGCGTGACGTCCCTGGCCCCCGACTTGATCGCGCTGGGCGGCGACTTCGTGAGTCACGCGCGCAGCGATCTCGACGGCCTGGAATCGCTGCTCGCCGGATTGCACGCGTCCGACGGCGTGGTGGCGGTGCTCGGCAACCATGATCACTGGGTCGGGCCCGACCTGGTGGCCGATGTCGTGCGGCGCTCGGGGGCGGACCTGCTATTGAACCGGCATCGCCTGATCCGCCGCGCCCGGAGTAATCTGGCCGTGGCCGGGGTGGACGACCTCGCGCACGGCGCGGTCCGCGTGGCCGACGCGCTCGAAGGCCTGTCCGCATCGACTCCCGTCGTGCTCCTGTCGCACAACCCCGATCTGGTGGAGTACCTCCCGCCGGGTCTGCGCATCGACCTCATGCTGTCGGGGCACACGCACAACGGCCAGGTGCATTGGCCGCTCATCGGACCGCTCACCGTGCCGTCGCAATTCGGGCGCCGGTATCTGCACGGCCTGCACCAGGTGCGCGGGACGTGGCTCTACGTCTCGGCGGGCGTCGGGTCGGGGGCGATTCCGATCCGCTGGGGCAACCCGACCGAGCTCCCCGTGCTGAGACTGGTTCCGGGCTAGAGCGGTACGACGAACCGCACCGTGATCTGCTCGGCGGTTTGCGGCGAGACGGTGCAATAGCATCCGGTGCCGAGCATGCGCTTGACCCCGAGCACTTCCGCCTCGGCGATCCCGGCGACGTCACGGAAGGTGATTTCGAGCGTCTGTCCATCGATCACCCGGAAGCTCGTGGGCCGGCCGGCGAGCCGGTGGTGCGGATCGATGCGGGCCAGGCCCTCGGTGAGCTGACGCTGGATCTCGGCGATGCGACTCGCGGTCATGGGCGGTCGGGCGCGCCGGCGGGACGGACGGCCGCGGCGTTGCGGCGCATGCCGCCGTGGCCCGGCCGGGAGAATGCCGTGTCGGCGTAGCGGAGGTCGAACGTCGCCGCGTCGATCGCCGCGAGCTCCGCCGCATCGGGGAGGGCACGCGGCGCGAGCTCGGCGTCCTCGGTCGGGCGCGCGAAGCGCACGTTCCAGGGACACACGTCCTGACACACGTCGCAGCCGAACAACCAGTCGCCGATCCACGCCTGTTGCTCGTCGGTGAACGCTCCGCGATGCTCGATGGTCAGGTACGAGATGCAGCGCCGCGCGTCGAGCACATGGGGGGCGGCGAACGCGCCGGTCGGGCAGGCGTCGAGGCAGGCGCGACAGGTGCCGCAGCGGTCGGCTTCGAAGGGCGGGTCGGGCGGCAGCCGCGCGTCCGTCAGGACGGTCCCGAGGAACGTGAACGAGCCGATTTCCGGGTTGATCAGCATCGTGTTCTTGCCGATCCAGCCGAGCCCCGCCCGCTGCGCGAGCTCCCGCTCCGGCACCGGTCCCGCGTCGACGTAACAGCGGGTGCGCGCTCCGGGGCACAGCTCGCGAATCGCGGCGGCCAGCCGTTCGAGGCGGTCGCCCAGCACCGTGTGGTAGTCGCGGGACCAGGCGTACTGGGCGACGCGGGCGGGAGGCGGACTTCCCTGGGAGTGGAAGTAGTTGGTCAAGGTGACGACGGCGACCCGGGCCTCAGGCATGATCACGCGCGGGTCCTTCCGCTTCGCCGCCTGACGGTGGAGGTAACGCATCGTGCCGGCGTATCCGGCCTCGAGCCAGTCGTCGAGCTCCCGCGCATGCGGATTCGGCTCGAGCGGCGCGACGCCGACCGCGTCGAATCCCAGCGACCGCGCTCGGCGTCTGAGCTCCGCGACGGCGCTATCCATACGTCTCGGTCATCAGAGCCGCATCGTCTCCCGCCGCCAGCGCGCGAACCGGACGACGTCCTCGACCGGCGGGACCGCGGCTTCGTCGCCGTAGGCGGTGAACATGCGCCAGCGCATGTACTCGCGAGGAGGGAGCGGGAGGAACGGCGGGCGGCGATACCACCCCCGAGCCCGGAAGCTCCACGTCAGGCGCAGCAAATCGACCGCAAGCCGGGGCCGAACGACGGCGCGCAACGCCAGACGGGCGATCAGCGCGGTCCAACTCGCCGGAGTCTCCATGGCTTCTGTATATTCAGCGACTATGACGCTTGCAAGCGGCGTCGCGGGCGGTCCGGTGGGCCCGGCGGCCGACGCACTCCCCCTGAGCCGCTTCCGGAGCGAATTCCCGATCTTCCGGGATCGGGTCTATCTCAATACCTGCTCGCTCGGGCCTCTGGGGGAGCGGGCGCGCCGCAAGCTCGCGGGGTTCCTGGACACCTGGCAGGCGCGCGGGGCCGCCGCGTGGTATGACGACTGGTGGGCGGCACTGGCGGAGCTGCGCGCCCGCTACGGCAAGGTGATCGGTGCCGAGGCGCGCCACATCGCGCTCGCCCCCAGCGTCTCCGCCGCGGTGGGTGCGGTGGCGAGCGCCATCGACTACCGGGAGCGCCCCCGCGTGGTCGTCACGTCGCTCGATTTCCCAACGCTCGTCTATCAATGGCTCGCCAAGCGGCCGCACGGCGTCGAGGTCGTACTGGTCGAGAGCCCCGATCAGGTGAGCGTGCCGGTCGAGGCGATCGCGCGCGCGGTGGACGACCGCACCGCGCTGGTCGCCACGTCGCACGTGTACTTCACGAGTGGAGCGATTCAGGACATCGCGGCGGTCGCCGACGTGGCCCACCGGCGCGGGGCGCTGTGCCTTATCGACGCATATCAGGCGGTCGGCCAGTTGCCCGTGGATGCGCCGGCGACCGGCGTGGACTTCCTCATCGCGGGCGGCCTCAAGTGGCTGCTCGGCGGCACGGGGATCGTCTTCTGTTACGTCCGCGAGGGTTTGGCGCGCCAGCTCGCGCCCTCGGCGACAGGATGGTTCGGGCACCGCGACCAGTTCGCCTTCGAACCGCGTGCGCTCGAGTTCCACGACGACGCCCGGCGCTTCGAGCAGGGGACGCCCGCCCTGCCGTCGGTGTTCACCCAGCTCGGCGGGCTCGAGTACATCGAGGAGATCGGCGTCGCGGCGATCCGGCGCGCCACCGCGGCGCTCGCCGAGGATCTCGTGGCGCGCGCCCGGGAGGCGGGGTTCCGCCCCAAGGTGGCCGCCACCCCGGACACGCGCTCGGCGATCGTGATGCTGCCCGCCGCCGATCCCGCCGCGGCGGTGCGGCATCTCGCGGCGTGCGGCATCGTCGCCGACGCCCGCCCCGGTCACGTTCGCCTGTCTCCGTTCTTCTACAACCTCCAGGAAGACCATGCCGCAGCGCTCGAGCGACTTGCCGCGTACCGGAGTCACTGAAGACGAACGCCTGCTCACGACCGTCCCGTCGACGGAACGGCGGGCATTCGTGCACACCGATCCGTGGCGCGTGCTGCGCATCATGGGGGAGTTCGTCGAAGGGTTCGACACGCTGTCCGACGTGCGGTTGGCGGTCACATTCTTCGGGTCGGCCCGGACCAAGGCGGGGGACCCCTACTACGAGAAGGCCGTCGAAACGGCACGGTTGCTCGCGCGGCAGGGGTTTCCCATCATCACGGGCGGCGGGCCCGGCATCATGGAGGCCGCGAATCGGGGGGCGCAGGAGGGGAACGGGCTCTCGATCGGCTGCAACATCGAGCTGCCGTTCGAGCAGGGGACCAACGCGTTCGTGGAGCGGTCGATCAACTTCCGCTACTTCTTCGTCCGCAAGACGATGTTCGTGAAATACTCGACGGCGTTCATCGTCTTCCCGGGCGGGTTCGGCACCATGGACGAGCTGTTCGAGGCGCTCACGCTGATCCAGACGGGAAAGGTGAAGCACTTTCCGGTCGTGCTCTTCGGACGGGAGTACTGGGGCGGATTGGCCGAATGGCTGGCGGAACGGGTCGCCGGGGAGGGCAAGATCGACGCCAAGGACCTGGAGCTGTTCCACGTGACGGATCATCCCGCGGAAGCCGTCGGGCTCGTGGTCAAGGCGCGGGAAGAACGGGCGCACGCGCGCTCCTCGCGGAAGTCCTGAAACCGATGACATCCTCCGGCTTTCTGCGCGGCGCGCGCATCGACCCTCAGGCGATCACCGGCCGCGAGACCGTCGCCGAGCTGGTGGAGCGTGCCTTCCTGGCGTACAACGCGGGGCGGCTGGCCGAAGCGTGCCGCCTCTACACGGAGCGGATGCTCGCGCCCGACGCCACGGTCGGGATGAGTCTCACCGGGGCTATGACCCCCGCGGGGTTGGGGATGAGCACCATCATCCCGCTCATCGAAGCCGGGTTCATCGACTGGATCGTCTCCACCGGCGCGAACCTCTATCACGACGCGCACTTCGGGCTGGGCCTGTCGATGCATCGCGGCAACCCGTTCGCCGACGACGTGGAGCTGCGCGAAGCCGGCGTGGTGCGCATCTACGACATCTTCTTCCACTACGATGTCCTGCTCTCCACCGACGCCTACATCCGGGAGGTCTCGGCGCGCCCCGAATTCCAGCGCCCCATGAGCACCGCCGAGTATCACTACCTGCTGGGCGGCTACGTCGCCGAGCGCGAGAAGGCGCTGGGACTGTCCCGCCGCTCGGTGCTCGCCGTGGCGCACCAGTGCGGCGTGCCGATCTACACCTCTTCACCCGGCGACTCCTCGATCGGGATGAACGTCGCCGAGCAGGCGCTCGCGGGCTCACAGCTCCGCTTCGACGTCAGTGCCGACGTCAACGAGACCGCGGCCATCGTGTTCGGTGCCAAGTCGAACGGCGGCAAGAGCGGCGTCCTGCTGATCGGCGGGGGCAGCCCCAAGAACTTCGTGCTGCAGACGGAGCCGCAGATCCAGGAAGTGCTCGGGATCAGCGAGAAGGGGCACGACTACTACCTCCAGATGACCGATGCCCGGCCCGACACCGGCGGGCTCTCGGGTGCCACGCCGGCGGAGGCGGTCAGCTGGGGTAAAGTCGATCCCGACCAGCTGCCGGGAACGGTGGTGTGCTATCTCGACAACTCGATCGGCTTCCCGATCCTTGCGGCCTACGCCCTGGCGCGACATCCGCCCCGGCCGCTCAAACGGTTGTACGAGCGGCGCGACGCGCTGATGACGGACCTGCGGGCGGCGTACGTGGCGGCCCGGAAGGAGCGCGACGCGCGCGCGCAGGCGGCGGGCAGCGGGCGCGAGCGCTGACGTGAGCCGACCGGCCAGCGACTCCCGGACGTATCCGTACTACGTCCTGGGGCTGCTCACGCTGATCAACCTTTTCAACTATGCGGACCGCAACGTCGTCTTCGCGGTCTTCGAGCCCCTCAAACGGGATCTCCAACTCTCCGACCAGCAGCTGGGCTGGATCGGCTCGGCCTACATCATCGTCCTGTCGCTGGCCGCGCTGCCCCTCGGCGTGCTCGGCGACCTGCGCACGCGGCGCGGCGTGATCGCCTGGGGGGTGGGGCTGTGGAGCCTGTTCACGTCCCTCGGCGGCGCGGTCAGGAGTTTCTGGCAGCTGTTCCTGTGCCGCGCGATGGTCGGCGTGGGCGAGGCCGGCTACGGACCCGTCTCCCAGGCGCTCATCGCCGAGTACTTCAAGGAGAAACGCCGCGCCCTCGCCATCGGTGTCTACTCCGTAGGGATGGCGCTGGGCGGCGTGCTCGGGATTTGGCTGGGCGGGCTGCTCGCCGAGGCCTATGGGTGGCGGCTGGCGTTCCTGTGGCTCGGCCTCCCCGGCTTCGGCCTGGCGATCCTCGCCTCCCGGCTGCGGGAGCCGAAGCGCCGTCCGCCCACGCCCATCGCCGTCACCCTGCGCCGGTTCACGACTACGGGACTGCGGCAGGCCGCGCGCTACGGCGCACCGGTGATCGGACTGTCGGCGCTGGGTGCGGTGGTGAGCGGCATCCTGGCGCTGGTCCAGGTGATCCCCACTGAAATGGTCGTGGCCGTCTTCGGCATGTTCGTCGGGGTGGGCGTGGCCTGGACCGTGGCGCGCCTCGTTCCGGTCGCGTTGCGCCGCACGTCGGAAGCGCAGGAGGTGGCGGCGACCGCGTTCGAGGAGTTCGTGGAGGCGGCGGCCATCGTGCTGCGCGTGCCGACGCTCATCTGGGTGTTCGTGGGCGGGGCACTGGTGACCTTCGCCGTGAACGGGCTCATTGCGTGGGCGGCGAGCTTCATGCAGCGCGTCCACGGGTTTTCAGTGAGCGACGTGGGACGCGAATTCGGTCTGTGGGGTCTGGCCGGCGGCGCGCTCGGCGCCCTGACGGGCGGCCGCCTCGCGGACCTGCTGTTCGAGCGCTGGAGCGGCGCGCGCGTGGCGGTCTCCGGCGCCGGCTTTCTGCTGGGCTCGCCGGTCTGCGTGGCGCTGATCCTGACGAACGATCTCCGGCTGTTCGCGCCGCTCGTGTTCACGATCTATTTCTTCTATACCTGGTACAACGGTCCCCTCGCCGCCGTGATCTTCGACGTCGTGCCGGCTGCCATCCGGGCGTCGGTGATGGGGGCGTTCCTGCTGTTCTCGCACCTGGCCGGCGACGCGATCGCGCCGCCGTTGATCGGGTATCTGTCCGACCGCCTGCAGGCGGTATGGCACCTGTCGGCCGATGAGGCCCTGCGACGGGCGATGCTGCTGCTGCCGACGGTCGGCCTGGTGGGCGGGCTCGTGCTCCTCCTGGCCCTGCGCACCGTAGGGCGCGACATGAAGCGGGAGCGCCGGTCGTGAAAATCGCGGTCGTGTTCGACACGCCTCACCCAGGGTGGGAGGACGCGGACTACAAGCGCGAGATCGAAGCCGCCAAGGTCGAGGAAGCGGAGTACGACGTGGCGCGCGCGTTGATGCAGAACGACCACGAGGTGCTGATGGTGGGAATCGTGGACGACGTGCGACCGCTGGTGGACGGGCTGCGCGCCTTCGAGCCTGCGCTGGTCTTCAACTGCTGCGAAGGGTTTCGCGGCAGCGCGCAGTACGAATACGCCGTGGCCGCCGTGCTGGAGATGCACGGGTGGCGGCACACCGGGTCCACGCCCACGGGGCTTCTCGTGGCGCGCAACAAGTCGATGAGCAAGAAGATCCTCAAGCACCACGGCATCCGGGTGCCGGAGTTCGCCACGTTCCATGCGGGCGACGCGTTCCTGCGGCCCTCCACCCTGCGCTTCCCGCTGATCGTGAAGCCGCTGCTGGAAGACGCGTCGGTGGGGATTTCACAGGCGTCGGTGGTGGGCGATGACGAAAGCCTCGCCGAGCGGGTGACCTTCATTCACGACAAGTTTCACCAGGCGGCCATCGCCGAGGAGCTGGTCGAGGGGCGCGAGCTGTACGTCTCGCTGATCGGCAACGACGACCCGGAGGTGCTGCCGGTGGTGGAGCTGCATTTCGGCAAGGTTCCCAAGGCGGAGCGGCGCATCGTCACCTACATGGCCAAATGGAACGACGAGTACCGCGAGCGCCATCATATCCGCTCGGGGTTCGCCCGTCTCTCCGAGGCGGTGCGCGGCAAGATCCGCGGCGTGTGCGAGACGGCGTTTCACGCGCTGTGGCTGCAGGACTATGCCCGCATGGACCTGCGGCTGACGCACGACCACGAGGTTTACGTGCTGGAGGCGAATCCCAACCCCTTCATCGCGTACGGTCACGAGTTCGCCAACGCTGCCGAGAAGGCGGGGATGAACTACCGCGCGTTCATCCAGCGGATCGTGGACGAGGCGCTGCGGCGATGAGCGGCTCCGTCTGGTCGGCGGTGCGGACCCTGGTGCGACGCCGGGAGGTGCCGCGGCCTGAGTTGCGCTGCCCGCGTTGCCGCGCCGAGATCGAGCCCTTCTGGTACCACTGCCCCAACTGCGCGAAAGCGCTGCGCTGGGGCGATACGCAGCTTCAGACCGGCGTGGAGTGCCGCTACTGCCGCTGGATGGTCTCGGACAGCTTCTCGCACTGCCCCTGGTGCGGGCGGAACATCAGCGACGAACAGTCCAGTCCCGAGCCGCTCAAGAAACCCAAGGGGTTCAAGTACGAGCGCCGCTGTAAGCGCTGCCACGGCGGTCTCCAGTACCCGATGCAGTGGTGCCCCTGGTGCGGCAAGGCGCAGCGCTGGAAATACGAGCGCTTCCAGAACGACTGCCCCCACTGCGATCGCGGCGTGGACGACTGGATGGAGACGTGTCCGTGGTGCGGGAAGGACGCGACGGGGCGCGATCTCGTGCGCCAGGCGCTGCGTCGCGTGCGCAGCCTGCTCATCGTCTCGCGCATCAAGGACTGGGACTACCGCATCCTGCTGCGCCCGGGCGTGTCCGGCGTCTCGCCGGCGGCGCCCAAGGTGATCGAAATCGACCGCCGCTACGTAACCGGAAAGCGCCGGCGTGACGAGATCTCCTGGAACATGCTCACCGGCCTCATCCTGCACGAGCTGGGGCACTCGTTCCTGTATCACAACTGGAGCTGGACGCGCTCGGGCCGGTTCCGCCGTACCTTCGGCGAGGTGCGCAAGGCCTATCGCGTGGCGGACGAGCACTGGGTGGACTTCGAACGGCACCGCGTGGCCACCACGCTCGTCGATTACGTGAGCCGCTACGCGGGCACGCACCCACAGGAAGATTTCGCCGAGACGTTCCGGTTCTACGTGACGCGGCGCGGCCGGCTGCGGGAGCTATTCGGCGAGTTCGGTCGCAAGCGCAAAGGCGTGATCGTCTTCGAGAAGTTCCTGGTGCTGCACGATTACGTGCGGAGCCTGCGGGGCTGGCGGTGATCGACCCGGCCGATCGGAGCGCTCGTCTTCGGGCGGTCGCGGCGGCGCGCTGGAAGGTCGCGATCGTCCTCACCGGGGCGATGATCGTGCTGTACTTCGGCTTCGTCCTGCTGATCGCGTTCGCCAAGCCGCTGCTGGGCCGCCTGCTCGCCCCGGGTCTCTCGCTGGGGATGGTGCTCGGGGCGGGTGTCATCGTGTGCTCCTGGCTGCTCACCTGGATCTACGTGCGCTGGGCGAACACGCGCTACGATGCCAAGCTCCGGGCACTCGATGAGTAGCCTGACGGCGCAGGTGCCCCCCGCCACGAGTATCGGCGAGCCGAACGGCGTCGCCATGACGTTTTTCTTCGCGTTCATCGCGGCCACGCTCGGAATCACGTACTGGGCCGCCCGCCGCACGCGGACGACGGAGCATTTCTACGCCGCCGGGCGGACCATCAGTCCGGCCCAGAACGGCCTCGCGCTCGCGGGCGACTACATGAGCGCGGCGTCGTTCCTGGGCATCGCGGGGCTCGTCGCGACCACCGGATTCGACGGCCTGATCTACTCGACCGGCTGGCTCGTGGGATGGCCGGTCGTGCTGTTTCTGGTCGCCGAGCCCCTGCGCAACCTCGGCAAGTACACGTTCGCCGACGTCGTCGCCGCCCGGCTGTCGCAGACCCCGGTCCGCCTCGCTGCGGCGCTCGGAACGTTGTCGACCGTGGCCCTGTACCTCATCGCCCAGATGGTCGGCGCGGGCAGTCTCATTCGGCTGATGTTCGGCCTCCACTACGAGACCGCCATCGTGATCGTCGGGGCGGCGATGATCGCGTACGTGCTGTTCGGCGGCATGCTTGCGACGACGTGGGTGCAGATCGTCAAGGCCGGCCTGCTGCTCTCGGGCGCGGCGATTCTCACCGTGCTCGTGCTGTCCCGCTTCGGGATGAATCCCGCGGCGCTGTTCGCCGCCGCCGCGCAGCGCTACGGCGACGCGGTGCTGGCACCCGGCCGGCTCGTGGCGAAGCCGCTCGACGCGATCTCGCTCGGCATGGCGCTCATGTTCGGGACCGCCGGCCTGCCGCACATCCTGATGCGGTTCTACACGGTCCCCGACGCGAAAGCGGCGCGCAAGTCGGTGTTCTACGCGACCGGGCTGATCGGGGCGTTCTACCTGATGACGTTTGTCCTCGGATTCGGCGCCATGGTGCTCGTCGGGCCCGACGCGATCCGCCAGGTGGAGCCGGGAGGAAACATGGCCGCCCCGCTGCTCGCCGAGTTCCTCGGTGGGCGGGCGTTCCTCGGGTTCATCGCGGCGGTGGCCTTCGCCACCATCCTCGCCGTGGTCGCGGGGCTGACGCTGTCGGGCGCCGCCGCGCTGTCACACGACCTCTGGGTGAGCGTGGTCCGACGGGGCCGCGCCGACACCGCGGAGCAGCTCAAGGTGGCGCGCGTGGCGACCATGGGGCTGGGCATCCTCGCGGTGCTGCTCGGCATCACGTTCAAGGGTCAGAACGTGGCCTTCATGGTCGGGCTGGCGTTCGCCATCGCCGCGAGCGCGAATTTCCCCGCGCTGGTGCTCTCCATGTTCTGGCGAGGATACACGACCGCAGGGGCCGTGACGAGCATGGTCGTGGGCACGGTGTCGACGCTGGTGCTCATCTGGCTCTCGCCCACCGTCCAGGTCGACGTGCTGCGTCATCCCACGGCCTGGTTCCCGCTCAAGAACCCGGCGCTCGTCACGATCCCGCTGTCCTTCGCGGTCGGCATCGTGGCCTCGCTCATCGCGGCGCGGACCCACGAAGCAGAAGCCTACGGCCGCATGGAGCGGCAGAAACACCTCGGCGGCGCGGCCTAGAACAGCGTGAGGTTGAGGCCGACCGCCAGCTGGAACGACGAGCTGCTGTGATTGAGCACGCGGCCCTCCACGTAGGGATGTGTCATCCCCAGCCGTGACTCGAGCCCGAACAGGATGTCCCAGCCGGTATCCGTGTCGGAGCTGCCGCCGGCCGACGCGCGCAGGAAGTTGACGCCACCTCCGACGTACAGCACCGTCGGTCCACCCGTCGGCACGCGGAACTTGAGATCCCCGCTGAAGCCGACCAGCGAGCCCGAGTCCATGAAGTAGTAGTCGAAGGACGGGTACAGCTCCACCGTCCGCCCCAGCGGCAGGGTCAGCTGCGCGCCGATGAGCGCCCGGTCGACGTCGAAATTGTATCCGGCATGCGGCCCGATGTGCGACCGCTGCGCGTGGGCCGTGGCCGTCGTGGCGGCGAGCAGCACGCTCACCGCGAGTGCAACCGCGCCAACAGGCTTCATGATCCCCTCCCGTTCGAGAATGTCACGGCCGCGACGAACCCTCGTCCCAGCCGAACCACTCGACCACGAGGACCCCCGCTGCGCCGGGAGGTTCCGCCCTGTGCCGTGGATCACCGCCGCACCGACCGCCGGCCTGGGGTCGTGGGTCACGGGACGCCCGGTCGCGACGGACCGACAAGCCTCGAGCCGGCGTGCCCGCGCCCGAGGCTATTATTGCGGGACCACCTGCCCGAGCCGGGCTTCGAGAAGTCCGATCGCGTGTTCACGACGGGCATCCAGATCCTCTTCTAGGAGACACGCCGATGCGTCGCCTGCTGCTCGCCCTGCCGCGACCCTCGACGGCATCCTCCACGCGTTCCACGACGTCATCTCGGGCCCGGCCGGCCAGCCGCGGCATCCCCGGATCGTGATTCCTCCGCTCAGCGAGCGACAGCGCTACCACCGGGCCGCCCTCCGCTTCGCGCGACTGGCGCGGCAGGTCGGCGGGAAGCGCATCGCGGCGGGTTTCCGGACCCGACTCAAGCGCGACGCCAGCTTCGTCACGGACATCGATGTCGCGGTGGAGCGGACGCTGCGGGCCGCCATCGGCCGGGCGTTTCCACGACACGGGGTGCTCGGCGAGGAGCTGCCGCCGAGCCGTCCGGACGCCGAGTTCCAATGGATCCTCGATCCGATCGACGGCACCACCAGCCTCAAGAACGGCATCCCGTTCTACGGCACCATCATCGCGCTGCATCACCGGGGACGCCCGCTCGTCGGCGTGATCGACCTGCCCGCCCTGAACCGGTGCTACAGCGCGGCCGCGGGACTCGGCGCCTGGCGCAATGGACGGCGGCTGCATCTGCGCGACGCCGCACGCCGCGACCTGCCGCGCGAGGTGATCTCGGTGGGCGACCGGGCGCGCTTCGTGCAATGCCGCGCAGGCGCGGGGTTCGATCGGCTGCTGCGGGAGCACGGCCAGGTGCGAGGCTACATCGACTGCATCGCGCACGCGTTCGCCGCGGAGGGACTGATCGGCGCCGCCGTGGACTACGGGGTGAAGCTGTGGGATATCGCGGCGACGCAGCTGCTGGTCGAAGAGGCGGGTGGCCGGTACGTGTGCGCCTATCGCTCGCGCGACAAGGACCCCACGCTCTACGGTATCGTGTGCGGCAAACCCGCGGTCGTGCGGTGGTTGATGCGGCGGTACTTCAGCTAGCGGGGGACCTGGCTGGTGCGCCCGACCTCCCGCAGGAACTCCCGCGACATGCGCACCTCCTCCAGGTATTCGCCGATTTCGTCGTCCTCGCGCGTGGAATCCCAGCCGAGCAGCTCAGCCATCTTCTTGGCGATGGTGGCCGCCACCCCGGCGCCGTGTTGCGGGTCCTCGTAGAAGAGGTGGAGCCGGCGGATCAGGACGTCGCTCAGGCGCATCGCCATTTCCCGTTCCACGCCGTAGACGACCTCGGCCCGGATTTCCGGCCGGCCGGTCACCAGCGGCCCGCCCAGGACCCGGTTCTTGGCGACGAGATTCAGGATGGCGGCGGATTCCGTGCCGTAACTGTCCACCAGGTGGCGCGCGGTCGTGGCCGGCAGCTCCTTCATGCGGGCGGACTGCATCATCACGTCGAGGGCGGCGATCTCTCCGCCGGGGAGTGGCAGCGCTTCGGTGGCCGGGGGGCGGGGCAGGGGGCGACCGTCCACCTGGCGCAGCCGCCGGGCCACGAGGTCCACGACGTCGCGTCCCATGACCTGGAAGGTCGTGAGCTTGCCGCCCGCGATGGTGACGAGGCCGCTCGGACTCTCCACGATGCGGTGCTCGCGCGACACCTTCCCGGCCGGGACGTCACGCTCGGGAGCGAGCAGCGGGCGGAGCCCGGCCCACGTGGCGATGACATCGGTGGGGGCGAGGCGGGCGCGGGGGAAGACGGCGTTCGCCGAGCGCAGCAGGTAGGTCACATCGTCCCCGGTGGCGCGGACCGCCTCCGGCGCGACGTCCTCCTCGGTCTCGGTCGTCCCGATGTAGGCGAGGTCGTTCCAGGGGAGGAGGAACATCACCCGGCCGTCGATCGGTGAGGCGAGGGTGATCGCGTCGCGCAGCCCCAGGCGCTCGCGCCGCACGATGGCGTGGGCTCCCTTGGAGAGGCGCATCAGCGGCTTCACGTTGGGATCGTCGAGCCGCCGCACGCGATCGACCCAGGGCCCGGTGGCGTTCACGATGCTCAGCGCCCGGACGATGCGTTCTTCTCCGGAGATGGCATCGCGCAGTACTGCGCCGATGATCCTGCCCTCGGCCCGCACGAAGCTCGTGATCGCGGTGTAGTTGGCGCACAACGCGCCCGACTGGGCCGCGCCGCGCAGGGCGGCGACGACGAGACGCGCGTCGTCCGTCTGGGCGTCCCAGTACACGGCTGCGCCCTGGAGGTCCCGGTCCCGCAGCCCCGGCTCGACCTCCAGCGCCTTGCGCGGTGAGAGCCAACGATGCCGGTGCGTGTTCCGGAACACCGCCAGCGCGTCGTAGAGCCACATGCCGGCCCGCAGCTTCCAGGGCCGCACGCGCCCGCCGCGGTAGAGGGGGAACAGGAAGCGCAGCGGGCGGACCAGGTGCGGCGCGATGTGGAGCAGCACGCGTCGCTCCCGCGAGGCCTCCAGCACGAGGCCGAACTCGTATTGCTCGAGGTAGCGCAGGCCGCCGTGAATCAGCCGGGAGGAGCGGGAGCTCGTGCCGGCGCCGAAGTCTCCCATGTCGACCAGCGCCGTGCGGAACCCGCGCAGCGCCGCGTCGCGCGCGATGCCCGCCCCCGTGATCCCGCCACCGATCACGAGCAGGTCCACCGGCTGCGACTGGATCGACTCCAGCGCTGCGGCGCGGGTGCGATACGAGAACGGCGCTTCGCCCGCCAACTCACCTCCGAATCGGCGCGGTGCGCGGCCGCGCGGTTGCGCGCGATGCGACCGCCCATCGCGTGGCCTGCGTCACGGGGTCCCGGGGCTGCTGCACCCCAGCGCGGCAGTCCCCGGCATGCGGGCGTGCGCGTGAAGAATGTAATCGCGCCGGGGCACTTCGGCGTCGCACGACACGCGCATTCCCCTCTGGTGCGGGGTCATGGTAGGTTTCGGCGTCCTTGCATGGGCGGGATTGGAGGCGGTGCGATGGCGTTTGCCAATGGGCGGCGTGTGGCGATCGTGGCGGGGTGCCGGACGCCGTTCTGCAGGGCGGGGACGGTACTGAAGGACGCGCGCGCGGTGGATCTGGCCCGTCATGCGGCGCGAGAGCTGATCGAGCGGACCAATCTCGATCCCGCGAAGGTCGACGAGGTCATCTTCGGGCAGGTCGTCGCTTCACCGCTGGTTCCGAACATCGCGCGCGAAGTGAGCCTGCTGCCGCAGTTCCCGAAGGAAATCCCGGCGTACTCGGTCAACCGCGCGTGCGCGTCGTCGAACCAGGCCATCACCGCAGCACACGACCAGATCGCCCAGGGGCACGCCGACGTCATCCTGGCCGGCGGCGCCGAAGCCCTCTCCGACATCCCGATCCTCGCCTCCCGGCGACTTTCCGACATCCTCGTCACCGCCAGCAAGGCCCGCACGCTGGGCGCGCGGCTCGCCACGTTCGCGCGGATCCGTCCCCGTGACCTCATCCCCGTCGCACCCGCCATCGCCGAGCCGTCCACCGGCCAGTCGATGGGTCAGTCGGCCGAGAAGATGGCGAAGGAGAATCACATCACCCGGGACGCCCAGGATCGCTGGACGTTGCGCAGCCACCAGCTCGCCGCGAAGGGGACGGCCGACGGGCGCCTTACGGCGGAGATCGCGCCGTGGCTGCCACAACGAGCCGGCGGCGAAGTCGTGCAGGCCGACAACGGCATCCGCAGCGACACGACGCTCGAGCAGATGGCCAAGCTGAAGCCCGTGTTCGACCGCCGTTACGGCAGCGTCACGGCCGCCAATTCCTCGCCGCTCACCGACGGTGCCTCGGCGGTGCTGCTCATGGCCGAGGACGTCGCCCGCGCCCTCGGCTACGAGCCGCTCGCCTTCATTCGCTCCTACGCGGTGGCGGCGGTGGATCCCGGCTGGCAGCTGCTGCAGGCGCCGGTCTGGGCCGTCCCCAAGGCGCTCGAGCGGGCGGGGATTCAATGGAAGGACCTCGGGCTGATCGAGATCCACGAGGCGTTCGCCTCTCAGGTGCTGTCGAACCTGCAGGGATTCGCCGAGAAGGGGTGGGAAATCAACGAGGAGATCATCAACGTAATGGGCGGCTCGATCGCGATCGGTCACCCCTTCGGGGCTACCGGCGGACGGCTGGTCACCACACTCTCCCACGAGATGAAGCGGCGCGAAGTCCAATTCGGTCTCATCTCGGTGTGCGCGCAGGGGGGCATGGCGTCGGCCGTCGTGCTGGAGCGGCGCTGATGGCCGCGATCACCTGGGAGGTCAAGGACGGGGTCGCCGTCGTCACGCTGGACTGTCCCGGCGCCCCGGTGAACGTCATCTCCCAGGCGGTGAAGGACGAAGTCTACGCCATGCTGCTCGCCCTGGAGCGCGACCCCCAGGTGCGCGCCGTGGCGTTCTTCTCCGGCAAGGCCGACAACTTCATCGCAGGCGCCGACATCGAGGAATTCGTCCGGCTCGCGAGCGCCGCCGAGGCGGAGCAGTTGTCGCGAGACGGCCAGGCAATGCTCGACCGCGTGGCGCAGTTCGCCAAGCCGATCGCCGTGGGCATTCACGGCGCGTGTCTGGGCGGCGGTCTCGAGTTCGCGATGGCGTGCCACTACCGCGTCGCCACCGATCACCCCAAGACCCAGCTTGGTCTGCCCGAGGTGCAGCTGGGGATCCTCCCCGGCGCGTCCGGCTGCCAGCGCCTGCCGCGACTCATCGGCGCGCGGGCCGCGCTCGACATCATTCTCGCCGGCCGGAGCGAGCGGGCGGCGAAGGCGCTCCGGCTCGGAATGGTGGACGAGGTCGTCCCGCCGTCTATTCTCAGGGATGTCACCATCGCCGCCGCGCGACGCATGGCTGATCGGGGCGTCATGCTGCGGCGCCGGCGCGGCGGGCTGATGGGGTTGCTGCTCGACGGCAATCCGCTGGGCCGCCTGCTCGTGTTCCGTCTCGCGCGCAAGCAGGTGCTGTCCCAGACCAAGGGCAACTACCCGGCCCCGCTCGCCGCCCTCGAGGCCGTGCGCCACGGCCTCACGCACGGCATGACGGCGGGGCTGCAGCGCGAGGCCCGGCTCTTCGGCGAGCTCGCCGTGGGCGACGTGTCGCGTAAGCTCGTGCAGATCTTCTTCGCCACGCGGGATCTCAAGAAGGACTTCGGCGTGCCCGACGCCCCGCCGCCGGCCGAGGTGCGCCGGCTGGGAATCGTGGGGTCCGGCTTCATGGGCTCGGGGATCGCGGGGACGGCGGTGGTCCAGGCGGGCGTCGACGTGCGCCTCAAGGACGCCGACCTGCCCCGCGTGGCGAAAGGGGTTCTCGCCGCGCGCGCCATCGTGGACGAACGGCTCACCCGGCGCCGCATTTCCCGCTACGAGCACGCCCGGCTCGTCGCGTTGCTCTCGGGCGGCGACGGCTACGCGGGCTTCGGTGGTGCCGGTCTCGTGATCGAAGCGGTGTTCGAGGAGCTGGAGGTGAAGCGGCAGGTGTTGCGCGAATGCGAGGCCATCCTGCCGGCGGGTGCCGTGTTCGCGACGAACACCTCGACCATCCCCATCGCCCGGATCGCCGAAGTCGCTCGCCGCCCCGAGCAGGTCATCGGCATGCACTTTTTCTCTCCGGTCGCGCGCATGCCGTTGCTCGAGGTGATCCCCTCGGCATCGACCGCGCCGCAGACGGTGAGCACGGCCGTGGGGTTCGGGCGCCGCCTGGGCAAGACGGTGATCGTCGTGCGCGATGCGCCGGGCTTCTGGGTGAACCGCATCCTCGGCCCATACATGAACGAGGCCGCGCACCTCCTGTTGTCGGGAGTCGGCGCCGAGGACATCGACCGCGCCATGGTGCGATTCGGCTTTCCCGTCGGGCCAATCACGCTGCTCGACGAGGTCGGACTGGATGTCGCCCAGCACGCGGGCGAGGTGCTGGAAGGCGCATTCGGCGAGCGGCTCGCACCGCCCAAGGCGCTCGCCGCGCTCGTCAAGGACGGACGCCTCGGCCGCAAGGCCGGCAAGGGCTTCTTCACCTACCGGGGGGGGAAGAAGGGGCCGGTCGATTCGAGCGTCTATTCGCTGCTCGGCGTGCAGCCCAACGGCGGCATTCCGACCGCCGACATCATCCAGCGACTCACCTACGCCATGCTCAACGAAGCGGCCCGGGCGGTCGCGGAGGGAGTTGTGCGCACACCGCGCGACGGCGACATCGGCGCGATCTACGGCTTCGGC
>DATICZ010000082.1:0-7931 GCA_035456525.1 Gemmatimonadales bacterium
CGCCAGTTACCTCATCACGCAGCCGCAGCGTTACCTGTTCGAGCTGAGCGATAGCGGCGCCACCCGGCTGGTGCGGGATTTCCTGATTCGGGCCTACCCGAGGCAGCACGTGCGCTCGCTGGAGCATCGCCTGTTCAAGAGTCCGCAGTTCTGCGCCGCCTGCCACAAGCAGTTCATCGATGAGGAAATCAACCAAGTCGGCTGGGTGCAGCTGCAAAACCAGTACGACAACTGGCGCAAGAGCCGCTGGAATGACACGATCAACCCGCGCAAGACGATCGAATGCCGTGAGTGCCACATGCCGCTCCAGGATTCGCACGACCCGGCCCGGGGCGACAACCTCGATTACAACCGGTCGGCCGGCGACGGGAAGCACCGCAGCCATCAGTTCCTCGCGGCCAACCAGTTCATGCCGCTGGCCTTGAAGCTCGACGGAGCCCAGGAGCACGCCGATCTGACGGAACGGTGGCTGCAGGGCCGGATCGCCATCCCCGAGATCGCCGACAAGTGGCGCACCGGGCCGGCGGTTCCCATCGAGCTGATCGCACCGGCGCAGGCGCGGCCGGGTGAGCAGATTCGCCTCGCGGTGGCGATCACCAACAACAAGGTCGGCCATGACTACCCCACCGGGCCGTTGGACATCATCCAGTCGTGGGTCGAAGTGGTGGTACGAGATCAAGACGGCAACGTGGTGTTCGCAACGGGAGAGCGGGACAAGCAGCATTTCATCGAGCCGGGTTCGTTCATGTTCAAGTCGGAGCCGGTGGATCAGTATGGCAAACTGATCGACCGCCATAACCTCTGGGAGATGGTGGGCGTGCGCTACCGGCGGGCGCTGTTCCCGGGCCAGTCGGACCGGGCCGAATACGCGTTCCACTACCCCGCGACGGCGCCGAGAGGACCACGGGCGACGCCCGGCGTGCCCGCTCAACAGACGTTCGCATTCCGCGCGCCCGGGCGGGTGGTGCGACTCGATGTTTCGGCGAAGCTGATGTACCGGAAGATCGACCAATTCCTCCTGAACTTTCTCTTCGGCGAATCGGCCGGCATCACCGCCCCGGTGACGGTCCTCTCGCAGGACACCAAGAGCATTGAGGTAGTGCCGAACGGCGGGCGGTAGGACTCGTGTCCGCTGGCCTCCCGCGCTGGAAGCGCCGGCTCGTGCTCACGGGGGCGCTGGCGCTCGCCTTCGTCGCCGTTGCCGGCACGATCGTGTTCCTTGCCGTCAAACCGGAGCCTGCCTACCGGCCCGGTGCGAAGATCGAAGGACTCACCTCCGAGTTGTCACGTTCGTTACCCGCGGACTATCCCCGGATCACGTTCACCGACGTGACGCGCGAGGCAGGCATCCAATTCCGCCAGTTTTCGGGGCAGCGGTCGTCGCAGATCCCGGAGGACATGGGCTCCGGGGCGGCATGGGGCGATTACGACAACGACGGCTGGCCGGACCTGTTCCTCGTGAACGTGGTCGGCCCGATCACCCTGACCGCCGCAGCGGTGCGCCAGTCCCCGGCGCGTTGTGTGCTCTTCCGCAACAACCGAGACGGGACGTTCACCGACGTCAGCGTGGCGGCCGGCGTCGATTTGCGCGTCTGGGGGATGGGTGCGGAGTGGGCCGACTACGACAACGACGGGTGGCTCGACCTGGTCGTCTCCACGTACGGGGAGAATCTCCTCTACCACAACAACGGCGATGGCACCTTCAGCGATCGCACCCGAGCGGCGGGCCTCGGCGGAAAACGGGGGTTCTGGGCCGGTGTGGCCTGGGGCGATTACGACCGGGATGGGTTTCTCGACCTGTACGTGACGGGATATGTCAAGTATTCCCGCCCCTCCGAGCCGACCGCCGCGGAGCAATACGACGTCGAGAACCCGGCGAGCATCAATCCCAACGCGTTTCCGCCGGAGCGCAATCTGCTCTACCACAACAACCGGAACGGCACGTTCACCGAGGTCGCCGTCAGGGCCGGTGTCCTGGGCGAACGAGGGAAGAGCCTCGAGGCGGCCTGGGCCGATTTCGACGAGGACGGCTGGCCCGACCTGTACGTGGCGAACGACGTCACCGACAACCAGCTGTTCAGGAACCGCGGCAACGGCACGTTCGAAGACATCAGTCACCTCGCGCACGTTGCGGACTACCGGAGCGCGATGGGGCTGGCCGTGGGTGACTGGAATGGCGACGGGCACCTCGACATCTACATCACTCACTGGATCGCCCAGGAGAACGCGTTGTACACCAGTCTCCTGAAGCCGCGCTCCGGCGGGCGAGAGGGCGCGGCGCTGGAATTCAGGGACGAAGCGGACCGTTACGGGCTGGGGCAGGTCACCCTCGACTTCGTCGGGTGGGGCACGTTCTTCTTCGACTACGACAACGACGGACGACCTGACCTCTTCGTCGCCAACGGGCACACGTTTCAGCGGCGGGACGCGCCTCACCTCCTGGCGCCCGAGACCGCGCAGCTCTTCTGGAACCGCGGTCCCGACCAGGGCTTCTACGACGTGTCTGCCGTCAGCGGCGAGTACTTCCACAACGCGTACGTCGGCCGGGGCGCCGCCTTTGCCGATTACGATAACGATGGGGATCTCGATGTCGTCGTGGTGAACCACGGTGGCAGCGCGGCCCTGCTGCGCAACGACGGGGGCAACCGCGGCCGATGGCTCAAGGTCAAGCTGGAAGGGCGCCGCAGCAACCGCACGGCGGTCGGAGCGAAGATCCGCCTCGTGGCGGGGCACACGGCGCAGATTCGAGAGGTCGGAGCCCAGGCTCCGTATCTCTCGCAGGACGATCCGACCGAGCACTTCGGCCTGGGCACGATCGCCCAGGTTGACAGCCTCGTGGTCACGTGGCCGAGCGGACTCCGTCAGGTTTGGACCGGCCTGCCTTCCAACCAGACCGTGCGGTTGGTGGAAGGAGAGTCCCGTCGGGACGAAGCCGCACTCGACGCGGCTCAGGACACCATGGGAGCGCGGGCTGGGATTCGCGAGTTCTGGACGGTGTATCGCGAGGCGACGGGCGACCGCATGGCCGGAAGGATCAGCGCTGCGCGCGACGGGTACCGTCGGGCGTTGGAGCTGAATCCGCAGCACGAAGATGCCCTGTACTATCTCGGCAACATGGAGCTCGAGCTGGGTCACTACGACGAGGCCCGTGCGGCGTGGACCCGCCTGGTGGAGCTCAACCCCGGCAGCGCGCGAACCCACTCGCGCCTGGGGGATCTCTACGCCTGCATGGATCCGGGCGCTCCGCGGGATCTCGCCAAGGCCGAGGCCGAGTTTCGCCGGGCCCTGGAGCTCAATCGCGAGGAAACCGGACCGCCGCTCCGCCTGGGAGAGATTGCGCTGTTGCGGGGCAACCTGGCCGGCGCCGTCTCGCGCTTCGATGCCGTGATCGGCTCCCACAGCCGCAGCGTGGAAGCACACTTCCTCAAGGGCTACGTGGCCTGGAAGCAGGGCCAACCGAACTCTGCCGCCGCGCTTTTCCGTGAGGCGGTGGCGCTGGCCCGCTCGGCCCCGCCCGTCCAGGCTCTTGCCGGTGAAGGCGACACCAAGCGAGGATTCGCACCGGCGGTCGCCCGAACATCGCGATGTCAGATCTTTGACGCTCAGATCCAGAGGCTGTCCGGCGTGGACAGCGCGAGCGTTTCAACGCAAATGACCGAACTGTATCGGCAACTGGACAGTCGGCTCGCGCAGTCGCGCTTCTAGAGCAGATAGCCCCGCTGCATCAGCGACCGCCCCGAGGCCGCGTACCCGTCGGGGCCGGGCAGATGGAATTTGAGCGAATCGGCCATCCGGTCGTAGATGTTGAACAGCACGCAGACCTGGATCGCGTCCTCGATGCCCTCGTTGCCGACGCCGGCGGCACGGAGCGGTGCGAGGTCGGCGGGTCGGATGTCAGCCGGGGAGAGGGTGAGCTTCTCCAGGAAGCCGAGCGTCGCGCGCAACTTCGGATCGATCGGCGCCGTGCGCCAATCCGCCAGCACCGCCTCCACCAGCGTGTCGTCTTTCAGGGCCAGCGACGCGACCGCGCCGTGAGCACCCGTTCAGAACAGACACTTGTTCAGGCGGGAGGTGAACGCCGCGAACAGCTCCCGCTCGCCCACGCTCCAGGGCGATGGCCCGCGCATCACCGCCTGCGTCCAGTCGCACATCGCGCGGCCGAAGAGCTCCGGCCGGTAGAGAAGCGTCTTGACGATGTCGGGCACCCGGCGCCCGCTCACCACCCGGATGAGCATCAGCTTCAGGCGCTCCGCCAGGCGGTGTCCATGCTCCACCGCACGAACGCGCATCAGTCCGGCTCCTCGCCGCGGAGCGCCGCGAGCCCGCGCTCGAGCCGGCCCAGCGCGGCGCCCACCGCCGCGGAGACGGTGATCTCGAAAATCGCGTCCTCGGAGTAGCCCGCCTGCGCCAGTGCGGCGACGTCGGCGTCCGTGACCGTATAGGCGTGCCGGGCGACCTTGTCCACATACGAGGCAAGCGGAGGGGGCACCGTCCCCCGCTCCAGGACGGCGCGGCGCAGCTCGCTCGGCGTGGCGCCGGGCGTGGACAGGACCGTGCCCACGAGTCGCTGCGTGAAGGCGTCGTACCGACCGATCGGGTTCGCCACGGCTCTAAGGATACGCCGGCTCGAAACTCACGGCGACGTGCGCGCCGCGGCCGGCCTGCTCGCGATAGCGCACGGGCGCATGGATCCGCGGTCTGGGTGGGCGTGTCGGGAGGACGGTCGGCTGCTGCGCGGCGAGCGCCAGGGCGACCCCGTTGGTCCACCCGAAGCCGTCCTGGGTCGGGTATTCTCCACCACCGGCCCGCTGGTTCAGGTCGACGACGTCGTACTTTTCCATCATCTTGCCCGTGGCTCGATACGTGCGGCGGTTCAACGCGAGCCAGCGGTCCCGGGCGGCATTCGCCAGGTCATCGCGGCGGTAGCGGCGCACGCCCTCGATCGCCAGCCACTCCAGGGGCGGCCACCCGTTGGGCGCGTCCCACTGTTGCCCCGAGGCGATGAGGGTCGTGACGAACCCCCCCGGCTTCAAGAACTCGCGTTCGAGACGCGCGGCGACACGCACGCCCTGCTCGGGAGTGGCCACCCCGAAATACAGCGGTGCGGCCGCCGCCAGCGTCGGGCGGTCGGCCACGCGCTCGCCGGTGCGCCAGCGCACGTCGTAGAAGAAACCGCTGCCTGGATCGTACGCGGCCGCCAGCAGCGCTTGGCGGCGCTGCTCGGCGGCCCGCGAGTATCGGTCGGCGACTGCGCTGTCGCCCGGGCGCCCGCGAAACGCCCGCAGCGTGGCGATCGTGCGCTCGGCCTCATAGAGGAGACTGTTGAGATCGACCGGGATCAGCTCCGTCGTTTCCAGCGTCCGCAAATCCTTCGGGTCTCGCATCCAGCGACTCGAGAAGTCCCACCCGCTTTCGGCCGTGGCCCGCACGTTTCTATAGAACGCCTCGCGTTCTGTCGCGGGAAGTGTCTGGGCCAGTTCATAGTCCTGCCGGAAGGACTCCGGTCTGGGCCCGGGCAGGTCGTCCCAGTACCGGTTGAGTAACCCCCCGTCGGGCTGCCGTACCACGCGGCGGTAGGTCTGGGCGGGCGACAACCGCTCCGCGCCGGCCATCCAAAATGCATGTTCCGCCTCCAGCGCATCGAGGTAGCGAAGCGCCTGCGTGGTATCGGTGGCTCGCGCGTAGAGTCCTACCATCGCACCGAAGAACGGGGGCTGGCTGCGGCCGAGGTAATACGTCCGGTTGCCGTTGGGGATGTGGCCGACGGTGGCGATGAGGTGGGCGAAGTTGTCGAGCATGTGGCCGACGAGATCGGCGCGCCCGCTCTCGACCAGCCCGAGCATGGTGAAGTAGGAGTCCCAGTAATAGACCTCGCGGAAGCGGCCGCCCGGGACGACGTACGCGTTGGGGAGCGGGATCAGCGACGAGCGGGCATCCGCGCTGTCGGGGGGGCGCGTCAAGACGGGCCAGAGCGCGCGGATGTGTGCTTCCATCGTCTGCGACCGATCCGTCTGGAAGCCTTCGCCCACCGGCCGGGGCAGCTCGAAATTCCGTTCGACGAACGCCCGGTAATCGAACCCCGCGAGGCGACGCACGGAGTCGTACTGCGCGACGATCTCCGCCGGCGCGACGCGCGGCCGCGCGTCGGCGAACGTCTTGGAGTCCGGGAAGATCCCCGACAGCTGGACATTCTGGTACACCGCGCCCAGATCGTGCGCGGGATCGTAGCGGTCGGCGTGCTGGCCCGGCCCGGCGCAGCCGAACAGGGCGAGGAGCGCCGTTACGCGAAGATGATCCACAGGACTCCGATCACCCCGGCGAGCAGAATCGACAGCCCGACGTTCAGTCGCCACCCTGACCGGTCCGCTGGCGCCGCGGCGGGCGCACCGGGTTGCGTCGTACCGTAGGTGAGCCCGGCGATCTGGGCCGGCGCAGGCGCCGGAGTGAGCAGGCTCACCGTGACGAGCACTGTGGTACAGATGGCAAACAACAACACCGCGAAATGGAGGAAATTGATCTCGGCGATCCACGCCCAGGCGCCATCGGGCAACCCGGTCTTCGCCGTTCCATTCGCGAGCTCAAGTCCCAGCCGCAGGGCGCCCAACACGAAGCCGGTCACCAGCGAGGTGATCGCCCCGGCGCCGTTTAGCCGACGGAAGAACAGGCCGAGCAGGAAACAGGCGGCGATCGGCGGGGCAATGTACGCCTGCACGCTCTGCAGGTAGATGTAGAGCTGGGACGAGATGTACTTCATGAACGGGATCCAGGCGAGGCCGAGCACGACGAGCACGCCGGTCGCGATGCGTCCCACCGTGATGAGCTGCATTTCGCTCGCGCCCGGCTTGAGCTTGCGGTACACGTCCCAGGTGAGAAGGGTCGAGCAGGAGTTGAACACCGACGCGAGCGAGCTCATCAGCGCCGCGAGCATCCCGGCGATCACGAGGCCCTTCAATCCCGCCGGGAGCAGGCGGGTGACCAAGGTGGGGAACGCCTGATCGGTAGCGGCGCCGCGGACGTCGGTGTAGAGGGCGGCGGCGATGATGCCCGGCAACACGAAGATGAACACGGGGAGGATCTTCAAGTAGCCGGCGAAAATGGTCCCGCGCCGCGCCTCCGTGACGTTGCGCGCGGCGAGGACGCGTTGCACGATGGCCTGATCGGTGCACCAATACCATACGCCCAGGATGGGCGCGCCGAACACGATGCCCGTCCAGGGGAAGGCGGGATGGTCGCTGGGCTTCCACATCGAGAAGAAGTCGACCGGGACGCTGGCCCGGAGGCCGCTCCAGCCGCCCACGGCCTGGAGGCCGAGGAAGGTGAGGAGCAGCGAGCCCAGGATCAGTACGAGGGTCTGCATCACCTCGGTATAGATGACCGCGCGCAGCCCGCCGGTGATGGTGTACACGCCCGTCGCGACGACGATGACCGTGGCGCTGGTCCACATGCCGAGCCCCGTCACCGCGCGCACGACGATGGCGCCGGCGTAGAGGGTGACGCTGATCTTGGTCAGCACGTACGCGACGATGGACACGGTGGTCAGGTACCAACGGGATGCGGGGTTGTAGCGCCGTTCGAGGAACTCGGGCATGGTGTACACGCCGCTGCGCAGGTAGAACGGCACGAACAGCCAACCGAGCAGCAGCAGGACAAAACTGGCGAGCCACTCGAAGTGCCCCACCGCCAGCCCGCTCGCGGCGCCGGTGCCCGCGAGGCCGACCAGATGCTCACTGCCGATATTCGAGGCGAAGAGGCTGGCGCCGATCGCCAGCCAACCCACGTCGCGGCTGGCTAGAAAGTAATCCGCGCTCTCCTTCTTCTTGAACCGCGCCGACCACCAGCTGATGCCGAACAGGATCGCGAAGTACAGCACCACGACGACGAGGTCGAACGGGCCGAAGCGGGGCATGTTAGTTCCCTTGGGGAGAGACGCG
>DATICZ010000083.1:0-5884 GCA_035456525.1 Gemmatimonadales bacterium
GTCGGCTCGGTGGCCTGCGGCGGCGCCACGCAGTGGCTGCCGATCACCATCGGCGACCGGCGCGCCCGCGAGATGCTGCTGCTCAACGAGCCCGTGCCGGCCGAACGTGCACTCGAGTGGGGACTCGTGAGCCGGGTCGCGCCGTCGGTGCGCAAAGGTGATACGTGGATCGAATCGGCGACGCCCGAGCAGATCGCCGCCGCCCAGAAAGGCCGCGACGGCTACCGCATCGACCTGACGCAGCTCGACGCCGCCGTGAACGACCTCGCCCGGCGCCTGCTCGAGACCTTCCCGGAATGCACCCGCTACACCAAGCAGCAGACGAACTTCTGGAAGGATCTCGCCTGGCACCAGACGGTGCGGCACGCGCAGGACTGGCTGGCGCTCCACTACGCCTCCTGGGAGCCGGTGGAAGGCATGCGCGCGTTCACCGAGAAGCGGCCCGCGCGGTACGCGCTGTTGCGCGAGCGGGCGGCCCAGGGCGGCTCCTCCGAGTCGCCGTGGGGCGCGCCGGTGCGCGACTGCCAGGCATGCGGCGCCACGAATCTCCCCGCCTCCCACACCCACTGCGGTCTGTGCGGCGCACGGCTCTCGTAACGGGCGGCGCCCGGGGCATCGGCCGGGCGATCGTCACCGCGCTCGCGGACGGGGCGTGGGTGGCGTCGCTGGACTGCGACTTCCCCGAGGGGCCGGGCGCGGCGGCGGCGACGTTCAGCGTCGACGTGCGCGACGGCGCGGCGGTCGGCCGCGCGGTCGAGGAGATCACCCGGGACCGGGGCGGACTCGATTGGGTGGTGTGCGCGGCGGGGATCGTGCGGGACCGCGTGAGCTGGAAGATGAGCGATGCGGAATGGGACGAGGTGCTCGAAGTGAACCTGACCGGCGCCTTCAAGGCGGTGCGGGCAGCGCTACCCGCGCTGCGCCGGTCCGGGTCCGGCCGCGTGGTGTTCGTCTCCTCCATCAACGGCCTGCGCGGCAACTTCGGCCAGGCGAACTACGCCGCGGCCAAAGCCGGTCTGATCGGGCTGGCCCGCTCGCTGGCGAAGGAGCTCGCGCGCGACGGGGTGACCGTGAACGTGGTGGCGCCCGGATTCATCGACACGGCGATGACCCGCGCGCTGCCGCAGGAGGTCCGCGAGCGCGCCGTGGCCCGCACGCCGCTGGGCCGCGTAGGCACGCCTGAAGAGGTCGGGGCGCTCGTAGGATTCCTGTGCGGCGATACCGCTGGGTTCATCACGGGCGCGGTCGTGCCGATCGACGGCGGCCAACTGCTGGGAGGAGGTCTCGAGCGATGACGGTCGCGGCCACGACGGAAACGGGGATCGGGCGGATCGAGCTGAATCATCCGCCGCTCAACATCCTGACGCGGGACGTGCTCCTCGGCATTCACGCTGACCTGCGCCGGCTGGCGGAACAACCCGACGTGCGGGTGCTGCTCCTCACGGCCGCGGGCGAGCACTTCTCCGCGGGCGCGGACGTCGGCGAGCACCTGCCGCCGCATCACCTGAGCATGATCCCGGAGTTCCTCGAGACCGTCGCCGCGCTGGACGCCTTTCCGGTCCCGGTAATCGCGGCGGTCCGTGGCAAGTGCCTCGGCGGGGGGTTCGAGCTGGTGCAGGCGGTGGACCTGATCGTCGCGGGCGCGGGGGCGGGCTTCGGGCAACCGGAGATCGCCCTCGGGGTCTTCCCCCCGGCCGCCTGCGTGCTGCTCCCCGAGCGGGTCCCACCCACGGTTGCCGCTCGCCTCATCTACCACGGGGGTCCCCTGTCCGCCACGGAGGCCGAACGGTGGGGGCTCGTCACGCGCGTCGTGCCGGACGAGGACGTCGACCGGGCGGCGCTCGAGGAGGCGCGAGGCCTCGCCCGGCACAGCGCGGTCGCGCTGCGAGCGGCGAAGCACGCGCTGCGCGGCGGCGGCGCGCCCGCGCGTCATGCGGCGCTCCGGGCGGCGAGTCACATCTATCTGCATGAGCTGATGGAGACGCACGACGCGGTCGAAGGGTTGCGCGCGTTCATCGAAAAGCGCCGGCCGGTCTGGAGGCACGCATGACCGGGACGTTCACGGAGTGGCGCGGCAAGCCGCTCGACGAGATTCTGTTTCAGTGTCGGGAGCTGGTGGAGGACACCGACTTCCCGACGGTGCGCCGCTGGCGCGAGAGCGGCGGGAAGGTCGTCGGGCACTTCCAGGTCTACTTCCCCGAGGAGATCGCCCATGCGGCGGGGCTGCTGCCGTTCAAGGTACGCGGCGCCCCGATCGAGCCGACGCAGGCCGACTCGCACTTCGGCTCCTATCTCTGCTCGATCATCAAGACATCCCTGGAGCTCGCGCTGTCGGGGCGCGTGCAGCTGGACCTCTTCGTCACGCACCCGATCTGCGATGCCGCCCGCAATCTCGCGGGCGTGTGGGGTCGCAACGTCGATTACCCGTGCCGCATTCTCTATCTGCCGCAGAATCCGAACTCCGGCTTCGCCGCCCGCTACCTGCGCGACGAATACGGCCGGATACGCAGCGTGTGCGAGGAGCTGGCCGGCCGCGCGATCACGGACGGCGATCTCCGGGGCGCCATCGACGTCTTCAACGAGAACCGGGCGCTGCTGCGCCGTCTCTACACGCTGAAGCGCGAGCGTCCGTGGCTCGCCCCGGTCGATGAAGCGTACGTGCTCACGGCCGTGGGCGGCCTCGTCCCGCGCGAAGAGCATAACGCGCTGCTGCGGACGGTCCTGCCGTTGCTCGAGGATCGGTCGCTGCCGCGCCGCGACAAGATCCGCGTGATCCTCGAAGGCGGATTCTGCGAGCAGCCGCCGCTCGATTTGTTGCGGGCGATCGCACGCTCCTGCTACGTCGTCGACGACGATCTCCTGGTCGGGCTGCGCTGGCTGGTGTCGGACGTACCGGCGGACGGCGATCCGCTGCAAGCCCTGGCCGAGAGCTACATCACGCGCTCGGCGCACAGCCCGGTGCAGCACGACCTCACCAAACCAAAGGACCGCATGCTGCTCGAGCGTCTGGACCGTGCCGATGCCCAGGCCGCGATCCTGATGGCGGCAAAGATGTGCGAGCCGGGTCTCGAGGAGCTGGTGGTGCACACGCGGGCCCTGGACGGCCGGGGGGTCCGGTACTTCGTGAGCGAATTCGAGGAGAGCATGACGAGCTTCGATTCGCTGGAAATCCAGCTCGAGACGTTCGTCGAGAACCTGGTCTTCGACTGAGGTGTCCATGAGCATCGTCGGACGTGGCAACGAGGCGGGCGCACGGCTGTTCCGGCAGTGGTTCGAGGGCCTGACGGCCGCGGCGGAGGAGGGCCGCGGCGCCGCCTACGTGTTCGTCATGGGGAGCCTGTGCGAGCTGCTCCGCGTGTTCGATTTCCCGGTGGTGTTCCCGGAGATCAATTCGCTGCAGGCGGCGGTGCGGCGCGTGGCCGCCGAGTACCTCAACGAGGCCGAGAACTACGGCTACTCCCCCGACATCTGCGGATACGTGAAGGCGGACGTGGCGACCCAGCTGCGCGGTGGCGTGCATCCGATGGGCAAGATCCCCAAGCCCGCGCTCGCCGTCGCCACCAACGCCTGTAACACCTACATCAAGTGGGGCGAGATCTGGGAGCGGATGTACGGCATGCCGTTGTTCACGCTCGACATCCCGGGATCACGCGGCGCCGGCCTCGCCTCGCCGCGGGGCGGCGAGGACTTCGAGCGCGACCGCCGCTACGTCGGCGCGCAGCTGGGCGAGCTGATCGCGCTGTGCGAGCGGGTGTCGGGAAAGAAGTTCGACATCGACCGGCTGCGCGAGCATCTCGGCTGGGCCAACGAGCTCAACGTGGGCTGGCAGCGGGTGCTGGAGCTGAACCGCAGCCGGCCCGCCGTGTTCAACGCGCTTTCCGACGGCACGATCTACCTGGGCGTCGCCAACGGCTTCCGTGGGGCGCCCGAGGGCGCGGCGTTCTTCCGCGATCTGGTCGAGGAGATGACCCACAAGGCCGAGCACGCCATCGGCACCCCGATCGACGAAAAGTGGCGGCTGATCTTCGTGGGGGTGCCCTGCTATCCCATCTTCCGCCGCTTCTCCGAGCTGTTCAGCGACTGGGGCGGCGTGTTCGTCAACTCGACCTACCTGTGGTTCGCCTCGGGCGGCGCGAACCTCGGCTTCACCTACGACCTGCGGCGCCCGCTCGAGAGTCTCGCGGAAGGCGTCCTGCTCGGTGTGCGCGACGCCATGGACAGCATGTTCTTCCAGACCCAGGCACTCGTGAAGATGATCGACGACCACGCCGTGGACGGCGTGGTCTTTCATCCCATCAAGAGCTGCCGCACCGTGTCGACCGGCTTGGCGGACACGCGCCGGGCGCTGATGGCGCTCCGGGACATTCCCAGCCTGTTCGTTGAGTCCGACATGATGGACAAGCGGGTCGTGTCGGAGGCGCAAATGAAGAACCGGATCGACGCCTTTTTCGAAGGGCTCGCGTCGCGGCGCCATCAGGCGGCCGCGACGCCGGCATAACGGAGGACCCATGGCCTACGCTGCCGGGGTGGACGTCGGGTCCACCCAGACCAAGGCGGTTCTGATCGACGAAGCCCGGGCGATCGTGGGTCGCGCCTTGACCGATACCGGCGCCAACGTCATGCGGGCGGCCGAGGCCGCCTTCCATCAGGCCCTGGCCGATGCCGGCATCCCCGAGGAGGAAGTCGAGTTCATCGTGGGGACAGGGTACGGGCGTTACAAGGTCACGTTCGGCAATACGCAGGTCACCGAGATCAGCTGTCACGCTCGCGGGGCGGTCCAGCTGTTCCCGCGCACGCGCACGGTGCTCGACATGGGCGGGCAGGACACGAAGGCGATCCGGGTTCAGCCTACCGGCGAGATCATCGATTTCTGCATGAACGACAAGTGCGCCGCCGGCACGGGACGGTTCCTCGGCGCCGCGGCGGTCGCCCTCGATCTCCCCTTGGCCGAGCTCGGGCCGACGGCGCTGCGCGGCGAGCGCGCCGTGAAGATCAGCACCACCTGTACGGTGTTCGCCGAATCCGAGGTGCTGTCGTGGCTCGGCAAAGGCAAGAAGATCGAGGACATCCTGCTGGGCGTGCACGAGTCCATCGCGGCGCGGTCGATCGGGTTGCTGCGACGTGTCGGGGTCGAGGAGCAGGTGACGTTCACCGGTGGCGTCACGCGCAACCAGGCCATGGTCGAAACCCTCAACAAGCGGCTGGGGCTCCGAGTGAACGTCAGCGAGGAATCCCACTACATCGGCGCGCTCGGCGCCGCGCTGTTCGCGCTCGACCGCATCCTGTCGGCCCGCGCGCCGGCACCTGCGAAAGGCGTCGCATGACCCACACCGCCGGGCTCGACATCGGGTCGACCTACACCAAGGCCGTGATCGTCGGAGACGACGGCGTCATCGCCGGACGCGGGATGGAGCCGACCGGGTTCAAGCTGGCGCAGGCCGGCGAGCGGGCCCTGGGGCGGGCGCTCGACGAAGCCGGACTGGCCCGCGAGGCCGTCGCGTACCTCGTCACCACCGGGTTCGGACGCCACCAGGCGGGGATCGGCGACGTCTCCGTCACCGACCTCACCGCCGCCGCACGGGGCGCCTCGCACTTCTTCCCCAACACGCGCACCATCCTCGACGTCGGCGGCCAGACCATGAAGGCGAGCCGCCTCGGCGCGGACTCGAAGGTCGCGAGCTTCCGTCTCAACGACAAATGCGCCGCCGGCACCGGGGCGTTTCTCGAGAAAACGGCCCGCTACATGGGCTACCGCACCGAGGAGATCGGCCCGCTCGTCGCGACCTCGAAGGCGCCTGTGTCCATCTCGGGCGTGTGCGCGGTGTTCGCCGAATCCGAGGTCATCAACCAGCTGTCGGAAGGCGCCGCGCCGGCCGACATCATG
>DATICZ010000084.1:0-2000 GCA_035456525.1 Gemmatimonadales bacterium
GGACGCCTCTCGCGCCGAACGCACCGGCGAGAGCCGAACGTAAGGCGTCAAGGCGCTCCACTTCTCGAACCGCGCGCGCCAGCGCCTCCGGATCCGGCCCGAGCGTCTGCGCCAAGGCGCCGCTCGCAACGGTGACAACGACTGCCGTGAGGACCAGCTTTACCAGGCCCCGCATGGTCCCGTCACCTCGCCGTCTCCCTCACCCGGGCGAATCGGACCGACGGGTACACGACGGTCAGTGCTAGCCCACGGCTCTTGGATCGACGCCGCTTTCTGAACGTCGTTCACGAACACGGAGCAGATCATCGCACAGCTGACGACGACCCCAGTCTGGATCCACGGCAAGGGCGCGAGACCCCAACCAGTCGCCCCCACCCGAGGCGAGCGGGTATGAGATCGCGTCGCTTCCTCAAGCACGCGTGGGGGGACTGTGGCGCACGTCGTCGGCGGTTCATGTTGCGTCGCCGACGAGCGACTTCTAGAATCCGGGGCACACCGGTTCGGAGCAGCAGGAAGGAGACCCATCATGGAACGACATCCCGTCTTCACCCGGCGGCGATTCCTGACAACGGGCGCCGCGGGGGCGGCGGTTCTGGCCGCCGGCAGCGAGGCGTTGGCCCAGGCGCCGGCGCAGACCCAGAAGTTCCACGTCAAGCCCCTGGCACGCGAGATCTTCATCGACCATGGGATCAACCAGGAGACTCGTCTCGAGACGCTCCGGGGCTATCTGACCCCGGCCAGCCACTTCTACGTCCGCCAGCACGCCACAACGCCGGCCCTCGATGTAGGCACCTGGCGGCTGCGCATCGAAGGCAACGGCGTCGAGCGGCCCGTCGAGCTCAGCTTCGACGACCTCCTGCGCCTGCCCTCGCGCTCGGTCATCGCCTACGTCGAGTGCGCCGGCAACGGGCGCGGGTTCTTCAAGGAGTTTATGGGCAAGGTCGCCTCGGGAACGCAGTGGCGGTTCGGCGGGATTGGGGTGGCGGAGTGGACGGGTGTCCCCTTGGGCGCCGTCCTCGATCTGGCGAAAGTCCGGCGGGACACGCCGCGCGACATCCTGAACGTGCTCGTCGAAGGCCTCGACTCGGTGAAGGTCAATAGGCCGATGTCCCTCGCGAAGGCGTACGAGGACGACACCCTGCTGGCGTACGCCTTCAATGGGGATCCCGTGCCGCCGGACCACGGCTTTCCGGTGCGGGCGATCGTCCCTGGCTGGGTCGGTATCAACAACATCAAATGGGTCGGGCGCATCGAGGTGCGGAACAGCGTGATCGACGTGCCCACCACGACCAAGACCTACGTTTTGGAGGGCCCCGATTACCCGAGCAAGGTGGTGCTGCGGCAGCAGACGATCAAGAGCGCGGTCGCGCTGCCCTGGCCCGCGACGTTGCCGGCAGGCCGGCAGCGCGTTCGAGGCTTCGCTTGGTCGCCGGTCGGCCGGATCAGCCGCGTCGAGTACAGCCTCGACCGCGGGGCCACGTGGCAGCCGGCTACGCTACGCGAACCCAACATCGCGCGCGCCTGGGCCCGGTGGGACTTCGAGTGGGACGCCCGCGCGGGCGATCACGTGATCCTGACGCGGGCGGTCGACGACCAGGGGAACATTCAGCCGGCCAGCATCCCGTGGAACGCGCAGGGCTACGGCTACAATGTCCCGGTGCCACACCCCGTGAAGGTGGCCTGAGCAAGCCCGCGACGCGCGCGGACAAGATCCCCCCGAGAGAGGGCAGGGCGCCGGGTCTGCCGATGACAATCGCCGCTCAGATCGCGGTCTATCCGTTGCGTCAGGAGCGCCTCTCACCCGCCATCGACGCCGTGATGGCTGCGCTGGCCGCGCGGGGGCTCTCGCCCCAGGTCGGCCCGATGAGCACGACCGTCACCGGGGAACTGGATGTCGTGCTCGCGGCCCTTGGCGAGGCCTTCGCGCAAGCGGCGGCGGCGGGCCACGTCGTGATGACCGTGACGCTGTCCAACGCCTGCCCCCTCCCCTGAGGCGGCGT
>DATICZ010000085.1:0-3322 GCA_035456525.1 Gemmatimonadales bacterium
CCAAGGCATGGGCTCCATACTGCACCTCATGGCTGGGTTGGGGTGGGAAGTCGCTTCTTGCCCTGTTGCGGCGTGGGCGGATTCGGCCCTGGTGGCTCGTAGAGCCGGTGCGATCGTGCGTGTGATCCGCAGGAGGAAGCCTTGACGAGACCCGCTGCGTACCACTGCTTGATCGTGGACGAGCTCACGCCCAGATGCGTGGCCACCTCTCCGAGGGTCAAGAGGCCTTGGTCCCGAAGCCGATCGTAGCGGGGCTTGAGCTGGTGACGGATGCGGACATCGTGGAGTCGGGCCGGGGTGAAGGGGCGCCCCGTGCCGGTGCGGTAGCCCGCCGCGTTGAGTAGGTCGACGACTTCCGCTTCGGTGTGGTGGTTCAGCAGCTGATCGATGCGGGCGACGACGTCGGCCTCGGTACGCCGAAGATCGGGGGCTGAGCGCGGGAGCGGCAGCATCAGGGTCCGGGTGGCGCCACCCTTGAATCGGACGTGGGCAGTGATGCCGTGGTGGCGGATCAGCGTGACGTCCTCGATGAGGCACTGCGCGATCCGCTTCTTCTCTCGGTCGGGCGTTCCAGGATCGCGCCACAGGCGTGGCACGTCGGTCGCGAGACGGAGGATCTCCTGGCGCCGTTCGTCGTCGAGTTCCCTCCGATCGGCCGCCGTCTGTTGGGCGTAGCGCGCGTGGGCGTCGGCGAGAGCGCGCAGCTTCTCGTTCCAGTCCGCTTCAAGGGCATCGGCCACCAGGCGATGAGCGGGGTCGACCCGCCGGTACCGTCGCTCCGCGAGGTCCGCTTCGTACCGCGCGTGCTCGATCTCGTGGTGGCGCAGCCGGTCGACCTCCTTGGCGCGGGCGCGGAGCTCGTCCCCGACGGCGAGGGCGAGCTCGAGGGTAAGCGGCGTCATCACCTCGATCAGCAGCTCGCCGATGGCCTGGTCCAGCCCCCGACCTGCCACGCTCTGGCAGAGCGCCTCGCCGCGGTGCAGCCGTCGCAGCTGGCAGACGTATCTCGGCACCCGGACGCCGTCTTCGCGGACGTGGTACTGCGTGGTCATCCGCTCGCCGCAGACGCCGCACACGGCGAGCCCCTGCAGCAGGGCCGGCCCTTCGCGGGGCGGGCTCCGGCGGCGATCGTGGCCGTGGGCCTGCGCGCTCGCGTGCAGCCGCTGCACGTTCGCTTCGTACTCCGCCCAGGTGATGTAGCCCTCGTGGGCGTCAGGAATCAGGACCGGCCACTCCTGGCGGGGCAGCGTATGGATCCGCACGCCGCCGTCCAGCTTACGGCGCACCCGGCTGCGCCCGTACGCGAAGGCGCCGGCATAGCGCGGACTGTGCAGCATGCGAATGGCCCGGGAATGGACGAGCGGCTGGAAGACCAGTTCGCCCCGGCGGCTCCCCGTGCGCAGCCGCCGCGGGAAGAGCAGTGCGTGGGCCCGGAAGTAGGTGACCACCGCCGAGGCCGACCCGACTCGGCGAAACGTTTCGAAGAACAGCTCCACGCTGGCGCGCACGCGCGCATCCGGGTCGCGGACGACGCGGCCCGCGGCATCGGGCACCAAGCCCACCGGCAGCGCCAGCGGCAACTCCCCCCGACGCGCCTTGTTCAGGATGCCGCCCTGGAGCCGGGCCCGGAGCATGTGGAGCTCCGCCTCGCTCATCGTGCCCTTGAGCCCGAGGAGCAGGCGGTCGTTGAACTGGCCCGGATGGTACACGCCGTCCTCGTCGAGGATGAGCGTGTCGGTCAGGGCACAGATCTCGAGGAGGCGGTGCCATTCGGTCGAACTCCGGGCCAGCCGGGAGACCTCGAGGCCGAGCACGATGCCCGCCCGGCCGATGCCGACTTCCGCGACCAGCCGTTGGAAGCCCGGGCGCGTGATGGCGCCGGACGCCGACTGCCCCAGGTCCTCGTCGATCACCACGACGCGCTCCAGCGCCCAGCCCAGGGCCACGGCGCGGTGGCGCAGCGCATATTGCCGCTTCGTGCTCTCGGTGTTCTCGACCAACTGGTGGAGCGAGGACTGGCGCACGTACAGGTAGGCGTCCCGGCGGAGATGATCGGCGGTGACCTTCGCGGCGGGATTCATCGCCCGCTCCGGGTGGCGAGATGTAAGGCGGCGCCGGCCAGCAGGCGGACGAGGTCACCGCGGCGACCGTCGAGCGCCCGGGGCTCGCCGTCGCGCTCCGGGCCGGCCCGTCCCGAAGCACCCACGTCGGCGCTGGAGCCCTCGGCCGTCATCCAGGCCACCACGCCCCGGTGCTGGAGCAGCGCGAGGCTCAGGGGGATGAAGCCGAGCGGGGCATCGCCAGTGGCATGAGCGCGGAGCCGCTCGTAGCGCTCGACCCACGCCGGGTCTGCTCCCCAGGCCTTCATCGAGGCCGGCGGCGTTTTTTTTCCCGGCGCGCCCGCGCCCGCTCGATGCTCCGCGGATGCACCGCCAGACCGAAGCGCTGCCGCACCCGCTGACTGAGGGCCGCGGGCCCCACGGTGGGCTCGTCCCGGCGCACCCGGTCGACGAACGCCATCACCGCGTCCGTCAGCTTGTGGGCGCCCCGGGGCCCCGGCCGCTTGGGCACCAAGGCCGGCAGGCCCGCCGCGTCCAGCGCCCGCTGGGCCTGGTAATAGGTCGGCCGCGACACGCCGAACGCCTGCGCCGCCGCCGTCACCGTGGCGCCCTCGGTGCGGACCCGACGCACCATCTCGTACTTCACCTGCACCAGGTCCCGGGGATCGAAAAACTCCCCCGCCTGGAATCGCACGTCCGTCACGCGGTCGGACATCGAGTTGAGGACGCCCTGCTCTGCCAGCGCCTGGGCCTTGGCGTCCCGCCTGGCCGCCTTCGCCATGCCGCCCTCCGTCTGAGCGTGTGGCCTGCCGAGTGTAATGATAATTATGACATATAGTCCGTGGGCGTCGCCGAAAATACTGACGCAATACACTCCTGATATGCGCCCGTTCCGACCGGACCGCCTTCACCGTCACGGCATAGTCTCCTTGACAGATACGGCGGAATCTCCTTTACACCTGCTCGCGGGGACGGCGAGCCGCCCGATCAGCTCCACCAGGGCCAGGAGATCTTGAATCCGAAAGAAAGAGCGGCCGGCTGAGACGGTTACGAACGGGTCCGGGCTCGCGACGCTGGTCCACGCCGTGGGCAGCGAACGCACGCGGCCCCCGTCATCCTCGAACAGCACCCGGTCGCCGCCCCAGTTCTTCCAGCGCGCCACCGCCACAAACCGCTGGCCGTACAGGGGATGAAAGGGATGTGTGACTTCGAACCCTTGGGCTCCGTCATGGCGATCCTGCGCAGTCGACCGCTTACTCGAA
>DATICZ010000086.1:0-19748 GCA_035456525.1 Gemmatimonadales bacterium
TCGCCCGTGAAGTACCGCAGGTGTCGCGGCGTACTACCTCCAAACGGCGTGAGGCCCATTGCACTCAACCGGGCGTCGAGGATGCCGGCGGCGGCGGAACCCGGAACGGGCACCTCGGGGAGCGGGAAAGACCCACTGGAAAACGCGGCGATGTTGAACGTATCGGCCAGCGCTCGACTCAGACCCGATACGATGGCGCTGAGGCTGCGCCCCGCGTCGGACCCCGCGGTCGGGAGAAACATGGCGGTCGTGTCCGGATTGCCGTTCACGGCGCTCGCGAGCGCGGAAGCGAGCGTCTGCCCCTGGGAGTACAGCGCCTGGGCGCGTGCGCACAGAGGACTCGAGGGACATCCGTACGCCCCCGCCCTGATGCTGTCATTGAGCTGGGTGAGCGCCGTGCTCAAGCTGGTGAAGAAGGTGGCGTACCCGCTCGGATCGGATAGCGCGCCGACGTTCGCTCCCTCCGGCTTTTCGCGGAACCCCTCGCGGACCTCGACGCGCACGATCGGGATCGTCGCGCCGAGCGACAGGCGATTCGTCATGCCGTACTCGAAGCCGATGGGCGTGACGCGCCGTTCGCTACGGATGGCGAGCAGGCTGCCGCCGAGCCGCGCGACGTAGCCCGCGAGTCCCGTGGCGGCGCGCACGGTTTGCTGCGCGAGCGCGAGCGCGGGCTGCCATTGCGTGAGCGAGTCCCCGGCGAAGGCGGCACCCACCGGCTGGCGGCCCTCGGGGGTGAAGACCTGCTCCCACGTCGTGATGCGGGGATCGAAGGTGACGCGAAGGGCTCCGCGCCGCGGCGTATCGGTCCGCTCTACCGCCTGGGCGGTGAGCCGCCGCGCCGGGAGGCAGACGATCGCCGCGGTGGCGATCGAGCGGAGGATGAGGGGTCGCTGGCGCATTACAGAACGGCACCCGGCAAGCGCCGGGTGCCGTCCTCGTTACCCCAGGACATGCGTACGGTTCGCGTCAGGGGACCGGTGCGATGCTGGTGCCGTATTTTGCGTTGATCGTCTGGATCAGCGCGTTGGCCACGAGCTTGTGAGCCGCTGCGGAGGGGTGGACTCCGTCGCGGCTGAAGATCGCCCCGAACGGTGCAGTCACCGCCGCCGCCCCGGCCGTCGTGGGGAAGGGCGGGATGGAGCCGGCCGGGAGTGCCGCGAACAGTGCGTTGATGTCCATGTAGGCGTACCCACGGGCAGTCGCCTGTGACTGAATCGTGGCGTTGTACTGGGTTACGGCTCGCACCATCCGCACCAGCTCCGCCGGCTGCACGGTCTGCGTCTCGGTGCAGCTGAGTGTGAAGGTCGCGGCGGGATTGGCGGCAGCCAGCCCGATCAGGCCAAGGCCGAACCGGAACGGCACCAGAACCGAGTCGCCCTTGCCGCCCAGCGCGCTGGGCGCGCAGTTCGGCCCGACGAGGAAGTTCGGGGGAAAGTTGGCAGTCGTGTTCTTGATCGCGAAATACGTCTGGCCCTGGGAGAAGAACGGAATCAACGTCACGTTCGCCACGCCGATCAACACGCCGTTCCCGCTCGCGGGCGTGGCGTCGATCGCATCGAGCACTGCCTTGTACTGGTTGGCGAACGTCGTGCTGTCGGTGACAAGGGTCGAGTCACCCGCATTGGTAGCGCTCGTCGCGGCGCCGAGCACGTCGTTGTTTCCCAGCCACACCGTGACGAACGTCGGGTCCGCCCGTTGCATCGCCTGGCTCTGCGTCAGTCCGCCCAGGATCAGGGTGGTGAGGACGTTGGAGTTGGCCGAGTTCGTCGTGCCGTCGATGGCCAGGGCCCCCGGCACCGCCACGTCGCTGATGTAGGGCGGTGGGATCGGCTGTGCCCGGCGCAGCGCGCAGGTGGTCGCGGTGCCGCCGCCGACACGGTGCGGCGTACCGGAGGCTCGGAAGAGTGTGTCGATCGGCGGCCGGCAGCCAGGGCGATTCAGCAGCGGCATGAAGAACGGCGTGTGCATCTGCTTGGCGAGTTGTGGCGCGTAGGACTGGAGCTGCGTGCTGTCGTTGATTCCGTCTGACTGGAACCCGGCGGTGATCGAATTGCCCATCGCCACATAGGTCGTGAAGAGGGGATCGATCGGCTGCGTGTTGGGCGGCCGGAACAACTCGTCGTTATGGCACGCGGCCGCGAGGAGAGCGCCCGCGAGTGCTGCGCCGAGGAGCTTGGTGGTTCGTGTCATGGTGTTCGCGTCTCGCGCTCAGAAAGTAAAGTGCAGCCCGGCGCCGAACAGGTGGGCCGAGAATTCGTACAGACCCGTGTTGCTCACCGGCGGGGGGAACACCCGCCCGCGCCGGTCCTGCTGGGCGATGTACTGATAGGCGAAGTCGCCGTGCAGCCTGGGGGTGAAGTCGTATCCCACGCCGGCGGTGAGTTCGTTGCGCGGTGCCTCGGGCAGGAGCGGGGTCACGAAATCCACGGGCGAGGAGGCGGTGTGGTAGAGATAGCCGCCACGCAGCGTGAGCTTCGCCGAGGGCACGTACTCCGTGCCGAGCCGGATGCCGTGCGAGTCCTTGTTGTTCGGAGAGAGGCCCAGGGTCGGCGTCGCGGGGTTCGCGAACTCGACGATGACGCTCTTGAACCACCCCCAGACGACGTACTGGTAGTCCGCCATCACCGTCCAGTTGTCCCGCAGCCGGTAGGCAAAGCCGATCGTGCCCTGGGGCGGCATGGTGAGGGAGGTGCTGGCCGCGCCGTCGGCGAGGGGGCCGCCCGCCGCGAACTCCGGCGCGAGGATAATGTCCACCGGCGTGCCGCCCGGCAGCCCCAGCGGGTTGTTGGGCGCCAGCGTGAGGCCAGTGGGGACCTGCTCGAACTTGGCGTCGCCGTCGTAAGAGATGGTTTTTCTGGTGATCCAATGGCCGCCGATGGAGAGGCGGTCGGTGATCTTGATGATGCCCCCGAAGTTCACCGCGAAACCGTTTCCGCTCGCCCGCAGGTCCGCGTCGGCGAAGTCCGTGCCCGGCAGCACGCCCAGGGCGCCGAAGGTGATCCCCGGTGCGGGGGACTGCGTTGCCAGATCGAGGCGCTCATGCAGCTCCAGCGTGCTGCGGATGTAGGCCACGCCCACGCCCACCTTGAGCCAGTCCCCGACCTGATAACCGATCGTCGGCTGGACGTAGATCGACTTGATCTTGGTGTTATAGCCCATGAAGCGGCCGTCGAATCCCGCGATCGGCCACTTCGTCTCCAGGCCGTAGGGCGCGTACACACCGACCCCGAGAGTCAGCTTGGGGCCCACCGCGTAAGTGAGGTAGCCGCTCGGCACCGGGATCGTGGGATTGGCGAGATCCGTCTTCTCGGCGAGGAGATCGTCGGTGAAGCCGCCCTGGGCGTGGATCAATGTGACGCCGGCGCTCACATGCCCGCCGGAGAGACCGGCGAGGCCGGCGGGGTTGAAGAAGATGGCTGATCCGTCGGCGCAGGGACGAGCTGCCGCCACCCCCCCGCGGCCCATGGAACAGGTGTTGTGCTCGTACACGCCGAACCCTTGGGCGCCGAGCAGGGAAGGAACGCCGGTGAGCAGCAACCACGTAAACCGACGCATGTGCAGATCTCCGGAGGCCGGATGGTGGAGATAGTGGAAAAGGCTGGGTTACGGTACCATTCGCCTGAACCCTTGTCAAACGCATGCGAACTCAAGCGATAGCTCTGTTCCACCGCGCGTTCGGCGGCTCGCCCAGCAACGTCGCGAGCGCACCGGGCCGCGTGAATCTGTTGGGTGAGCATACCGACTACAACGGCGGACCGGTCCTGCCGATGGCGATCTCGGCGCGCACCACCGCCGCGGTCGGACCGGGCGAGCCGGGATGGCTCGAGCTTGTGTCGGAGCGCGATAGAGTCATGGCCCGCGTGCGCTGGGATGGGATGATGCCCGACGGCTGGGTGCGGTACGTCGTCGGCGTCCAGCGCGAGCTCGCCGCCCGGGGCAGCGCGCCCCGTGGCGCGCGTCTCGCCGTGGCGAGCGACGTCCCGGTGGGCGGAGGCCTGTCGTCGTCGGCGGCGCTCACGGTTTCCACCGCGCGCGCATTGGCTGACCTCGCCGGTGCCGATCTCGCTCCCGCCGATCTGATCGGCGTGGCGCATCGCGCCGAGGCGAACCAGGTCGGGGTGCGCTGCGGGATCATGGACCAGACCATCGCGGTGCGCGGCCGTGCGGGGCACGCGCTGCTGATCGAGTGCGCGACCGGCCGGACCCGTGCCATCCCGGTGCGGGCGCGGTTGCTACTGTTCGACACCGGCGTCCGCCACCAGCTCGGCGGCGGTGTCTACAACACGCGGCGCGCGGAATGCGAGGCGGCCCTCGACATGCTGCGGCTCACCGAGCCGGGACTCGAGCATCTCGCGGAGTGGCCGGCGCGCCGCGTGAAGGCGCTGCGGCGCCTGCTGGGTGAACCGCTCCGCCGCCGGGCTACGCACGTCGTCACCGAAACGGCGCGCACCCGGGCCGGCGCCGATCTCCTCTCGCGCGGACGCGTGCGTGCCTTCGGCAGGCTGCTCGACGCCTCCCATGAGTCGTGCCGCCGACAGTACGAGTGCAGCGCGCCGGAGCTCGACCTAGTGGTGCGGGCAGCCCGTCGCGCGGCTGCGTGGGGGGCGCGACTCACCGGCGCCGGCTGGGGCGGGTGCGTCCTCGTGCTGGTGGGGACCCGCGCCACAACGCCGGGGACGCGCGAGGAGGCCATCCGCGCAACGGTGAACCGGTCTTTCATGCGCGCCTATGGGCGCGAGCCGTCCTTCACCGTGTTGCGCAGCGGGGCTGGCGCGCGGCGCGAGCGAGTGGAGTTAGAATAGCGTTGCGCCCGGGTGGCGAAAGTGGTAGACGCAAGGGACTTAAAATCCCTTGGGAGGCGACTCCCGTGCAGGTTCGAGTCCTGCCCCGGGCATGCCGGAGGTTCCGTCGACGATGAGGAGCATCATCGGATACGTCGTGGGCTTCGCCTGTGCCGTCCTGGCCGCCCTCGGCGGGCTGGTGGTGTTCCTGCCGCTCGGCGCGGTGCCAATCCGGTTCGCGAAACAGATGGCCTTGGTGCTGGGATCCCTGGCCGGCGGGTTTGCGGCCGCCTGGGTGGGCGACGGGATCCTCCACTTCTTCGGGCTGCGGGCCGGGTGGCCGTTCTTCAGCGTCCTGTTGCTGGTCTTCCTCGTCATCGAAGCCGGTCACGCCAGCGCTCGGCGCCTGCCGCTGGCGCTTTCGATCGTGGCCCAGGTGACCGGCCTCGGCCTCGGGTGGTGGATGCTGCCTCGATGAGGAATCGTCTCGTTTGGTGTGAGAATCGAGTCCGTGGTCCGGTTGCGACAACCCCCCCTCAGATGTCGCGGACGTGCAATCCTCGCACTCCATCCCACCCAATGGCGCCAGATCGTAACCTATTGCTGCACAGCATGTTATGTTTTGGCGGCAGCTGTTCATCCTGGGCCTGGAAGTTGCAGCCCCCCCGAGGCGAGACGTGCACGCTCATTTTCCCCCAGTACTGGAGGGCGCTCGATGAAGCACACCCGCAAACCCTTCGTCACGCCAACGCTGAAGGAACAGGCGTCGCTTGCGAAAGTGACCCTGATTACCGGTGGCGGCGTGCCGACGTTCCAGGCCAGCCGCAGGCGCGGCCACGGCCACGGGCACGGGCACGGGAACGGACATAACTCCTGAGCCGTTGACTGCAGAGGGTGTCGAGCGCGCCAGGTCGCACTCCAGCGGCCTGGCGCGCATCGCGTCTGTGACCCTTTCTTTCTGTCATGACCGCCGCTTCGGGGATCATGGTGCGATGTCCGGATCCCGCCGTCCGCGTGGCCCTCGAGGCGTGGGTGGCTGGTCTGCGGCTCTCCGTGGAATCGCGACTATTCTTGGACGTGGATGTCTCCGAGCGAGAGCCTGAGCAGCTCGGCGAGACCATCTTCGAGCAACCGGAGCTGCGATTTGGTCTGGGACCGGAGGGGCGGGGGCTTCGGGTAGTCTGGGACCATGCCCCCGCGATCGCCGATCTGCCCGCCGGGGCGACGGTGGCGTCCGTTCGCCTGTCGCGGGGCGCGGTCGCCCGGCTCGATCGCTGCACGCGGACGTTCCTATTCGCCGTCGTCGTTCTGCTGTTGCGCCGGGTGGCCTGGTATCACCTCCACGCGGCGACCGCTGTCGATCCGGGCGGCCAAGGCTGGCTTGTGAGCGGGAACGCGAATGCCGGCAAGTCGACGACGGCCGCCCTGTTGGCGGCATCCGGCTGGCGGGTCGGGACCGACGACGCCGCGTTTCTCGCGCGCCGCGCGGACCGCATTGTGGTGCACACCACGCACGCGCCGATCGCGTTGCGCGAGGGCGGGCGGCGTCTCTTGGCGCAGGCCGGCGGTATCGTGCTCCCCGATCGCGGCAAGATCGGCTTCTGGCCGGAGGACTTGGGCGGCGTCTGGACCCCCCTCGTTTCGCCGGACATCGTTATTTTCCCGACCGTCGGAAGAACGCGGACGAAGGTGCAGCCGATCGCCCGCGCCGAGGCGCTCGCCGAGCTGGTGCGCTGGTCGGCGTGGGTGATGTTGGAGCCGGATCTGGCCCAGGCTCACCTGGATGTGCTGACGCAGCTCGCCGGACAGGCGCGCTGTTATCGCGTCACGCTGGGCCGCGACCTGTTTGCCCGGCCGAACCGCTTGATCGAACTGGTGACATGAGCGAACGCTACCTGCGTCATCCGGATTTGCGCCTCGCCGATGTGGAGGGAGACGGGGTCGTACTGCACCTCGGGACCCGACGCTACTTCTCCGTGAGCGAGAGCGGATTGGCGCTGCTCCAGGCGCTGGAGTCGCCATGCACCGTGGCCCGGCTCGTGGAGGTGCTGCTCGAGCGGTATGAAGTGACGCCGGAGCAGGCTGAGGAGAGCGTCCTGCAATTCCTGGAAACGTGCCGTACCGCCGACCTGCTCGCGCCGGAGGCCGGCGGGTGAGTGGAGGTCTTCCATTGGGCTGGCGTCTGCGGGCGGCGGCGGCGGTGCTGATCGTGCCGCCGCTCTTGTATTTCGTCTCGTTTGCGCGGCTCGCGACCTGGCTGGGCGGGAGCGCTCCCGGGAGGGTGGAGCCCGGCCTCGACGACGCGACGCTGGCTCGCTGGGTGGATCGGCTGCTCCGTCATCTCGCCGGACCGTGGCGCCGCACCTGCCTCAAGCGATCGGCGGTGTTGTATCACCTGTTGCGGCGGGCGGGGCGCCCCGTGGAGCTGTGCATCGGGGTGCGCACCGAGGAGCCGTCTTCGGTGGCGGCACACGCCTGGCTGGTGCGCGAAGGCGCACCGTACCTCGAAGGCCGGCCGGAGCACGCGGGGCGGCACACGGTCATCGCACGGTTCCCCGAGACACGAGCGGCCGCGGCGCGTTCGTGACCACCGGACGTCTGCTGTTCGATACGCTCCGGTTTCATGGTGCGCCGCCGTCCGAAGGTCTGGCGACGGCATGGGCCGACGCCGACGTCCGTGGTCTCCCGCGCCTTGTCGCCCTCGAAGGGTGTGCGATCTGGGCGTACCGCCGGCTGCGACAGGTTGGAGCGCTGGAGCAGTTGGATCGCGAGCTCGTTGATTGGCTCGCCTCGCAAGCGACCGACGACACCGCCCGGAACCTGCTGATCGACGCCGAGACGGACGCTTTAGCCGAGGTGCTCCGGCGGATCGAAGTACCCGCGGTCTTCATGAAAGGCGTCGCCCGGAGGCTCCTGGCGGACCGCTTTCCGCTGGCCGATGCCCGCAGCACCCACGACGTCGACCTCATCGTCCCGGCCGAGCGGGCATGGGAGGTCTGGCACGAGTTACGCCGACTCGGCTACGAGCGCACCCGGTTGACCAAGCCGCCGCGGCCCGAGCACCATCACCTGCCCGCGTTGATGTGCGAGCGGCGCGTCGGCGTGGAGATTCACACGACGCACGCCCAGAGCATCCCGGCCGCGGAATCGTGGCGACGGCTGCACACGGGAGCCACCGAGGTGGTGCGGGGCGGCCGGCGCTTCAACGTCCCGTCGGTCACCGAGCTGTTCTGGAATGGCACTGCGCACGCGCTTCGCATTCCGGATGTCGCGTTCATCCTGGGGCGCTTGCTCGACAGCGCCGTCATTTGGGCGAGCGGCACGCCGCTGGACTGGCGGGAAATCATCCGCCGACTGGATGCGAAGGAGATCGTGGACACCGCAGCCGCGGCGTCCTGGCTCCGGGCGGCCGCTGACCTCGCGGGCGTCACGGCGCCGCCGGAGCTCGAGCGGCGACTCGGGGCCTTCGATCTGCCGCGGGCGCTCGAGCTCCGCCTTGCCGTCCTGCGTCGGGTCCCCGTGCCGGCGGCCTGGAATAAGCTGCTGCTCTGGTGGAGCAGCGAGCGCGCGCGCCTGGTACTCTGAGCTAGGTGCTCCGGCCGTTCGGAGAAAGACGCCACTCGTGGGCGAGCCGGATCAGTCCCACACCCTCCTTCTCCGGCAGCGTCACCCGGAATCGGGCGGCGCGTTTCCAGACCACGACGGGCTCCACTGCGAGTCGGTGTTCGTAGATCAGCACGTGCAGTGCATAAGAGCCGCTCGCGAGTGCGAGCGGCCGGTATTCGAGCTCCAGCGTCATGCGCTCGCCGGCGCGCGCCGTGATCTCGATGCCCTGGCGATTGCAGCGCGTTCCGTGCAGCACATGCCATTCCCGTGCGATCTGGACGCCCACGGAAGCCCCCGCGATGTCGCGGCGGGCCCGGAGGTGGATCCGGAAGGTGAGGGTCGCGTCGGTGTGGAACAGGGGCTCGGCGCTCCGCCCGCCATCGCCGCCCAGGACTTCCACTGACTCGATGTCGAGGGGCGCCCGGGCCGGTTCGCCCTCCCGTTCGTCGGCGTCGCTCCCTTCGTCGGCCTCGATGACCCGTTCGTAGGCGGCGAACGCCTCCTCGGGCCGGCCGGCCGCGACGACGCGTCCGTGATCCAGCAGCAGCGCGGTATCACACAGCTGCTCGACCAGGTATCGCTCGTGCGAGACGAGGACCATGGTCGTCCCGGCGGCCTTGAAGGCGAGCATCCGCCCGAGACAGCGATCGCGGAACGCGGTATCGCCCACCGCGAAGGCCTCGTCGATGAGCAGGATTTCGGGCTCGAGGTGCGAGGCGATGGCGAACCCCAGCCGCAATGCCATGCCGGATGAGTAGAACTTGACCGGCACGTCGATGAACTGTTCCAGGTCCGCGAAGGCGAAGATCGCGTCGAGCTTGGCCTTCAGCTCGCGGCGGGACAATCCGAGCAGCGCTCCCTCCAGGAAGAGGTTCTCGCGGCCCGTGAGGTCGCCGTGGAAGGAGCCCCCGAGGAAACTGAGCAGCGACAACCGTCCAGTGACCCGGATCGAGCCCCGGGTCGGATTCATCATGCCCGCGATCAGCTTCAGCACTGTGGACTTGCCCGACCCGTTGGGGCCGACGAGGGCGAAGGTCGAGCTGGGCCGGACGTCGAACGACACATCCTCGAGCGCCCACATGGATTTGGGACGGGGCGGACGCGCCGAACGAGGACGCGGTAACAGGTTCGTCACCATTTCCTTGAGCGACCTGCTCCGCAATCGGTACCGCTTCCAGACGCCCGAGACGGTGATGGCCATGGGCTAGACCGATTCGGCGAAGTACGGCTCGGTCGCGCGGAACACCCACGCGCCGACCGCGAGGAGGACGACCCCCACCGTCATCGGATACCACAGCGACAGGGGATGGAAATCACCGGTCCCCAGGAGGGCGGCGCGCGAGACGTTGAACACCGACACCAGGGGGTTGAGATCGTACAGCGCCTTGAAGCGATCCGGGACGACCGAGGAGGCATAGGCGACCGGCGTCAGCAGCAGCCACACGCGCATCCCCATGTCCACCAGATGCCCGACGTCGCGGTAGAACACGTTGAGCGCCGAGCCGATCAGCGACAGGCCCGTCACGATCGCCATGAGGATGAGCAGCACGGGCAACAGCAGCCAGGCCTCCGGCGCCGGCGTCACGTGTTGCGCCACCATCAGGACCCCGAGCATCACCGCCGCCAGGGCGGAATCGATCAGGGCGCCCGCGATCGCCGCGAGCGGCAACGTTGCTTTCGGAAACGGCGCATGGGCCACCAGTCCCCGTTCACTCTGCACCGCGCGCGCCCCGCGGGAGACCGCTCCGGAGACGAAGCTCCACAGGACCACGCCGGAGAAGGCGAAGAGCGGATAGGGAACGCCGTCCGACGGTGCACGGAGGAACGCGCCGAATACCAGCACATACACGCCCAGCTCCACCAGGGGACGGCCGAACACCCACAGCGCACCGAAAAACGTCTGCTTGTAGCGGGACTTGAGGTCCCGCAGGATCAGCTGGGTGAGGAGATCACGGAAGCGCGACACGGTCGGCACGAATGAAAAACTAATGCATGACGGGGCCCGGACACGAGCGCTGCAACTTTCTGTGGCGTTTGAGCGTCACAACCAGGTGACCACGCCGTCGGACGTGGCGCGTCTCAGGAGTAAGGAGGGTGTATGCGTTTCCTGGCTTTATCGCTCGGAGCCGTCGGCAGCCTAGGCGTGGTGGCATTGGGAGGCCGCACGATCGCGGCGGACCGGACGGCTCACATGCGAAGCGCACCCACCGCGGCGCCGGCCGTCGCGGCAGCGGCCGCACCGGCTGCCGATCGCGTATGGTACGGCGGGACGCTCGCCCCCATCGTCGTCGTGGCGGACGTGCCCGAGCAGGCACGGGCACACGCCGCGCGCGACTGCCCGGCTCGAGGCAGCTGACCGGCTGGCGGCACCACGGCGAAACCGGTGGTACCTTCCCCCCGTAGGGTCGGCGGTTTGTGAGCCACACCCCACGGGGGGATTCGTTATGGATGGCCGGGAATTCTGGATGCGGTGGCGCAGCGACATCCTGCGCGGCGCCCTGATCTTCGGCGTGGTGCTGGTTGGCGGGCTGTTCGTGCGCTCGCTGGCACACCGGGGACGCGCTCAACTGAACGGGCTGGAGCGCGCGTTCGACACTGACTTCTTCGCCTCGGATCGCCAGCGGGCCGAGCCGTGGACCTACGTCACTCCGCTCGCGTCGCAGCGAACCCTGTGGGTGCGGAACGTCAACGGCTCGATCACCATCGAGCCGGCGGAAGCGGGTAGCGTGGAGATCCGGGCGGAGCGGACTTTCCGCCACTCCGCGGCCGATTCGGTCCGGATCGTCACTGCGGAATCCGACAGGGGAATCACCGTGTGCGCCGTGTGGCCCGGCACGAGCAGCGACACGGCGTGCGGTCCCGACGGGAGCTACACGTCCGAGCCCAAGCTGCGGGGCAACGATGTGGCGGTCGTCTTCACTGTCCGGCTGCCGCGCGGGGTGAAGGTGGACGCGTCGACGATCAACGGCGACGTCGAGGTGCGCGGCGCCTCGGCGCCCATCGGCGTGGGCACGGTCAATGGCGACGTCACCGTCGAGACCTCCGGCGGCCCGGTGCGCGCAGTGACCGTCAACGGGGACGCGCAGGCGACGATTCGCGGGTTCGCCGAGCCGGGCGACGTCAATATCACCACGGTGCACGGCGATGCGACGCTCGACCTGCCGGACCAGGTCGACGCGGTGCTGGACGGTCACACGGTCACGGGCGACATCACCAGCGATTACCCGCTCACCATCGCGGGAAAATTCGCGTCGCACGATCTCACGGGCACTCTCGGCAAGGGCGGCCGGAGGATTCACATCACCACGGTGGCCGGCGACGTCCTGCTGCGAAAGGCGAGCCAGGCCGTGCAGCCGATTCCGGCGGCGCCCAAGAGTCCCGTTCCGCCGACGCCGCCGCGCGCGCCGCGCACCTCCGCGCGCGCCGGCGCGTCCTGACGCCGTATCACGGCTGTCCCCGTCGGTCGCTGATGGGTCGCCCGTGGCGACGATCCATGAAGTGGTCTATCTTCCGCTGACCCTCTCCGCCCCTCTCGAAGGCATCTTTGGCAGAACTGCTCGACACCCTGCGTGACGCACTTGCCGACCGCTATGCCCTGGAGCGGGAGTTGGGGCACGGCGGCATGGCGACGGTGTTCCTGGCGCAGGACCTGAAGCACCGTCGCAAGGTGGCGATCAAGGTGCTCAAGCCCGAGATCGCTGCGGCGATCGGGCCCGAGCGGTTCCAGCGCGAGATCGAGATTGCGGCCCAGCTGCAGCATCCCCACATCCTGCCGCTCTACGATTCCGGCGAGGCCGCCGGTTACCTCTACTATGTCATGCCATACGTGGAGGGAGAATCGCTGCGGGATCGCCTGAACCGCGAAAAGCAGCTGCCGCAGGAAGACGTCGTCAAGATCACATCCGAGGTGGCGAGCGCGCTGGGCTATGCGCACAGCCGCGATTTCGTGCACCGCGATATCAAACCCGAGAACATCATGCTGTCGGGGGGGACCGCGGTGGTGGCGGATTTCGGCATCGCCCGAGCCGCCTCGGCGGTGGAGCAGCAGCAGCTCACGCAGACCGGCACGGTGATCGGGACGCCGCTGTACATGAGTCCCGAGCAGGGAACCGGGAGCGACGTCGACGGGCGCAGCGACCAGTACAGCCTCGCGTGCGTCGTGTACGAGATGCTGGTAGGCGAACCCCCGTTCACCGGGCCGAACGTCCAGTCGATCATCGCGCGCCATTCCATGGCGAGCGTGTCGCCGCCGTCGATCATCCGGGTTTCCATCCCCGAGACGATGGAGATGGCGCTGCTGCGGGCGCTCGAGAAAGTCCCGGCGGACCGCTTCCCGACGGTGATCATGTTCGCCGAGGCGCTCGGGGCGCCCTCGCGGGTTACGGCGGCGATGCGGCGGCAAAGCACCGTCGGTGTTCCTGGAGTGTCTCGTCCGTCGGTGACGCTGCAGGTGCCCGTGCCCGGATGGCGAGGGGTGCTGCGGTGGGGCGTGCCGGTGCTGGTGCTGCTGATCGGCGCCTGGCTCACTCGAGGCCTGTGGCGACGGGGAGGAAACGCCGCGAGCGGCCCTGATCCTCGTCACATCGCGGTCCTGTATTTCGAGGACCGCAGCCCCGGGCAGAAGCTCGGATACCTCGCCGATGGACTCACCGAGGCTCTGATCTACGAGCTCGGCCAGGTGGGCTCGCTGAATGTGGTGTCGCGGTACGGCGTCGCGCCGTACAAGAAGGAGAGCGTGTCCCCCGACAGTGTGGCCCGCGCGCTGAGGGTCGGCACCTTGGTGCAGGGAACGGTCGCCGAATCCGGAGACCGGCTGCGCGTGACGGTCGACATGATCAATACCGCTGATGGGAGCGTGCAGAGCAGTGGACCACTGGAGCGGGAGCGCGAGGACGTATTCGGTCTGCAGGACGCCATGACCAAGCAGGTATCGGAGTTCCTGCGCCGCCGCCTCGGCCAAGTCGTGCAGCAGCTCGAAACGAAGGCCGGCACCAGCAGTGCCACGGCGTGGGAGCTGGTGCAGCGGGCCGAGGCGGACAGAAGCGGCGTGGACTCGCTGCTGGCGGTGGGGGATACGGCCGGCGCAACGCGGGCGGTTGCACGAGCCGATTCGCAGCTGGCGCGGGCAGCGGTGCTGGATCGCAAGTGGGTCGTGCCGGTGGTCAACCGCGGCTGGGTCGTCTATGAGCAGCGCAAGATCGCCGGTTGGGATAAGGGGCCGGCGTCGAATTGGACGCACCGGGGGCTGGAGTTCGCGGATCAGGCGCTCAAGATTCGCTCGGGAGATCCGGAGGCGCTCCGCCTACGGGGGACCCTGCGCTACATCCGCTGGCTGCTGGGACTCGATCCCTACCCGCTCACGACGCACCAGCTTCTCGACTCGGCCGAGGCAGATCTGCGCGCGGGTGGTGATTCGACGAATCCGAACAGCGCGGCCGCCTGGTCTCTGCTGAGCCATCTGGAGGCGCGGAAGGGGGATCCGGCGGCCGGCAAGCTGGCAGCGCTGAAGGCGTACGAGGTCGATCCCTACCTGACCGATGCGAACGAGGTGTTGTACCGGCTGTTTTCGACCTCCCTCGATCTGGAAGACGGAGCCGGCGCCGAGCGGTGGTGCCAGGAAGGGGGCCGGCGCTTTCCCAAGGACCCCTATTTCACCGAGTGCCAGTTCGAGCTCATGGCACTGCCCGGTCAGCCGGTGGACGTCGCACGGGCTTGGAGGGTCCTCGAGGAGGATGTCGCCCTCTGGCCACCCAACGCGCGCGATTTCCGGCGGCGCCGGAACCAGATCTTCGTGGCGATGGCGCTGGCGAATGCGGGGTTGAAGGACAGCGCCGATCGCGTGGCGCGCCGTTCCCGCGCCGATGCGACGATCGACCCCAATCGGGAGCTGGTCTATTTCGAGGCCATGCTGCGCAACCGGCTCGGCGATCGCGAGGAGTCGCTGCGCCTCCTGGAACAGTACCTCGCCACGAATCCCCAGGATCGGGTGACCCTCGCCAACGATCAAACGTGGTGGTGGCGGGGGGTGCACGAGGATCCGCGGTTCAAGCGGCTCGTCGGCTCGCCGTAGGTGTCGTCCGAGCGCCGCATTGTGGCGCACGCGCTGCGGGAATGATGCACCCGAGAAAAGCAAGTGCGCTGACCGCAGCCTGGCGCGGAGCATGCAGACGGCGTTCATACTCCGTTCCGGATTTCTTCATATCTTGAATCACGATTTCGCGGTACCGTCGGTCACCTGGTGTGCGGTCGAACGCACAGGAAGGACACGGATGCGTTTTCACGTTGGAGGTATCGGCATTGTCGTAGCCGCGCTGGCGGTGGCGTGCGGCGATCAGCAGGACCGGACGGCACAATCGGAAGCTCCGCTCGCACCGGTCTTCGCCGCGCGGGGAGGCAGCACGTTCAGCACCAAATGCACGTTCACGACCGCCAGCCAGCTCGCGGGCAGCTACTTCACCAACAACGATACCAGCAGGGTCGTGCGCAGTCTGATTGGCGACATGAAGTCCGCCGGCGCGGGTACGCAAACGACACGGGATCTCGGCTTCGACGTACTCGTGCATGTGTCGAAGAACGTAGCGGCCAACACCGACGAGGTGACGGGGTCGGCGTTCGTCAACGAGATTATCAAGTGCATGTTCAGCACGGCGGCCGAATGGCCGGCGAGTTACTCCGCGGCCGTCCCGGGTCCCGAGGACTTCACGGTTGCCCTCGACGCGACGGAGAATGGAGCGTTCGCGGTCCGCGGAAAAGCGCTGGACGACTCCGGCCCGGTCAGTGCCCGCCTAGACAATTACTCGGCGGTTGCTCCGCCGCCCGGCAAGTCATGGCCGGACATCCTGGACACGAACCCTCCGCCGATGCGGGTCTTGCTCTACGGCAGGCCGTCAGCGGCGCAGCCGCTGGTCGACCCGAACACCTTCTACAACTGGCGCGACGTCCCGCGTAACACGGTATTCGTCCCGTCTGTGATCGTGGCGCTTTGCGTCGACCCGGACCACAACGATTTCGGCGACAAGAAGGCGATGGTGCGGGGGCAAGATCAGGGCAACGCCGCGTTCCTGCCGTTCCAGGACGCCACGTTCCTCGTTCCCGGCAGCAACTGCACCGAGCACCTGGCTGGCACGTTGTCGCCGCTGGGGCAGCTGGCGGCCGGCCTGTTCCGAATCGGAGCCGATCTCTTCGTTCCGGCGCCGTTGCATGCGGGGGTCCTGCTGAACCCCGGCGGCCTGGCCGGCTCGACTGGCGGGATCCATACGGACTACGGCCCAGACCAGGTGGACAGCGTCTTCCTCAGCTTCACCCAGCAGCCCCACGACGCCCGGGTGTGCACGGCGGACGCCGGCGCGGGTTGCTCGGGGAATCAGACGATTTCCCCCGTGACGGTGCTCGCGACCTGGAAGGGCTTCCCGGTAGGGGGCGTCCGGGTCACGGTACTGCCGATCGACAACAACGGCACGCCGGCCGAGATGCGTGGTGATTCGACCCTGGTGACGGGCGAGAACGGCACGGTGACCTACACGAATCTCGGCCTCACCAAGACCGGCGGGTACAGACTGGTGACGAACGCCGAGCTGGTCGAGCAACGGTCGGATAGCATCGTCATTCCGCACGTGATATCGGTGAGATTCAACATCCGGCCCTAGGGGGTTCCGGAGTCTGGGGTGGGTCGGGGCGGCCTCGTTAGGGGCCGCCCTTCGTTTTCTTCGTTTACCTTTAGCGGCGGCACAGATGAGAATTCACGGCACCGTTCGCGTTCCCGGCGACAAGAGCATCTCGCACCGGGCGCTCATCCTCGCCGCCATGGCGCGCGGCACGAGCACCCTGACCGGCCTGCTCGACGGAGCGGACGTGAAGAGCTCCGCCCGCATCCTGCGGCAGCTCGGCGCGGAGCTGTCGCCGCTGCGGGAGAGGGCGGCGGTGCACGTGCGCGGCGTCCGGTTTCGTTCTCCGCGCGCGGTGCTCGACTGCGGCAATTCGGGAACGACAGCCCGGCTCGGGCTCGGCGCGATCGCGGGTCACCCGATCCGGGCACGGCTGACAGGGGACGCATCATTGCGTCGCCGCCCGATGCGACGCGTGATCGAGCCGCTGCGCCAGATGGGGGCCGGCTTCGTCCCCGCCGATGCCGACGCGCTGCCGCTCAGGGTGCGGGGCGGCCGGCTGCACGGCATCAACTACGCGTCACCCGTGGCCAGTGCGCAGGTGAAGAGCGCGATCCTCTTCGCCGCGCTGGCGGGGCGCGTCCCCGTGACGATCACCGAGCCGTGGCGCTCGCGGGATCATACGGAGCGGTTGTTCGTGCACCTGGGGCTGGAGTTGCACGAGACTGCCGGTGCCATCAGCTATCGGCCGTCGGCTGCCGCCGTACCGTGGTTCGAGCTCGGCATTCCCGGCGACCTTTCTTCCGCGGCATTCCTGGTCGCGGCGGCGGTCTTGGCCGAGGGTGGGGAGCTGCTCGTCGAGCACGTCGGTGTGAATCCCACGCGCACGGGCTTCCTGGCTGTCCTCGAGCGGATGGGCGCGCACGTCGAACGGGTGAACCTCGGAGGAGAAGGCGGCGAGCCGGTCGCGGACCTGCTGGTACGGCCGGCGGCACTGCGCGGCACCGAAGTGGGCGCGGCGGAGATCCCCTCACTGGTCGACGAGGTGCCGGTGCTGGCGGTCCTGGCGAGTCGCGCGACGGGGGAGACGACGTTCCGGGAGGTCGGTGAGCTGCGCGTGAAGGAAAGCAACCGCCTCGAGCTCGTCGCCGCGAACCTGCGTGCGGTCGGCGTCGACGCCGAAGTGCGCGGCAACGATTTGTGCGTGCGAGGCGCGACGCATCCGCCGCGCGGGCGGGTGGATACGGCCCGTGATCACCGGCTGGCGATGGCGTTCGCGGTTCTGGGTACGCTGCCGGGAGCGGATGTGCGCCTCTCGGAGCGCGGCTCCGTCGCTATCAGCTACCCGCGGTTTTTCACCGATCTCAGAAAAATAGGGGACGGGGGACGCGGGACGAGGGACGAGTGACACCCGAGGGACGAGTGACACCCAGAGTGATTGCGATCGATGGCCCGGCAGCTTCGGGAAAATCGTCGACGGCGGCGCTGGTCGCCCGGCGGCTGGGGTGGGCGCAGCTCGACTCGGGAGCGCTCTATCGGGCGCTGACGCTGGCGACACTCGACTGGCTGGGGGAAGAGGGAAGGGGGAAGGGGGAAGGGTGGCCCGCGCAGCGGATTCTGGCGCTCGCCGAAGAACTACCCGTGCGGCTCGTCCTGGCGGACAACGTCTACCGGCCCGAAGTGGCCGGCGTGGACGTGGAGGTGGAGATCCGCTCCGAGCGCGTGACGGCGCACGTCTCGGAAGTGGCCGCGATTCCCGCTGTGCGGGAGTGGGTGAACGCGCGGCAGCGCCAGGCGGTGGCGGAGCACCCGCAGGGTGTGGTCGTGGACGGCCGGGACATCGGCACCGTGGTGTTTCCGGAGGCCCCGCTCAAGATCTTCCTGACCGCGGCTCCCGAGGAGCGGGCGCGGCGCCGCCTGAGCCAGCGGGGCGTCGGCGCGGACGAGGAGCGGGTGGCGCGCGAGAGCGAAGCGCTGGCGGCCCGGGACCGGGTGGATGCGAGCCGTCCCGTGGCGCCGTTGCGACCGGCGAGCGACGCCGTCCTGCTCGATTCCACCACGCTGTCGCTGGACGAGCAGGTCGCGCGGGTCGTCATGCTGGCGCACGAGCGCTTCCCTGGGTAAGCTTCCCCGTGTTCACGGCCCCGGAACGAAGCTCCGGGGCCTGTGCGTCAAACCCACTACCAAACCGGTAACCGAATGCTGGCTGAAGCTCCGGACGTCGCAGATTCCGCTCCCGAACCACCTCCCAAGAAGCGCCCCCATTCCCCGATTCGGATTCTCCCCGGCATGGACGAGCAGTACTCGCCGGAGGAGATCGCGGGCATGTCGGAGATGTACGAGGGTACACTCTCCAACATCGAGGAAGGGGAGATCGTCAAGTCGAAGGTGCTCCGCGTAACGGATGCCGCCGTCATTCTCGACGTCGGCTTCAAGTCCGAGGGCGCCGTACCGATCGACGAGTTCAAGGATCCCAAGAGCCTCAAAGAAGGCGACGAGGTGGAGGTCTACCTCGAGCACCTCGAGGACCAAGAGGGCGCGGTCGTGCTTTCGAAGAAGAAAGCCGACTTCATGCGCGTGTGGGAGCGGATCCGCGAGGCGTTCGAGAAGGACGAGCCGGTGACCGGCGCCCTGGTCAAGAAGATCAAGGGCGGTGTGGTGGTGGACCTGATGGGGGTGGACGCGTTCCTCCCGGGCAGCCAGATCGCGCTGCGTCGCGTGCCGAACATCGACGAGCTGCTCGGCCAGAGTTACGAATTCAAGATCATCAAGCTCAACAAGCGGCGCCGCAACATCGTCGTGTCGCGCCGCGTGCTGCTCGAGGCCGAGCGCAAGACCAAGCGCGAAGTCCTGATGAAGGAGCTGCAGGTGGGTCAGGTGCGCACCGGCGTCGTGAAGAACATCACCGACTTCGGCGCGTTCATCGACCTGGGCGGCGTGGATGGGCTGCTCCACATCACCGACATGAGCTACGGTCGCGTGTCCCACCCGAGCGAGATGGTGCGCCTGGGGCAGGAGCTCCAGGTCAAGATCCTGGACATCGACTGGGAGCGCGAGCGCATCTCGCTCGGCCTGAAGCAGCTCCAGGAGCATCCCTGGAAGGACGTGGCCGCGAAGTATCCGGTCGGCACGCGCGTCCAGGGCAAGGTGGTGTCGATCACCAACTACGGCGCGTTCGTGGAGCTCGAGCCGGGGATCGAAGGCCTGGTGCACATCTCCGAGATGAGCTGGACGCGCAACGTCCGGCACCCCTCGAAGATCGTGTCGATCGGCGAGACCATCGAAGCGGTGGTGCTCAAGGTGGACGAAGGGGACGAGAAGATCTCGCTCGGGATGAAGCAGACCGAGCAGGATCCGTGGATGGCGCTGCCGCAGAAGTACCCGGTCGGGACGCGCCTCAAGGGGAAGGTGCGCAACCTCACCTCGTTCGGCGCCTTCGTGGAAATCGAGCCCGGCATCGACGGCCTGATCCACATCTCCGACATGTCCTGGACCAAGCGGGTGCAGCATCCGTCCGAGGTTGTGAAGAAGGGCGACGAGGTCGACGTGCTCATTCTGAACGTCGACGCCGAGAACAAGCGCATTTCGCTCGGCCTGAAGCAGGCGCAGGACGATCCCTGGCTGCGGATCGGCGAGACCTATCCGGTGGGCACCGAGCTGCGCGGCCGCGTGCTGCGCCTGATGGACAAGGGCGTGGTCGTGGACATCGGGAACGACATCGAAGGCTTCGTGCCGATGTCGCAGCTCGGCATTC
>DATICZ010000087.1:0-2986 GCA_035456525.1 Gemmatimonadales bacterium
CGCCCCTCCCGAAGCCGTGACGTGCCATGACCACGTGGCTCCGGAAGGGACCGTCGTCGTCGTACAGCGAGGCGATGGCCCGGCACTCGTCGGCGTCGAGGATCCCCTCGACCATCGCCCAGCCGTGTTCGTCGAGATGAGTGGACCGCGCCGCCCAATCGAGTCGGTCGGCCCGGTTCTGCGTCACGAGAGCGTTCACGACCGTCAGTCTATCGGCGGCGAGCGCCCTGCGCCCTCCGGTTCTTGCGCTCAAATTCCGCGGTACGCATCGGCCAGCGCCCGAATCGTCCCCGGCGCGTTCCCTTCCGCCCGGTTGTTCACCACGATCAAGGCCTCGATCCTCCGCCGCACCGCGTCCGCCATGAGCCGCATCAGATCCCGGCGCAAATCGGGCTGCGGCTCCCGGATGCGCTCGTAGGGCTGAAACAGCCGTACCGCGTCTTCGTATTTCCGCCCCGGCTTGAGCAGCGCCCGCGCGACCGTGAAGCTGGCCGGAAACGTCCAGGGCAGATCGAGCTGCGCGCCGATCGACGGCATCTCGGTCCACGAATTGAACACGTGCGCCACGCCGTGCCGCTGCAGCACCGTCCCGTGCAGGTCGTGCAGCAGCTCCGGGTTGCGCAACTCGACGCCGTAACGGAAATCCCGCGGCACCTGCTCGAGGAACCTGTTCAGCTCGTCCGCCCAGTCGGCGATGTCGGGCAGATCTTTGCCGCGCATCGCCTGGAACTCGAACACGAAGCACCCGGCGTGATCCTGGAACGCCCGGGCGTAGGGGAGCAACACCGCGTCCTTGAAGAGCTGCGCATTCAGGAAGTCGGGGTTCCTGAGCCCGGCGAGATTACCCCAGCGGCGGTCCTGGTTGAAGCGGCGGGCAGTGATCCGGTCCCACACCTTGCTCACGCACGGGTATCCCGGCGGCAGTGCTTTCGCGTACGCCGTCAACGTTTGCTCGGTCGGCGGGTCGTAGAACGCGCTGTCGATGCCCACCGTGCGAAACAACGGGTAGCGCGCATACTCCTCGAGCCGGCGGGCCGGCTGCGCGCCCTTGTACGCACGGTGATAGACGTCCCCGGCCCAGCCGTCGTAGGTCCAGGTGGACGTGCCAAAGCGGATGTTGTCGGGGACGCGCCGCGCCAGCGCCGCGATCTCGGGACTCGGCTCAGAGCGGGGCTCCTCTCCGAACAGGTCCGCCTGGCGCTGGCGGGACACGCCCTTCCCGGGGTCGCTCATTGGGGTAGTCTGCGTCCTCTGGCCGCGTGACTCAAGTCGAGCCAAGAAACACTCATCCACGACATCGCGATTCTTCAGCACCTCGGTGCGAGTTTGCCCCTCACTTCCCGAGGAGGGAGCGATTCATGAAGACTCTACCAGTCGCGGGTGCGATCGCCATCGCGCTCGCCTGCAGCGATTCCCTGGCCCCGTTCCAGCCCGAGATCAACAACGTCGCAGACAATTTCCAATTCCAGGCGACGGCGTTGACGAACGTGACGACTACGGTGCAGTACTCGTGGCAAAACAGCAGCACGGCAGCGACTGTGAATCACTCGAGCGCGGTGACGGCGGGAACTGCGACACTGACCGTCAAGGACGCCAACGGCGCGACCGTCTATAGCGGCGCCCTGGTCGCCAGCGGAACGCCCTCCACCACCGCGGGCGTCGCGGGCGCATGGAGCATCCACGTCGCGCTGGTGAACGTGAGCGGGACGCTGAACTTCCGCGTGCAGAAGCTCTGAGTGGCGCGTCACGACGGGACGCCGCCCAGGTCACGCCACGGCAACCCCGTTCGTCGCGCGTAGCGATCCAGGCGGTCGAGCGCGGTGACCGTGAGCGTCACCGCGCCGTAGGATTCCTCGACGTTCCCGCGCATCACGTACGGCCCCGTCCCGAAGAGCAGCGGCGCCACTCTGCGATACACGTCGGGGAAGATCACCGCCTCGATGAGCCCGTGGCCGTCGTCGAACGTCACGAACTCCATCGGCTCGTCCTTGATCGTGTGCACCGGCTTCCCCGTCGTGAGCATGCCGACGCAGGTGACGAGCTTGCCCACGTGCTCCCCGAGCGCCGTCGCCGGCACCGCGTGGACGGCGCGCACCGTGTTCGCGACCAGGTCCATGGGATGGCACGAGGCGAGATAGCCGAGCACCGCGTACTCATCCCGCAGCTGCCGCTCGGCGTCGTACTCGGCGAGTGGTGGAAGCGCCGTAGCCGGCGTCTCCTCCAGCCCAAGCGCCACCTGTGCGGGTGGGTTGATCCCGGGGCCACGCCCCGGGGTTCGCGCACCCCCCGCGTCCACGAGCCACATGAGCTGGGGTCGAGTGCGCCCCTGCGCGATGCCGTCACACGCACCGGCCTGGACCAGCACGCGCAGATCGCCCGGGGCGAGCCCGGCGCGCTGCCGCAGGTCGCTGACCGAACGATAGGGGCCGCCGAGCTGTCGCTCCGCCACCAGCGCCCCCAGCCCGGCGGCCGACAACCCCTTCAGTGCCATCAGGCCGACGCGCAGCGTGCGCCACCGGCCGATATAGGACACGTCGCTCGCGTTGACGTCGGGCGGCAGGATCTCGAGCCCCATGCGGCGCGCCTCGGCGATGTAGGCGAAGGGCGCGTAATAGCCGCCCTCGTTCGAGAGCACACCGGCGATGAACTCCGCCGGATGATGCGCCCGCAAATAACCCGACTGCAGCGCCACCTGGATGTAGGACGCCGAGTGTCCCTTGCAGAACGAGTAGCCGGAGAACGAGAGGATCATCGACCACACCTCGTCCACGATCTTCGGCTCGACGCCGCGCGCCGCCGCACCCGCGCGGAACTGCTCCTCGTAGGCGCGCAGCTCCTTCATGGGCCGTTTCTTGGTCAGCGCCTTGCGCACGCCGTCGGCTTCCGCGACGTCCATCCCCGCGAGCGCCACGCACACGTTGACGACGTCCTCCTGGTACACCATCACGCCGAACGTCTCGGCCAGCACGTCGCGCAGCACGGGATG
>DATICZ010000088.1:0-6218 GCA_035456525.1 Gemmatimonadales bacterium
CGGCGCCAGTGGCGCACCTTCTTCCGCCTGGAATTCGCCGGCTCCTCCACCAAGCTCACCGTGACCCAGGTCTGGAATCCCCCGTCGCTGCTCGCGTGGCTCAAGGTGAAGTTCCGCCCCAGCCGCAATGTGCCGGCGAAATTGAGCACGATGGTGCAGAATCTGCGCACGGTGATGGCGCGTTGAACCAGGTGGGTCTACCCCGGGGCCGCGCCCCGGAGCTCACCGACAATCTCTTCCTGCTCCGTCACTCCGCGAAGGGCACGTCCACCGTCATCCCATCTCTCGCGGCGACCGTCTCCCGGAACACCTCCCGCGCCTCCTTGACCAGATCGTCGGCCGTGATGGAGTAGCGCGCCGAGAGGTGGTTCAACACCAGCTTGCGCGCCTGCGCCGCCAGCGCGACCTGCGCGGCCTCGCGCGCGGTTGAGTGCATCGTCTCCCGGGACCGCTCCTTCTCCTCCTCCCCGAACGTCGCTTCGTGCACCAGCAGATCCGCCCCCGTCGCGGCATCGACCACCGACGCACAGGGCCGGGTGTCGCCCGTGAGCACGACCTTGCGGCCGGGACGCTTTGGACCAACGACGCTATCAGCTATCAGCTGTCGGCCATCGGCCAACACCACGCTCTCACCCCGTTGCAGTTTCCCCCACAACGGTCCCTCGGGAATCCCCAGTGCGCGCGCTTTGTCGGGATCGAAGCGCCCGTAGCGCTCGTTCTCCACCAGGGCGTACCCCACCGTCCCGCCCCCATGCTCCGTCGCGAAGACGCGAATGGTGTACCCGTCCCTCGTCCCGCGTCCCCCGTCCCCGATCACGTCACCGGGCTTCACCTCTTCGATCTGCACTTCGTAGGGCACCCGCTCGACCCCGAGCATCATGGCGCTCTTGAGCACCTGCTTCGCCCCTCGCGGCCCCCACAACCGCAGTGGCTCCACGCGCGCCTGCAGTCCCAGCGTGCGAATCAATCCGATCACGCCCAGGAAATGATCGCCGTGGAAATGAGTGAAGAAGATGTCGTTCAGCGCGAAGCTCACCCCGTAGCGCATCATCTGGCGCTGGGTCCCCTCGCCGCAGTCGAACAGCAGCGTTTCCCCCTCGCGCACGAGCGCCAGGGAAGAGACGTTGCGCTCGATGGTCGGGCGCGCGGCGGAGGTGCCAAGAAAAGTCAGGGTCAGCATGGGGGGCAAATATAGAGACCGAGCGAGGTGCAGGGAGCACGGAGCAGTACGTGACGGTTCGAGCCGGTTCTCCGGTTCCCACCAGAGCAGACTGCTCCGTGCTCCCTGCTCCGTTTAGAAGACTTTTACCGTCAGATACCGCCCCGGCCTCTCTCTCAGGTCCGTGAGCAGTTTCGTCAGCGCGTCCAGCGTCTGGTTCAGGTTGCCGTAGAGCAGCGTGTCGGTCGCCATCTTGCCGAGCGTTCCTTCACCGCGGTTGACCTTCCCCAGCAGATCGTTGAGCGCGGTGGTGGATTGCGACAGCTCCCCCGTCAGGCGCTGCAGGTTGATGGACAGAGTGTCGAAGCGAAGCCCAGTGCCCTTGACGTTGGCCGAGCCGAGCAGCGTGTCGAGCCGGGCCATGACGCGCTCCAGGGCGGCGAGCGAGTTGGTGCTCTGGGTGACGAGCGGTCCCTTCGTGACTTCGGTCAGCGCCACCATGCCGCGCTGCGTGGCGATGAGAGTGTTGTGGATGTCGTTGGCCAGCTGTTCGGAGACGAGGCCGGTGGCGTTGCCGAGCAGCTCGTTGGCCCGGGTGGCCACCCCGGACGCGATGTCGGTCAGCTCCTGGGATTTGGTGCCCACGATGACGCTGGTGGCGGGGAGAAACTCGTCCTTCGAGCCGGGGATGTAGTTCACGAACTTGGCCCCGAAGAAATCGAGCGACGCGATGGTGGCGGATGCATCGGTCCGGGGACGCTCATCCCCCGAGAGCTCGAGCGTGACGGTGACACGCCCGACCCGCTCGAGGCTCACTTTGGAGACTCGTCCCACTTTGACGCCCGAAACGAGCACCGGGTCGCCTTCCTTGAGGCCCGACACATTGGTGAACACCACGTGGGCGTACACCCCTTTGTGGCGGATCGACCGTCCGCTGAACCAGAACAGTCCGACCACGAAGAGCGTGAGGCCGGCCAGCACGAGGGCCCCGACACCGACTTCCTGCTTGTAGGTGAGGTCCATTCAGCTCTTTCCGCCCTGGAGCAGGGTCATCTCGAGGTCACGCTCGAGGAACTGCTGCACCGCCGGGTCTTGGGAGGCGAGTATCTCCTCGGCCGTGCCGACGGCGCGGATCTTGGCCTGCCACAACAGCGCGATCCGGTCGGCCACCTTGAAGGAGCCGCGCACGTCGTGCGAGACCACCACGCTGGTCACGCCCAGCTCCTGCTGCAGCCGCTCGATCAGTCCGTCGATCACGTCGGAGTTCACCGGGTCGAGGCCCGAGGTCGGCTCATCGTACAGCAGATAGGTCGGCTTCCCGGCGATGGCCCGCGCGATGCCCACCCGCTTGCGCATCCCGCCCGAGAGCTCGGACGGCATCTTCTTCGCGACGTCGGGCTGCAGGTTGACGAGCCTCAGGCACTCCTGCACCCGGTGGTGGGCGAACTTCAGGTCCCGATACGACGTCTCGTCGGTGATGCCGAGGCGGATGTTCTCGAACACATCCATCGAGTCGAACAGCGCGCCGTTCTGGAACACGTAGCCGATGCGGGTGCGCAGCTCCGACAGCTCCTTGCGGCCCAGGTGCGCCACGTTGAGGCCGTCCACAATGACGTCCCCGCTGTCGGGACGGATCAGCCCGATGATGTGCTTCAGCAGGACGCTCTTGCCCACGCCGGAGGGGCCGAGCAGCGCCAGCGTCTCGCCGCGGCGCACCTCGAGGCTCACGTCGTCCAGCACGACGTTCTCGAAGAAGCGCTTCGACACATGCTTGAGCTCTATCATGGTTCGGTCATTTGCCGAGCAGCACCTGGGCGAGGACGACATCGAGCAGCAGGATCGTGACCGATGCCGCCACGACGGCCTGGGTCGTCGCGCGGCCCACCCCTTCCGCACCCTGCTTGGTGTTGAATCCGATGTAGCACGGGATCAACGTCACCGCGACCGCGAAACACACCGCCTTGATGCCCGAATACCACAGGTCGAACGTCCGGAAAAAATAGCGGGCCCCATAGGTGAATTCGGCATTGGTGATGCCGAGCGACTGCTTGGCCGCGAACCAACCGACGAGGAAGCCCGTGGCATTGGAGATCATCACCAGCGCCGGGATGACCAAGATCCCCGCGAGGCAGCGCGGCAGGAGCAGGTGCGTCACCGGCGAGCGGCCCAGGCTCTCCAGCGCGTCGATCTGCTCGGTGACGCGCATCGTGCCGAGCTCGGCGGCGTAGCGCGCGCCGATGCGGCCGGCCAGGATCAGCCCCGTCATCACGGGCCCCAGCTCGAGGATCACCGTCTCCGCGATCAGGCCGCCCGCGATATAGAGCGGGTAGGCCCCGGTGAACTGGTACCCGGTCTGCAACGCCGTGACGCCGCCCGCGAAGCCGGAAATCAGAATCACGATGAACAGGCTGCCGTAGCCGATGAGGTTGGCCTGCTCGGCGGTCCGCGGCACATAAGTGCGCCACTCCGGGAGCCCGCGGACCATGTCCATGATCAGGTAGAAGAGCCGACCGGCGTGGCCGGCAGCGTGCAGGGTCCACCGCCCCGCGTAGCGCCGCAGGTCGATGGCCCGCTCGACGCCGGAAAGTCTCACGGCAGGCGCCGTCCCGGTGTGTCCCGGCCGTTCTGGTGCAGCACCAACCCCGTCACCGCCCCCGTCGAATCACGGACGAAGGTGATTTGCGCGTCCACCACCTTCAGGAAGAAGCCCGTCTCCGACTCGGCGAAGATCGGGACCTTGGACTGCCCCGTCGCCTGGAGGAAGAGCGCTTTGCCCTCCTGCGTGACGACGATGTGAAACGCCGGCACCAGCTCGTACTCCCCCACGTAGCGCGCGAGGAGTCCCGAATCGACCGCCACCTCCGTCCGCTGTTTCGGCGGCGCGCGCAGCGGCAGCGACGCGTCGAGCAAATGAAAGCCGATGTCGTCCGCGCCGACGACCGAATTGGTGAGCAGCACCACCCCGACGCCCCGGGCTGGATCGAACCCGGCGAACGAGCGGTAGCCCCCCGTGCCGCCGTTGTGCCACACGATGGAGCCGCCCCCCGGGCGCGCCAGGATGTGCCAGGCGAGCCCGATCGTCATGGTGGGGCTCCCGGCGGCGTGGCGGGAGATGTGCGTCTCGTGCAGCGGGCGCGCCAGGGGTCCGCGGCTCGAGTCGACGTTCGCGGCGAGGAACGTGAGCATGTCGCGCATCGTGGAGCGCAACGCACCGGCGCCCGCCAGCGCGGTGAGATCCCAGTTCGCCACGACCTGCCCGGTGTCGCCATGGCCCGGAAGGAGACGCGCCCGCAGCGCGGGCGACAGCGTGATGGCCGTCTCGGTCATCCCGAGCGGCCCGAGCACGCACCGGGTCACGAGCCGCTCGTAGGACATCCCCGCCTTGCGCGCGAGGGCGTGTCCCAGGAGGCCCATCCCCAGATTGGAGTATTCGTAGGTCGCCCCGGGATCGCGCGTCAGCTCGTACGCCGAAAGGAAGTCGTACAGCTGCCGGTCGCCGTAGTCGGCGTATGGATTGGCCGAGTCCCGCGGGGCGAAGTTCGTGGGCAGGCGCGGCAGCCCCGAGGACTGGGTGGCGAGGTCGAGCAGCGTGATCTGGCGCCCGTTGCGGCTCGGCACCTTCACCGCGGCGGGGAGCAGCCGCGCCACGGGATCGTCGAGCCGTACCTGGCCGCGCGCCACCATGTCGGCCAGGATGGCCGCGGTGAACACCTTGGTGATCGAGCCGATCTCGAATACCCCGTCGGCCGGAGCACCGACCTGCACCACGCGGCGCGCGCCGTCGGCATCGAGCAGTCCCACCACGAAGCCGCCGCCACGCTGACCGGGCAGGCGGTCGGTCAGGATCGCCCGGACCGCCGAATCGGAGGGGAGGGGAGTCTGGGCGAACGCGACCGGCGGCAGTGCGGCGAGGACCGCGGCGACGAACGGGGCGGTGATCGGGGCTCTCATGGTGGGTGTATCTTGGGGACCCGGGCCCTCCACGTCTACCCCCACCCCGAAAACTGGTGCGTGGTGCGTGGCGCGTGGTATTCGACGGTCCACGTTGAAGTTGCGGTTACGATTCCGGCGTCGGTAGCCGTCCCACGACGGAGGAGCGGGCAATACCACGCACGACGCACCACGCAACGCCTGACCCCGCGCTCGCCCGCCGTTTCCGGACCCGCCTGCTGCGCTGGTTCGCACGACACGGCCGGGACCTGCCGTGGCGCCGCACGCGTGACCCATACCGCGTGCTGGTGAGCGAGTTCATGCTGCAGCAGACCCAGGTGAGCCGGGTGACGGAGTACTATCCGCGCTTCCTCGACCGGTTCGGGAGCATCGAGGCGCTCGCCCGGGCGCGGGGGTCGGCGGTGCGGGAAGCGTGGCAGGGACTGGGATACTACGCGCGGGCGCGGAACCTGCACCGGCTCGCGAAAGAGGTGTCAGGTGTCGGGGGCCAGGTGCCGGACGACCCCGCGGAGTTGATCAAGCTGCCCGGCGTGGGGCGGTACACGGCGGGCGCGGTGGCGTGTTTCGCGTACGAGAAGCCGGTAGCGGCGGTGGATACGAACGTCGCTCGAGTCATCCGAAGGGTGTTCTTCGGGGAGCGGGGAGGGGGGAGCGGTCGGAGACGGTCCGCCAGGGAACTTCGTCGCGGCAAGACTTCGACCGCTCCCCGCTCCCCGCTCCCGGTCATCTGGCAGGTAGCCGAATCCATCGTGCCCAGAGACGGCAAGACCGCCTGGAAATTCAACCAGGCACTGATGGAATTGGGCGCGACGGTGTGTGTCGCGAGGAAGCCGAGGTGCGCACAATGTCCGGTCGTGCGGGACTGCAAGACAGGAAGGGAGTGATTCATGCGAGCCGCTGTCGTGATGATCCCCGATCCCCTCGTGGCCGCCGCCGGCGCGACCTCGGCGGAAGTCGCCGCTCTCATGCGTTCCCGGAACGTCTCCTTCGTGCCGGTGATCGACAATCCCAAGGACCGGCGCTTCAAGGGCATGGTCTCGGATCGCGACATCGTGGTGGGCTGCGTGGCCATGGGACACGATCCGAAGGACTGCTCCGCGGAGGACCA
>DATICZ010000089.1:0-15720 GCA_035456525.1 Gemmatimonadales bacterium
CATTTCCCGCCTCGAGGAGTCGACGTTTCGCATGACGGCCGCGGACCCGAACTTCCGCTGGCTGCATCTCAACGCGACCGGCCTCGACGTCGCCATCGAAGACGTCTCCGAGCGCACCGCCGCGCTGTCGCTCCAGGGGCCCAACGCGCGCGCCATCCTCGAGCTGGCCAGCGGCCAGCCGCTCACGGAACTCCGGTATTTCCGGCTCACCACCGGAAAGATCCGCGGCGTCCCGGTGACGATCTCCCGCACCGGGTACACCGGCGACCTGGGCTACGAGGTGTGGATCGACGCCGAGCACGCCTGCGCCGTGTGGGATGCGCTCGTCGAAGTGGGCAACGCCTACGGCATCGCGCCGGCGGGGATGCTCGCCCTGGATCTGGCACGGAACGAAGCGGGTCTCCTGCTCATCGAGGTGGACTACATCTCGGCCCAGCACGCCCTGATCGACTCGCAGACGTCGACCCCCTACGAGCTGTCGCTCGGCTGGACCGTCGCGCTCGACAAGGAGCGGTTCAACGGCCAGGACGCGCTCCGGAAGGAGCAGGCCCGCGGGCCGGCGTGGCGGTTCATGGGCATCGAGGTGGATTGGCCCTCGCTCGAGCGACTCTACGCGGAGGTCGGACTGCCCCCCAAGCTCCCGACCACGGCCTGGCGCGCCAGCGTCCCGCTCTACCTCGGCGGCCTGCAAGTGGGCTATGCGACGAGCGGCTGCTGGTCGCCCCTGCTCAAGCGCTACATCGCGCTGGCCCATCTCGAAGCGGCCTATACCGAGCCGGGAACGGCCGTGGAGATGGAGGTCACCGTCGAGCACCGTCGCAAGCGCGCGGCGGCGACAGTCCGCGCATTGCCGTTCTTCGATCCCGAACGCAAGCGAGCCTGAGATGGCCCAGACGTGGGACGCGATCATCATCGGCGGCGGCCACAACGGGCTCGTCACGGCGGCGTATCTGGCGCGCGCCGGCAAGCGCGTGCTCGTCCTCGAGCGGCGCTATCGCGTCGGCGGCGCTGCGGTGAGCGAGGAGATCTATCCGGGATTCAAGTTCTCCGTGTTCTCCTACGTCGTCAGCCTGCTGCGGCCGGAGATCATCCGCGACCTCGACTTGCCCCGGCACGGGCTCGAGATCCTGCCGCTCGAGAGCACGATCACGCCGATGGACAACGGCGACTACCTCAGCTCCTGGGGCGACCCCGACAAGACGCGCCGCGAGATCTACCGCCATTCTCCCCGGGACGCGGAGGCGATGGTCGAGTTCGGGCGGCTGATGCACTACATGGCCCAGGCCGTCAAACCGATCCTCGGGATGATCCCGCCCGATCCGACGTCGCTCTCGCCGCGGGACCTGCTCGGCCTGCTGCGGCTGGGCCGGCATTTCCGGAGCCTGGGCCCCCAGAAACTCCACGCGCTCTACAAGCTGATGACCATGAGCTCGGCCGATTACCTGGACGAGTGGTACGAGACCGACGTGCTCAAGGCGACCAAATCGGCCAGCGGCATCATCGGGACCTTCCTGGGCCCCCGCTCACCGGGCACGGCCTACGTGCTGCTGCATCACTACATGGGAGAGATCGACGGCTCGTTCCGGGCCTGGGGGTTCGCCAAGGGCGGCACCGGGGCCATCAGCGAAGCGATCGCCGGGGCCGCGCGCCGGTTCGGCGCGGAGATCCGCACCGACGCGCCCGTGACGCGCGTGCTGCTGAAACGCGGGCGGGCGCTGGGTGTGGTGCTCGAGAACGGCGACGAGCTGCGCGCCAGGACCGTCGTCTCCAGTCTCGATCCGCGCCGCACCTTCCTGGAGTTCGTCGGCGAGGCGGCGCTACCCGACGACTTCCTCGCCGATATCCACCGGTACAAGTTCCGCGGGTCCTCGGGCAAAGTGAACCTGGCGCTCGACGAGCTGCCCAACTTCACCTGCCTGCCCGGCGTGGGACCACACCTGCGCGGTGCCATCTCCATCAGCCCGAGCATCGACTACCTGGAGCGCGCCTACGACGACGCCAAGTACGGCGAGTTCTCCCGCCGGCCGTACATGGACGTCATCATCCCGTCGATGATCGACCCGCACATGGCGCCCCCCGGGAAACACGTCATGTCGATCTTCGTGCAGTACGCGCCGTACAACGTGACCGGCGGCTGGACCGATGAGCGGCGCGAGGCGTTCGGCGATGCCGTCGTGGATACCCTGTCGCATTACGCGCCCAACCTGAAGCGGGCCATCCTGCACCGCCAGGTGATCACGCCCGCCGACATCGAGCGCCTCACCGGCCTCTCCGAGGGAAACATCTTCCAGGGCGAGCTGGCCCTCCATCAGCTCTTCTTTCTCCGCCCGGCGCCCCACTGGGCGAAGTACCGCACGCCGATCCGCCGGTTGTATCAGTGCGGCGCGTGTACGCACCCCGGCGGGGGGATCATGGGCGCGTCCGGACGGCTCGCCGCGCTCCAGATCCTCCGGGACGTGGGAGGGACGGGAGGATGACGCGCGAGGTGGTCGTGATCGGCGGCGGCGTGAACGGACTGGTCGCCGCGGCATACCTCGCGAAGGCCGGCGTACCGGTCCTCGTGCTCGAGGCGCGCGACACCCCCGGCGGGCTCGTCGCGAGCGAGGAGATGGCGGGATGCGACCCGGGCTGGCTCCTTCCCGACATCGCCAAGCACCTGGGGCTCGGTGCCGCCGGGCTCGAGCTCGTGGTTCCCGAAGCGAGCGTGTTCAGCCTCCTCGAGGACGGCGGCTCTCTGACGCTCTGGACCGATCCCGCCCGGACCGCGCAGGAGATCGCGCGGTTCTCGCATGAGGACGCGCGGCGCTGGCCGTCATTCGCCGACTCTCTCGCCCGCTTTGCCGGGGTCCTGGAAGCCGTCTATGCGGTGACCCCGCCGCGCATCCCGAACACCCGGACAAGGGACCTCACCACGCTGCTGGGACTGGCCCGGCGGCTGCGCCGGCTGGGGAAGCGCGACATGATCGAGTTCCTGCGCGTGGCGCCGATGTCGGTCGCGGAATGGCTCGACGATTGGTTCGCCGACGACGCGCTCAAGGGCGCCCTGGGCGCGGGCGGGATCACTCGCATTCTCCAGGGGCCGCGATCGGCCGGCACCGCGTTCGTGCTGTTGCACCACCACGTGGGACGGCCCGCGGGAGCCGTGCGTGCCGCGCACCTGGTCAAGGGTGGGCCGGGCGCGCTGGCGCGGGCGTTAGTCCAGGTCGCGCAGGGATTCGGCGCCGAGATTCGCACCTCGGCGCCGGTCCGTGAGATCGTGGTGCGCGACGGGCGCGCGATCGGGGTCGCGCTGGAAACCGGGGAGCACGTGGCGGCGCGCCGGGTCGTCTCGAGCGCCGATCCCCGGCGCACGCTGTGCGGACTCGTCCCGCCAGCGTGCCTCGACCCCGAATTCGTGCGCGCGGTCCACAACGTCCGGTTTCGCGGCGCCGTCGCCGTGGTCCGGCTGATCCTCGGTGAGCTCCCCCGGTTCACCGCGCGCGCCGACGATGGCGCGCTGCGCGGAGCGATCACCATCGCCCCGAGCCTGGACTACCTGGAGCGCGCTTACGACGATGCGAAGTACGGGGGCGTGTCGCGCCACCCCTTCCTGGAGGCTCGGATCCCGACACTGCTCGATCCCGGCCTCGCGCCTCCCGGACGGCACCTGATGACCGTGCAGGTGCAGTACGCGCCCTATCACCTGCGCAACGGCGCGTGGGACGCCGCCGCCCGCGAGCGGCTCGCCGACACGGTCGTCGCCGCGCTCGCCCAGCACGCGCCGAACCTCCGCACGGCCGTGCTGGAGCGCCATGTGGTGGCCCCACCCGATCTCGAGGAGCGCTTCTCCCTCACGGAGGGCCACCCCTACCACGGGGAGATGACGCTGGACCAGATTTTCTTCATGCGCCCCGTGGCGGGCTATGCCCGCTACCGGACGCCGATCAAGGGACTGTTCCTGTGCGGCGCAGGCGCGCACCCGGGAGGCGGTCTCCCTGGAGCGTCAGGACGGAACGCCGCGCGGGAGATGCTGTTGAAGGAGAGTCGCCGATGAAGCCGTTCATCAAGACCGTCGAATCCTACCGTCCGGGCGCCCGCACGCTGCCCAGTCGCTACTACACGGCGGCGGAGATCCTCACGGAGGAGCAGGAGACGATCTTCACGCGGCACTGGATCTCCGTCGGCCGCACCGCCGACTTTCCCGGGCCCGGCGACTACCGGCTGGTGGAGATCGCCGGCGAGTCGCTCATAGTGCTGCGCGACCAGGGCAACACCCTGCACGCGTTCTTCAACATCTGCCGCCACCGCGGGACCCGACTGTGCGCCGCCTCCGCCGGCCGCCTGTCGGAGACCGTCCAGTGCCCCTACCACGCGTGGACCTACGCATTGGACGGCCGGTTGATCGGCGCGCCGCACATGAACGAGGTGGAAGGGTTCGACAAGCGCGATTACCCGCTGCACCGCGCGAGCCTCGCGGAGTGGGAAGGGTTCGTGTTCGTGAACCTCGCGCCCGACCCGCCGCCGTTCGAGACATCGTTCGCACCACTGCTGGAGCGGTTCCGTCGGTTCCAGCTTCCCCGGCTGCGGACCGTGCGGCGCATCACCTACCCGGTCCGCGCCAACTGGAAGCTGATCATGCAGAACTATTCGGAGTGCCTCCACTGCCCCACCATCCACCCGGAGCTCAGCACCAAGCTGCCCTATACGAGCGGGGCCAACGATCTCGTCGAAGGACGGTTTCTCGGCGGCTACATGGAGATCAAGGCCCCCAACGAGAGCGCCACCCTGACGGGACGCTCGTGCGCGCTGCCCCTCGGGGATCTCGCCGAGGAGGATCGCCGGCGGGCGTTCTATTACACGCTGTTCCCGAGCATGATGCTCAGCCTGCACCCCGATTACGCGGTCTACTACACGGTCTGGCCGGTGAGTCCCGCCGAGAGCCGCGTCGTCTGCGAGTGGATGGTGCACCCCGACGCGCCCGGGGCGCCCGGGTACAACATCGCGGACGCCGAGGAGTTCTGGGACCGCACCAATCGCCAGGACTGGGACATCTGCGAGCGCAGCCAGCTGGGCGTCGCATCGCGCCGGTACGCCCCCGGGCCGTATTCGCCGCGCGAGAGCGTGCCGGCGGCCTGGGACCGGGAGTACCTCCGGCAGCTCGGGCACCTCACTGGGCAGGATCCTGGCGATAGAACTTCTTGAGCTCGTCGTATAGATCCGGGTAGCGGCTGCGCACCTCGGCGGGCCTGCTGAAGAAGGCTTCCGTGGCGACCGCGAAGAACTCGGCCCGGTTCGTGGCGCCGTACACATTCAGCACGTCCGGCTCCCCTTCCTCCGCCGTGCGCCGCAGCTCTTCGAACCGCTCCTGCAGCACGTCGGCCCAGACGCGCGTCGTCGAGGGGGCCTCGAGCAGCGGCACGCCGTCCACCAGACCGTCCTCGCGGTCCAGCTCGTGGGCGAACTCGTGCAGCACGACGTTCGACCCGTCCCCGGAATTGGCCGCCCCGTGGAGCGCGCTGTCCCACGCCAGCACCACCGCGCCGCTCGTGTGCTCGCCCAGCAGCGGCTCGAGGTGCGGGATCACGCCGACGTACATCCTGCCGTCGATCGCCGGACGGCGCGGGACGAAGGTGCCGGGGTACAGGATCACGCTGCGCACTCGCGGATAACACCCCGCATCGAGGTTCAGAATCAGCAGGCAGGCCTGCGCGGCGACGACCAGCTTCATCGCTTCCGTCACTTCGACGCCGCCGGCGCCCTCGAAGCTCTTCTCGTCCAGGAAGCGCCTCACCAGGTCGAGCAACCGATCCCACTCCGCAGGCATGAGTCGCCGCACGAGGGGCACCTGCTCCTCGATGAGCACTCGCCACTGCGCCGGGACCGTGCCGTGGACCCGTATGCGCCTCAGGGGTCGCCACCGCCGCACCAGCGCCCACCCGCCGACGAGGCACGCGAGGAGTAGCGCGGCGACCAGGCCGGGGATCGTCAGGACTTCCATTACTCGGTCCGGATCGCGTCGATGGGGCGCAGCGGGTTGACGCGCGGCCCGTCCAGCCCGACGAGCGACGAGGCCCAGACCCCTGCGCTCAATGGACAATCCCGCCGGTCGTGGGGAACACGCGCGCCAGGGCGCGCAGCAGCTGTCCATCGGGCGACGCGCCGTCCGGCGCCTCCGCCAGCACGACCGCGAACCGGCGTCGCAACAGCGGATCCCGATACGCCTGGGCGGCGAACTGCAGCGTGATGGGGACGAACCAGGGCGCTTGCCGCGCGCCTGTTCCGGCACGAGCCACGGCCGCGTACTGCTCGAACAGACCGAGCAGGAACGCGCTCTTCGAGGAGAACTGACGGTAGATCGCCCCCTTGGTGAATCCCGCGGCTTCGGCGACGTCGTCCAGCGTGGCGAGATCGAAGCCCCGGTCGGCGAAGACCTTCAGGCCGGCTTCAACGAGCAGACTGCGCGTCTCCGCCTTCCGCTTCTGCCGGATGGAACCCATACGTATCTAAGATACCAACGGGTATCTCCGGTGGCAATCCGGGAACTCCAGATCGGACGTCCGGATACCAACGAGTATCTCAGCGCGCGCCTTGACTCGACTCGCTCCAGGTCTAGGTTTGGCTCTCAGCGCGGCCAGCGAGGCCGCAGCGTCGCGACCTCCGGAGACTTGCTGATGCCGTACATCATCGCCGAGCCCTGCATCAACGTCAAAGACCGCTCCTGCGTGGATGTCTGTCCGGTGGACTGCATCTATGAGGGAGAGGACCAGCTCTATATCCACCCCGACGAGTGCATCGACTGTGGGGCGTGCGAGCCGGAGTGTCCGGTGACGGCGATCTTCCCCGAAGAGGACACGCCGCCGCAGTGGAAATCCTACATCGCCAAGAACCGCGATGTATTTCACAGCGCTAATCCGCCGGGCAAGCCATCGCCGGAGCGCGGCGCGAAGTAAGACCGCCCTACCACCCTCCGAGAAACTGCTGTAACGCCCGGGTGACCCGCTCGGGCTGCTCCAGCGGCGCCAGGTGTCCCGCGCCCGCCACTTCGACGTAGTGCGCGCCCGGAATCCGTGCGGCCATCGCGCGGGCGATGGGTGGAGGAACCACCTCATCCTCGGCCCCGTGCACGACGAGCGTCGGGACGGTAATACCACCCAGTAGCCCGGTCGAATCGGGACGGTCCCGCATCGCGCGCAGCGCCCCGATGACTCCAGCCGCCGGCTGGCGCACGGCCATGCCGCGCACCTGCTCCACCAGCTCCGGACGGCCGGCCCGCGTCGTCGCCCCCAACAGCTTCGGCACCACCCGATCGGCCAGCGCCGCGACCCCATCCCGCTCGACCAGCGCGGCGTTCTCGTCCCGGGCTTGCTTCCCTTCGACCGTGTCCGCCTCGGGCCTGGTGTCGCACAGCACCAGACCACGCACGCGCGAGCGGTGGCGCCGCAGGAACTCGAAGAGGACGTATCCCCCCATGGAGAATCCGCAGCACACGGCGCTCGCCACGTCCAGCGCATCGCACACGGCGCGGAGATCCTCCGCATACCGGCCCATCGAGTAATCGCCCGACGGGACGTCCGAGTCTCCGGCCCCGCGCAGGTCCAGCGCGATACAGCGCGAGCCGTCGAGCGCCGAGAGCTGGTGGCTCCACATCGCATGGTCGAATGGGAATCCGTGCACGATCAGCAGCGCGGGACCCTCGCCGCGCACCTGGACGGCGAGCGTCGCTCCGGATCCCGTCACCCGCACGATGCCCGTCACGGGACGAACCATACGCTATCTTTGCCTCATGCGCGTCTCGACCGATTACATCCGCCACGCCGCCCGGGCGGCCCGCAAGTGCGCGGGCGATCCGCTGGGCGGCGCACCCCAGCCGCCGGACCCGGAGTTCTACAAGACACTCGCCAAGGCGCTCGAGGAAATCGCCGCCGGCCTGGAGCAGCTCGGTAAAGGAGAAGAGTGACCGGCTACCGCTACGTCGATACGCCGGCCGCGCTCGACGAAGTCATCGCCGCCGCCCGTGCCGCGCCGCTCGCGGCCGTGGATACGGAAGCGGCGAGTTTCCACCGCTACGTCGACCGGGTCTACCTCGTCCAGCTCTCCACGCGCACCGCCACCGCGATCATCGACCCCCTCGCCCTCCACGACCTGGGGCCCCTGGGCGCGCTGCTCGCCGATCCCGCCGTGGAGAAGGTGTTCCACGACGCGGACTACGATCTGCGCATCCTGGATCGCGACTACCAGTTCCGGGCACGGCGCCTGTTCGACACGCGCATCGCCGCCCAGCTGCTCGGTGAGCCGGCGATCGGGCTCGCCGCGCTGCTGGAGAAGTACGCCGGCGTGCGCCTCGCCAAGACGCATCAGCGCGCCGACTGGTCGCAGCGTCCCCTCTCGCCCGCGATGCTCGCCTACGCGGCGGACGACACCGGCCACCTCCCCGACCTCCGCGACGCGCTGCGCGCCCGCCTCGAGTCGGCGGGGCGGCTCGCCTGGGCGGAGGAGGAGTTCGTGCGCCTGGAGGACCTGCGCTGGTCGGGCCCCGGGGGCGCGGACGGCGCCGAGGCGTCTCTGCGGATCAAGGGCGCCAAGGCGCTGCAGCCGCGCCAGCTGGCCGCCCTCCGCGAGCTCGTCGCCTGGCGCGACACCGTGGCCGCGGAGCGCGATACCGCGCTGTTCCGCATCATCGGCAACGAGGCGCTCCTCGCCGTGAGTCAGGCGCTGCCGCGCTCCCTCGACGCGCTGGGCCAGGTCCGCGGCCTGCCCGCCAGCCTGGCCCGGCGCTATGGGCAGCCCCTCGTGACCGCGGTGGGCCGGGCCCTGGCTCTCCCCGAGCACGAGCTGCCGAAGCGGGAGCGCGGACCCCGGGTGGCCCGTGATCCGGAGCTCGAGGCGCGCGTCGAGCGGCTCAAGACGGCCCGCAACGTCGTCGCGCAGCGCATCGGGCTCGACCCCGGCGTGCTGTGCGGCAAGGCGACGCTCGAGCTGATCGCGCGCGCGCGCCCGCGCGAGCTGGCCGAGCTGGCGCAGGTGAGCGAACTGCGCCGCTGGCAGGTAACGGTATTGGGGGAGGCGTTACTACCGGCGCTGAAGTAGGCGAGGCGATCAGAATCCCATCATGGCGCGGATCTTCGGCTCGATCTTCTCCGGCGTCCAGTAGGGCTCCCACACGATCTCGATGTCCACGTCCTTGACGCCGTCCAGCGTCCGCAGCGTCTTGTGGATGTCGTTCATGATCTGCGGGCCGGCCGGGCACCCGGGCGACGTGAGCGTCATGCGGATGTGTACGTTGCCGTCGTCCAGGTCCACGTCGTAGACGAGCCCCAGATCCATGATGTTGAGGTTCAGCTCGGGGTCCTTCACCGAGCGTAACGCGGTTCGCACCGCGCTTTCCAGCGTCGCTTCTTCCGTCACACGGATCTCCTCATTCAACCAATCTGCTCGCGCTGCCCCGCCGCCGGGAGCCCCCGCACGGCGCAGCGCCGGCGCCGGGCAATCCGGGCGTACACGTGCCGCGCCAGCGGCCGCACCCCGGGGACGGCGAACGCCCAGGCCCACCAGCGCTTCCCCGGCAACAGCCGCCCCAGCTCCGGCACCGCGTCCGCCCCCGCGAACACGCGGCCGTCGGGCAGCACCAGGTGCATGGCGGCGGCCAGCGCGGCAAGCGCGAGATCGAACTGCCGGATCGCCTCCTCGTCCTGAAACGGAATGAAGCGGAGCCGGTGTTCCCGGTCCCAGCCGCGCAGCAGCTCCACCGCGCGGCGGCACAGCTCACATTCTCCGTCGAAGATCAGCGTCGGCGCTTCACTGCCCGCGCGCATCGATCGCCTGCGCGGCCAGATCCGCGAGCCGGCCGCGCACCCGCTTGAGAACCGTGAACGGCTCGCGGCTCCTGGGCGCGAACGCGCGGTTGGTGAGCAAGACCACGAACACGCCGCGGTCCGGGTCGATCCACAACGAGGTCCCCGTCCACCCTGTGTGCCCGATGCTGCGTGGACCGAAGCGGCTCCCCGCACTGCTCACCTCTTCTCCCGTCGGCACGGCCTGCCACCCGAGCGCGCGGGCTTCCGTGCGCGGTCCGAAATACGCCGCGCGCGTGGTGAACGCGCGCACGGTCTCCGCCCGGACGAGCCGCCGCCCCTCGGCCGTCACGCCGCCGCGCAGCACGAACTGGGCGAACCGCGCCACGTCCCGCGCCGTGCTGAAAACCCCGGCGTTCCCGGAGACGCCGCCGAGTTTCCAGGCGGTGGGGTCGTTCACGACTCCGGCCACCGCGTGGCCGCGCCACACGCCGGTTGGAGCGATGCGCCGCATCAGGCCGCGCGATGGCCGGTAGCGCGTCTCGGTCATGCCGAGTGGGGCGAACACCTCACGCGCCACGAACGCGTCGAGATCCTCGCCGCTCGCGCGGCGAACGATCTCGCCCAGCAGCACGGCGTTCAGATCGCTGTACAGAACGCGCTTCCCCGGCGTAAACAGCGGCGTCTCCTGGTACACGAGCCGGAGCAGCGCCGCCGCATCCGGCGCACCCCGAATGGCCGCAATCGGCAGATCGCCCCGCAGCCCCGCGGTGTGGGCCAGCAGCTCCCGTACGGTGATCCCCCCCGTGCCGGGAGCGGTGAGCTCGGGGAGGTAGCGCGCCGCCGGCGCATCGAGCGCCACGCGGCCCCGGTCCACGAGCAGCATCATCGCGGTGGTGGTGGCTACGACCTTCGTCACCGAGGCGATGTCGTACAGCGTGCTTTCGGGATCGCTGGCCGCGCTCCCCGTCGACCAGGCGAGCCGCCCGTAGCCCTTCAGGTAGAGAACCGAATCGGCCGTCCCGATCGCCACCACGGCGCCGGGGTAGGCGCCGGCGCGGACGCCGTCGCGGACGATCGGGTCGACGGTGGCGGCGCTCAGGGCTGGCGCCGCCGCCTGCAGCAGGGTGAGCAGACCTAGCACCAGATCCCCGGAAGGCGGCGTCCGCAAGAGGGGCAATTGCCGTCCGCGCCCACGTGCTGGCGCCGGATGGTGTAGCCATGGCGCTCGATCAGCAGCTCACCACAATCGGGGCACCACGTGTGCTCCCAGCGTCCCACGCGGCCGGGGAGGTTGCCGGCATAAATGAATTTCAGCCCCGCCGCCGCACCGATCTCGCAGGCACGCTCGAGCATCGCCGCCGTCGTATTGGCGGCCTCCGTCATCCGGTAGTCCTGGTGGAAGGCTGTCACGTGCCACGGGATCTCGGGAGACACCGACGCGATGTACTCGGCGGCAGCGCGGAGCTGGTCCGCGTCGTCGTTGAAGCCGGGGACGACGAGGGTCACGATCTCCAGCCAGAACCCGCGCTCGTACACCAGTCGAATGGCGTCGAGCACGTGTTGCAGGACGCCGCCCAGCTCGCGGTAGCGGCGGTCGTTCATGGCCTTGAGATCGATCTTGTAACCGTCGGTCCAGGGCCGGAGGTAGTCGAGGACTTCGGGTGTGCAGTTGCCGTTCGAAACGAACGCCGAACGCAGCCCGGCGGGGCGCGCGGCCCGAAACACCTCGACCGCCCATTCCGCGGTGATCAGCGGCTCGTTGTAGGAGGAGGCAATCAGCCGCGCGCCCCGGCGACGCGCCAGCTCCACCAGGCCGGCGGCCGTCACGTCGCTAGGAAGCACCCCGGCCCCCGCATCCCGCAGCGCCTGGGACGTGAGCCAGTTCTGACAGTATCCGCAGTGAAAGTCGCAGCCCAGCATCCCGAAGGTGAGCACGTCGCTTCCCGGGAGCACGTGGAAGAACGGCTTCTTCTCGACGGGATCGCACTGCAGCGCAGCGACGTAGCCCGTAGGCACGTAGAGCGTGCCGTCGCGATTGAAGCGGACCTGGCAGATGCCGCGGCGGCCCGGGCGCACGAGGCAGCGGTGGCCGCAGGCGACGCACCGGACCGCCCCGTCCGGGAGCGGCTGTACGAGCTCCCCTGGGCGCACGCGGACGTCCAGCTGGTGGGCGAGCGTCGTGGCTCCACCCGTAACGGCGTCGTCGTTCAGCAGGGGAATCGCGCGGCGGGACATGCGGCAGGCTCCGGTGGGAAATATACCCTGGGGTCCGCCGGCCTCCTATCGCAGGCTGCCGGGAGCCAGGGAGTAGAGGAGCCGGGCGGTACGGACGTCGCGTGGCGACAGATCCCGCACCACCGCTTTGGCGAACATGAGATCCGTGGAATCAGGCGAATGATCGAGCCCGAGGAGGTGGCCGATCTCGTGCAGCGCCACGACCCGGACGTCGTCGCTGGCGAGGGGACGACCGTCGGGGTCGAAGGTCGCGATCGTGACCAGCGCCGACTGCAGGTGACCATCCCGATCCCACTCGAGATCCGTTTCCCCCGTCCGGTCGATGTCGAATTGCGTGCGCCAGGTGAACCGGACCTCGGCATCCGCGGAATCCGCGGCAAGGTCGAATCGGACTGCGAGGCCGGTTTCCCCCCAGCGGGCGAAGGCTCCGCGCACCGCATCCAGGAACTCGGGACGGAAGTTGGCGGCCCTGCCGCGGGCCAGGTACACGCGCACGGGCCGGTCGACGCGGTCGTCCCAGCGATGGAGCATGGAGTCGCTCGACTCGGCGACGATGATGCTGAGGTAGGTGAGGGGAAAGCTGGAGCGGATGCGCCGCCGCATGTCGGCGCGCGCCACAATGTCCAGCGAGCTCGCCCCGCCCGACTCGGCGGGTACGATCTCACTCCCGGTCTGGCTGCGCCCCGGGGTCGGCGGCGGTTGGGTATTCGCCACCGGTGCCGGCGGCGCAGGGGTCGGAGGCGGAGCGGCGGCACGACGTCCGCCCACGACGTCCCACCCCACGGCCAACGCCATCAGGCCGATGAGCAGGGCGACGAGGCGCATGCGCTGCTGCTGTTCCATGCCTGCAAATATGTCCGCCGCCCGAGTCGCGCCGCTAGCTTTGCCCTCCGGCGCGGTCTATGATTGTGGCCTGCTTATGGTTGGACGCTGAATGATCGCACTCCCCGCCCGCCTGCTCATTCGGTTTAGATGGGTGGTGATCGCGGCATGGGTGGCGTTTGCAGCGCTGCTCGTGCCGCGGGCCGCGCATGTCCAGCGCGTCCTCGCGGTGCGCGGGGGTCCCGAGCGCCCCACGGAATCGTCACGCGCGTCCAATCTCATCGATGCCGCGTTTCCCAGTCCGTTCGCCGAATACCTCGCCATCGTGGTGCGGGGACCGGTCACCGTCAGCGACTCCAGCTTCATCGCCGTCCTGGACACGCTGTCGGCCGTCGCCACTCGCGAACCCTCGGTGCGACAGGTCGTCTCCACGAGGACCGTTGCCGACTCCGTATTCGTGAGCGCCGACCACCGGACGACGTTCCTGCTCGCCGCGCTCGCCCGCGAGCGGACCGGCGACATCACCAAGGATTTCATCCCCGCGCTGCGCGACAGCCTCCACGCCTCGTTGCGCCGCCTGCCCGCCGGTGTCGGCTTCGAGCTCATGGTCACCGGGAGCGCCGCGCTGGATCACGATGTGCGGGTGATCAGCGCGGAAGACACGAAGGCCGGTGAGTGGCGGGTACTGCCGCTGACGCTGCTCGTGCTGATCCTGGCGTTCGGCGCGCTCGTCGCCGCGACGCTCCCCGTGATAATCGGGCTGCTGGCCATCACGATCGCGCTCGGCCTCCTCACGGTGCTCGCGCACTTCTGGACGATGTCGGTGTTCGTCCTCAACATCACGACGATGGTCGGCCTGGGCGTGGGCATCGACTACTCGCTGCTCATCGTCACCCGCTTCCGCGAAGAGCTGAATCGCGGCCTCTCCCCGGTCGACGCCGCCATCCGGACCATCCGCACGGCGGGGTCCGCGGTCATGACGTCGGGCCTGATCGTGGTGGTCGGCTTTGCCGCGCTCATTACGACGCCGCTCGTCGAGACGCGCTCGGTCGGGATCGGCGGCCTGCTCGTGGTGGCGGTCGCCGTCCTGCTGGCGACCACCTTCCTTCCCGCCACGTTGACGCTGCTGGGGCGCGAAATCGACCGCCCCCGCTGGCTGGCGCGGCCGCTGGCCCGCATTCATGCCCCAACCGGATGGGAACGCTGGGCGCGCTGGCTGGGTCACCGGCCGTGGCGTGCCATCGCGGTCGGCGCCGGCATCGTCGGGCTGCTGATGCTCCCCCTGACGCAGATCCGCATCGGGCTGCCGGCGCGCAACTGGTTTCCCTCGGGCTCCGAATCGGGGCAGGGACTCGCGCTGCTCCGCGGCATGGGAGCCAACGGGCTGATCCTCCCTACCCGGGTGGTGGTGCGCCTCCCGCCCGGCGGATCCGCGCTGCGCGGTCCCTGGCTGTTCGGGCTGAAGGTGCTCACCGATTCGTTGCGTCGCGACCCGCGCGTGAAGGACGTGCGCGGCGTGGCGTCGCTCAGGCCGCGGATGTCCTCGTTTCAGCTGGCCGTGTTCTACAGCGATCCCGCGGGCGTCCGGGCGCGGTATCCGAAGTTCTTCGACGCCTACCTGAGCGACGACAATCGGACCACGCTGATCGACGTCATCGCCGCCGACAGCGTATCCCTGACCGGGATGATGGCGCTCACCCGGCATACCCGCGCGCTGGTCACACAGGGGGTGCGCGGCCTCGGCGAGGCCCAGACGCTCGTCGGCGGATTCGCGGCGGCCAGCGTGGACCTGCAGGACGATCTGCTGCATCGCTTCCCGGGCGTCGTGCTCCTCGTGCTGGGCGTCACGGCGCTGATGCTGCTCGTCGCATTCCGCTCGCTGCTCGTGCCGCTCAAGGCGGTGCTCTTGAATTGTCTCTCGGTGGGAGCCGCGTTCGGCGTGACGGTCCTCGTCTTTCAGCACGGGTACGGCGGGGAGCTGTTCGGCCTCGAAGGGGCGACGGAGGCGATCTTCGTCGTCGTCCCGGTCCTCGTGTTCGCCACGGTGTTCGGATTGTCCATGGACTACGAGGTGTTCCTGCTGACGCGCGTGAAAGAGGTCTTCGACAAGACCGGCCGCAACGATCACGCGACGATGGAAGGGCTCTCGATGACGGCCTCCACCATCACGTTCGCCGCCGCCATCATGATCATCGTGTTCGGCGTGTTCGCCTTCTCACGGGTGCTCGCCGTGCAGTTCCTGGGCTTCGGACTGGCCATGGCGGTGCTGCTGGACGCCACGCTGATTCGCATGATCCTCGTGCCGGCGATCATGCACATCGCGGGTCGCTGGAACTGGTGGCCGGGGGTGCGGGCGCCGCGCGGCGAGCGGTGACTACCGCGATCAGCTCCCGCCGTCCAGCCGGTGCAGCCGCGGTCCCCATACGTCCCAGTGCCAGGCAGGGACGCGCCGGCCGGTCCGGGGATCCCTGAGCGGCTTGTACTGCAGCCAGTCGGCCTGCAGTTCCAGGGTACGGCCCAGCGCCAGCAGCCGTTCCCGGTCGGCGCTCACGAGATGCACCATCGGCTCCCCGCGCACGCGCCAGCGATGCAGCCAAACGCCGCCGTCGAGAGCGAAGCACATGCCCTCGCGGCGGCGCGTGAACTCCTGCCAGGACCCGCTCAGCTGCAGTGGATCTTGCCCTCGGCGGTCGCCGAGCCCAGCGGCGCGGCGTTGCCGTAGAACAGGTAGCACTTCCTGGTGGTCTGTGAGTGCGACGCGGTTGCCGACCAGCCGCCGCCCGTCGCCACACCGACGACGACCGTCACCCCGGTCGTCGGCGACCAGCCGTTGAGCGCGGAGAGGGTGCTCGTGTACGTGAGGCTGTCGAAGACGTAGGCCTCCTCCGCC
>DATICZ010000090.1:0-18368 GCA_035456525.1 Gemmatimonadales bacterium
CCCCCTTGAAGGGGTAGAGCTGCCGCAGATCCTCGGTGGAGAACCGCCGGTTGCCGACGATTTCGAACGTCCCGACGTGATACGGCTCGCCCTCGCTCACCCGCAGCACGAGCTCGGCCTTGCCGCTCGAGTCGTTGACGAGCAACGTGTCGTCCAGCACCTGAAAGTCCACGAAGCCGTGCTCGCCGTAGAACTTGGGCAGCCGCTCCTGCATGTCGGCCCGCAGCTTCTCGTCGTCGTATTCCCCCTTGCGCCACCACCAGAAGCCCTCCGGGCGGGTGGACATGTGGGCGACGATCTCGGCGTCCGCATAGTGCGTGTTGCCCTCGACGCTTACGCGCGCGATGGCGACCCGGCGTCCTTCGGTGATGTCGAACACGAGGCGCAGGCGGGAGGAGTCGGCCTCGTAGACGGGGATCGTCTTCACCTCGGCGAGATAGTAGCCGCGGGCCCGGTACAGCGAATCGATCCGGCCCCGCGCCCGCGCCACCGCCGCCGGGTCGTACGGCCGGCCCTCCGACAGCACGACCTTCGAGCGCACCGCCCCTTCGCTCAGCCGCGAGACGCCGCGCACCGTCCAGTGCTGCAGGATGGGCCGCTCACGCACCTGGATCGTGAGGCGCTGCACCTCGCCGGTCGTGTCCTGATCGATCCGGACATCGTCGAACTGCCCGGTCGCGTAGAGCGCCCGGATTGCCCGCTGGATGTCGCGATAGGTGACGAACCGGCCGGGCACGAGCCCGGCGGTCTGCAGGATGACGGCCGTCCCGACGCGCCGCTGGCCGCTCACGAGCACCGAATCCGGACGGCCGCCGGGCCCCTCATCCTGGGCGGAGGCCCGGGACGGCACCACGAGGACCGCGAGGACGGCGACCGACGGAAGGAGCCGGCGAATCACGCCTTCGAGCCGGAGAGCGCCCGGAACGCCAGGCGCTCCTTGTCAGGGGCCACGTCGACCTCGATCTCGTCGCCCCGCGCGAACTCGCCGACCAGGATCTTCTCCGACAGCGGATCCTCGACGTACTTCTGGACCGCGCGCTTCAGCGGCCGGGCGCCGTAGTGCTCGTCGTAGCCGTGATCCACGAGGAAGTCGTTCGCCGCCGGCGTGAGCCTGAGCGTGAGCTCCTCCTCGCCGAGCCGCTTCTGCACGTCGCGCAGGATGATGGTCACGATCTGCGCGATGTGGTCGCGCGTCAGGGGGTGGAACACGATCACGTCGTCCAGGCGATTGAGGAACTCGGGGTTGAACACCTTGCCGATCTCCTCCTTCACCTTCTCCGCCATGCGCTCGAAGTCACCCTTGGTGTCTCCCTGGGCGAATCCCAGCGTCCGGCCCTTGAGCATGTCCCGGGCGCCGACGTTCGACGTCATGATGACGACGGTGTTCTTGAAGTCGATCACGCGACCGTAGTTGTCCGTCAGATGCCCCTCATCCAGCACCTGCAGCAGGATGTTGAAGACATCCGGGTGCGCCTTTTCGATCTCGTCGAGCAGCACGACCGAGTACGGCTTCCGGCGCACCGCTTTGGTGAGCGCGCCGGAGTCTTCGTACCCCACGTACCCCGGAGGCGCCCCGATGAGCCGGCTCACGGAGAACTTCTCCATGTACTCCGACATATCCACGCGGATCAGAGCGCTGGCGTCGGCGAACAGGAAGCGGGCCAGGGCGCGCGCCAGCTCGGTCTTGCCGACGCCGGTCGGCCCGCTGAACACGAACGACCCGATGGGACGCTTGGGATCCTTGAGGCCCGCCCGGCTGCGCCGGATCGCGCGCGAAATGACCGTGATCGCCTCGTCCTGACCGACCACGCTCTGGTGCAGCTCCTCTTCCATCCGGAGCAACCGCGCCGTCTCGGCCTCCTGCAGCCGCGTCACCGGAATCCCCGTCCAGCGCGACACGATGAACGCCACCTGCTCCTCCCCGATCATCGGCCGGCGGGTCTGCCGCTCGCGCTCCCACTCCTCCTGCTTGCGACGGATCTCGTTCTGCAGCTCACGCTCCGAGTCCCGCAGCGCCGCGGCCCGCTCGAAGTTCTGATCGCGCACCGCGTTCTCTTTGTCCCGACTGATCTGCTCCAGCTTTTCCTTGCGCTCGGCCACCTCGGGCGGCGGCACCTGCGTCGCCAGGCGCGCCCGGGCTCCCGCCTCGTCGATCACGTCGATCGCCTTGTCCGGCAGGAAGCGGTCGGTGATGTAGCGCTCCGACAGCTTGGCGGCCGCGTCGAGCGTCAGGTCGGGAATCACCACCCGGTGATGGTCCTCGTACCGCTTGCGCAGGCCCTTCAGGATCTCGATGGTCTCGTCGACGCTCGGCGGGTCCACGATCACCGTCTGGAAGCGGCGCTCGAGCGCGCCGTCCTTCTCGATGTACTTGCGGTACTCGTTGAGCGTGGAGGCACCCACGCACTGCAGCTCGCCGCGCGCCAGCGCCGGCTTGAGCATGTTGGACGCATCCACCGCCCCTTCGGCGGCGCCCGCCCCCACCAGCGTGTGCAGCTCGTCGATGAAGAGGATGATGCTGCGGTTCTGGGCGATTTCGTTGATCACCGCCTTGAGTCGCTCCTCGAACTGGCCGCGGTATTTCGTCCCCGCGATGACGGCCGCCATGTCCAGCGACAGCACGCGGTGGTCCTTCAACGCGTCGGGGCATTGCCCGTTGGCGATCAGCTGCGCGAGCCCTTCCACGATCGCCGTCTTGCCGACGCCCGGCTCGCCGATCAGGACCGGGTTGTTCTTCTTGCGGCGCGACAGGATCTCCATCACCCGCTCGATTTCCTTTTGCCGCCCGATCGTGGGATCGAGCGCGCCGTCGGCGGCGAGCTGGGTGAGGTCCCGGCAGAAATGGTCCAGGGCGGGCGTCTTGGACTTCTTCTCGCTCTTCGGGCTCGGCGCCGGCGTGCTCGCGCCGCCGCTCGGGGCGGCGGACGGCATTTCGCTGCCGAGCAGACGGAGCGTCTCGGCGCGCGCCTGCTCCAGGTTCACGCCCGCGTCGGTCAGCACCTGCGCGGCGATCCCTTTCTCCTCGCGCAGCAGACCGAGCAGCAGATGCTCGGTGCCGACGTAGGAGTGGTTCAGCTCGCGCGCCTCGCTCATCGCCAGTTCGAGCACTTTCTTGGCCCGCGACGTGTAGGGCAGGTCGGGTCCGGCCGCGGCTGCGGCTTTTCCCTTCTTTACCGTTTCTTCGATCTTCTGCTGGATCTCTTCGAGATCCACGTTGAGGTTGGTGAGGACGGCCGCGGCCACCCCCTCCCCCTCCCGGATCAGGCCGAGCAGGATGTGCTCCGTGCCGACGTACTCGTGGTGCAGCCGGGCGGCTTCCTCCCGCGCCATCTGCAGGACTTTCCGCACTCGATCCGTGAAGTTGTACCCGTTCATCGCCGTTCCATCCTCAAGTGGTCTCTGCGCCGAGCAGGCTACGCACGTAGGTCGCCCGGATGACGGGCAGCTCGGGATCGCCGACCTGCCGCCCCTCCATCGCCGCCAGGTGAGCGGGTTGCGTGTGGATGAGCAGCTTGTTGAGCGTGTATACACTGAGGCCGGTGATCAGATTCAACCCGACGCCCAGCCGAACTCCGCTCAACAGGTTCATCGTCTCCTCGAACGACAGCGAGCGCGCGTAGCGCAACAGTCCATACGCCCGCCACACTTTGTCCTCCACCGTCCCCGCCGCCGTCTTCAGCAGCACGTCCCGTGCCTGTTCCTCGTACTCGATCACCTGCCGCACGATGCGCCCCAGGTGATCCAACAACTCCCCTTCGGCTTTACCCAGCGTCGTCTGGTTGGACAGCTGAAAGAAATTGCCGACGACTTCGCTCCCCTCCCCGTACAGCCCCCGAAAGGTGAGGCCGACCTGCGTGAGCCCCTGCAGCACCTTGCCGATTTCCTTGGTTAACACGAGACCGGGCAAGTGGATAAGCACGCTGGCCCGAAGTCCGGTGCCGGCATTGGTGGGGCAGGACGTAAGATAGCCAAACTCGGAATGGAACGCGAACGGCAGCAGCTGCCCCAGCTCGCTATCTATCGACTCCAGCGCGGCATAGGCGGCTTCCAGATCGAATCCGGACAGCATCGCCTGCAAACGGAGGTGGTCTTCTTCATTAACCATGACTCCGCCGGGGTCGTCGACGAGCACCGCGGCACCGACGCGCGGCCGGGCCCCCTCGCCGTCCAGGGCCGCCAGCTCCTTGCTGACGAGGTGGCGCTCGTGCAGCAGTTGGCGGTCGGGACGCGACAACTCGTCGACCCGGAGCAGCACGGCACGCCGCAGCCGCTCGCTCGCCCCGGCCGCATCGGTCACCCGCGCCAGCACGGCCCGGCGCTCCGCGTCGGTGGCCCGCTGGCTGAATGGATGGCCCATCACGTTGCGCGCCAGCCGGATTCTCGTGGACAGCACGATCTGCGGGTGCGGCCCGGATGCGTGGAGCCAGCCCAACCCGCCGTCGGGGAGCAGCGCCAAGTCGATCATTCGCGCACCCGGATCTGATCGCGCAGCTCCGCCGCGCGCTCGAAGTTCTCGCTTTCCACCGCTCGTCGCAGCTGGTCGCGCAGCTCCAACAGCTCGCTCGCCGCGCTGGTCTCGCCGTCGGCGCCCGGCGCGAGGTAGCGCTCCCCCACGTGCTGGCTCGAGCCGTGGAGCCGGCGCAGCAGGTCGCGCAGCTGCTCGGCGAATACCTGGTAGCACTGGGCGCAGCCCAGGCGTCCGCTCTCGCGGAAATCGCTCAGCGAGGCGCCGCAGCTCGGGCAGCGTACCGTGTCCGCGGGGACGGGCAGGTTGGTGCCCTTCCCCATCGCCGACAGGAAGGTGCCGAGGGTGGACTTGAGCGCGGTCGTGCCGGTCTCGATGCCCTTCTCCTGGGCGCACTGCTCGCACAGGTGGAGCGTCACCTTGGTATCGTGCTCCACCTGAGTCAAGTTGATGACCGCCTCGCGTTCCTTACAGTTGTCGCAGCGCATCAGGGTATGGCGTCCACCGATCCCACCGCCACCAGCCGTCCATCCTCCAGCCAGAGGATGCGATCGGCCCGCGCGGCGAGCTGCCGATTGTGTGTGACGATCACGATCGCCGTTTCGAACTCGCGCGCGAGCCGGAACAGCATTTCGTGCAGGTGCTCGCTCGAGACGTGGTCGAGGTTCCCCGACGGCTCGTCGGCCAGCACGAGACTCGGATCGTGCACCAGCGCGCGCGCCACCGCGCAGCGCTGCTGCTCGCCCCCCGACAGCTCGGCCGGCCGGTGCGTCATCCGCCCCGCGAGCCCGACGGCCGACAGGCGCTCTTCCGCCCGCGAGCGAGCCTCCCGCTCCGCCACCCCCCCGATCAGCAGGGGCATCATCACGTTCTCCAGCGCGGTGAACTCGCGCAAGAGATGGTGGAACTGAAAGACGAACCCGAGCTTGCGGTTTCGCATCTCAGCCAGCCCCTGCGGCCCGAGGTCGGCGTAGCGCGACCCCTCCAGCCAGATGTCCCCCGCCGTCGGACGGTCCAGGGCACCCAACAGGTGGAGCAGCGTGCTCTTGCCCGCGCCCGATGCTCCCACGACGGCGATCAGCTCGCCCCGGTGCACGTCGAGGTCGAGACCCGCGAGGACCTCGAGCGGCCGTCCGTCTCCGCCCGCAAACACCTTGCGGATGCCTCGGGCCTCGAGCAGCGCGGTCATTCGGAGCGGATCGCTGGCACGGGGTCGAGGCGCGCCGCCAGCAGCGCCGGGTACAGCGGCGCCAGCGTCGCGATCACGAGGCTCGCCGCGACCACCACCAGGACGTCGACCAGCTGCGTGTGGACGGGAAGGTGGTCGATGAAGTAAATCGAGGGGTCGAGCGGGATCCACTCCCCCCGGTTGATCATGGATCCGACGCCGATCCCCAGGGTCGCACCCACCAGCGTCCCCACCAGCCCGATGAGCACGCCCTGCGCCAGGAAGATGCGCCGCACCGCCTCGCGACGCAGGCCCATGGCCATCAGGATGCCGATCTCGCGCGTCTTGTCCCGTACGACCATCGTCAGGGTGCCCACCACGTTGAAGGCCGCCACCACACAAATGAAGAACACCACCAGGCCCATGCCGAGTTTCTCGAGCTTCAAGGCCGAGAACAGGGACGCGTTCTGCGACTGCCAGTCGACCACGCGATACGGATAGCCGAGTCGGCTCTCGAGATCCTGCCCGAAGCGCTGGGCATGCTCCGGATCGGCGAGACGGACTTCCACCCCGGTCACCGCGCTGTCGAGCGCGGCGAAGCGCTGGGCCGTGGACCGGGCCATGACCACGTAGGAATTGTCGTATTCGAACATGCCGGTGTCGAACAGGCCAGTCACCTCGAAGCGGTGAAACCGCGGGATGTATCCCCCCACACTCGGGTTGAAGCGCGTGCCCGCGAACGCGACCAGCGTGACCACGTCGCCCGGAAAGGCCGACATCTTGCTGGCGAGACGGGAGCCCAGCACGATACCCGCTTCGACGTCGGGCCGGGTCGTGCGGAACCGCAGATCCCCCCGCGTGAAGTGCCGGGCCAGGGTCGTGACCGCATGCGACCCCGTGTCGGGATCGAGACCGAACACGATGACGCCCTCGGCGTAATCGTGACCGGCCGTGATGCCCGCCTGGGTGATCACGAATGGGGCGGCCGACACGACGCCCGGCACGCGCCGCACCTGGGCGAGGATCGTCGGCCAGCCGTCCAGGCGCAGGCCCTCGCCGTAGGTCAGCACCCGCAGGTGCGGGCTGGCCACCAGGATCTTGTCCCGCAGGTCCGCCTGGAGCCCGTTCATCAGGCCGAGCACGACCATGAGCGCGCCGACCCCGAGCGTGACGCCGCCGACGGCGATGACCGTGATGAAGGAAAGCAGCCGGGAGGTGCGGCGGCTCTTCAGGTAGCGCAGCGCAATGCGCGACTCGAGCCACGACGGCCAGTTCGCCCACACGAACGTGATCAGGCCGACCGTCAGCAGGGCGATGAGCGCGACGAGCGCGATCTGGCGGACGCTCACTCGGGCCTCAGCATCGGAAACAGGATCACGTCACGGATCGTCGGCCGGTCGGCCAGCATCATCAACAACCGATCCAGCCCCATCCCCACGCCGCCGGTCGGCGGCATCCCGTACTCGAGCGCGCGCAGGAAATCCTCGTCCAGCGGCTGCGCTTCGGCGTCCCCCGCGGCACGGAAGCGCGCCTGCTCCTCGAACCGCCGGCGCTGCTCGTCCGGGTCGTTCAGCTCGCTGAAGGCGTTGGCGAACTCCCGTCCCAGGATGAACAGCTCCCAGCGCTCCACGCGGGTCGGGTCATCCCGTTTCCGCTTGGCGAGGGGGGAGAGCGAGACGGGGTAGTCGAGAACGAAGGTCGGCTGGACCAGCGTGGGCTCGACATACGTCTTGAACACTTCGTCCAGCAGTCTCGCGCCGGACAGCGTATCGGCCTCGGGCACGTTGCGCCGGTGCAGCACGGCCCGCAGCTCCGGCTCGCCCGCCGTCGCCAGATCGACGCCCGCCGCCTCGCGGACCAGCGCATGGAACTCCTTGCGGGCGAACGGCCGCGCGAACGACAGCGTCGTGCCGTGTCGCTCCAGTGCCGGAGCGCCGAACAACTCCTGTACCAGACCGGCCAGCATCGCTTCCGTTAGCTCCGCCATGCGCAGGTAGTCGGCGTAGGCCTCGTACCATTCCACCATGGTGAACTCCGGACTGTGCCAGCGGTCCAGCCCCTCGTTGCGGAAGTCGTGCCCGATCTCGTACACCCTCTCGAGGCCGCCCACGATACACCGCTTCAAGTACAGTTCGTCGGCGATGCGCAGGTAGACCGTGGCATCCAGGGCCTCGTAGCGGGTGGTGAACGGGCGGGCCGCCGCGCCGCCGTACAGGGGCTGCAGCACCGGCGTCTCCACTTCCAGGTACCCCTCGCCGTCGAGGAAGGCCCGGAGGTAGCGCGTCACCCGCGCCCGCAGCTGGAACACGGTCCGCACATCGGGATGGACGGCGAGATCCGCGTAGCGCTGGCGCGAGCGCAGCTCCGGGTCCACCAGCGCGCCATGCAGCACGCCGTGCTCGTCCACTTTGCCGCGCGGCAACGCACGCAGCGATTTGGTGAGCAGCGTGAGCCGCTGCACCCGCACGGTGACCTCCCCCGCGCGGGTGCGAAACAGCGGGCCCTCGACGCCGACGATGTCGTCCTGATCGAGCAGCCCTACGACCTCGTAGCCCTCGGCGCCAAGCACGTCGACGTTGAAGTACAGCTGGATGCGGCCCGAGGCGTCCTCGAGGTGCGCGAAGGTCGTCTTGCCGTGCAGCCGCGCCGGGCCGAGCCGCCCAGCGAGCCGATGGACGGCGTCGTCCCCCTCGCGGAAGGCGGCCAGCGCCCCCTGCGCCGTGATGCTGCGCCGGAACTCCCAGGCGAACGGCGCGATGCCGCGCCGCACCAACTCGGCGAGCTTGTCGCGCCGCGCCGCCTGGACCACGCTGGTCACGCCGCCTTGCTCCCGAACCGCTTCAAGTACGCCTCGATGAACGGATCGAGGTCGCCGTCCATCACCTTCTGCACGTCGCCGACCTTCATCTCCGTCCGGTGATCGTTCACCATCGTGTACGGCTGGAACACGTAGGAGCGGATCTGGTTGCCCCACGCGATATCCGTCTTCTGCTTGTCCACTTCCGCCTTCTTGGCCGCCTGCTCCTCCAGCGCCCGTTCGTACAGCCGGGCCTTCAGCATCTTCATCGCCGTCGCTTTGTTCTTGAACTGGCTGCGCTCGTTCTGGCACGCCACCACGATGTTGGTCGGTAGGTGGGTGATGCGCACCGCCGAGGACGTCTTGTTGACGTGCTGGCCGCCCTTGCCCGACGCCCGGTACACGTCGATGCGCAGGTCGTCCTCCTTGATGTCGATCTCGATGTCCTCGTCGACCACGGGATAGACGAACACCGACGCGAACGACGTGTGGCGCCTGGACTGCGCGTCGTACGGCGAGATCCGCACCAGACGATGCACGCCGATCTCCGCCCGCAACAGCCCGTACGCATAGGCCCCACGGATTTCCAGCTCGGCCCGCTTGATCCCGGCCTCTTCACCGGGCTCCAGGTCGAGCACGTCCACCGTGAAGCCACGCCGCTCGGCCCAGCGCGTGTACATCCGCACGAGCATCTCCGCCCAGTCCTGCGACTCCGTACCGCCGGCCCCCGGATGGATGTGCAGGAGCGCGTCCCGGGCATCGTCCCGTCCGCGGAGCATGTTCCGGAGCTCCAGCCCCTCCAGGTCGAGGGCGATCTTGTCACCCTCATCCTCCAGCCCGCGTTGCAGGCTCAGGTCGATGTGGCTCTCCGCCTCCATCAACTCGGCCATCTCCCGGGCCTCATCCACCCGCCTGCGCAGGGCGTGATAGGGCTCCAGCCAGCGCTTCAGGTCCTTGACCTCCTCCACCACCTTCTTGGCCCGGTCCTGATCGCTCCACAGATTGCCGTCCGCCATGATCCCCTCCAGCTCGGCCAGGCGGGCGGTCTTGGCGTCGACGTCAAAGAAAGCTCCGGAGTTCCTGGAGCCGGCGGTCGAACTCGAGAAAACGGTCTGTCAGAGGCACGGGACATTCCTTTGGCGCATGGGCGGTTACGAGACGAGCCGCCCCCCTGCCCAGCGGGGAGCGGCTCTCACTCTCCGGAATATCGGCGGTTCGCCCCCATTTCTCCACCCCTGGAAGCGCGCCGCTTTAGAACAGCTTCTTTCCCCCAGCGAGGATTTCGTTCAACGCCTCCGTCCAGAAGGGCGTGCCGTCGGCCATCTCCCTTCCGACCTGCTCGACGTACTCCAGCCAGCTCTTCTCGATCTCGTCCTTGAACAGCTGCGGCAGGGTGCCGTCGCGAATCCCCTGCTGCCGCTTCTCAGGATGGTACACGAGCATGTCCGAGATCAGGGCCCGCGCCAGCCGGCGCGCCTTCTGCTTGGGATCCTGCACCAGGAACGGATTGACCGGACGCAACGGCCCCGTCTTGCGCGGTTCCGGCGCCGCAGCGGGCGGCGCAACGGGCGCGGCGGGTACGGCCGCCCCGGGCATCGCAGGCGCGGCCGGAGGCGGAGCGACCGGACGCGGAGCCGCCGGCGGTGACGCAGGAGATAGCGGCGCCGGCGGCGCGGCGAACGTCGGCCGGGGTGGAGCCGGCGCCGCGGGGGCTGCAGGCGCCGCAGGCGGCATCGGACTCACCGGCCTGACGAACGGCGGCGGCGCCGCGGGTGGTGCGACAGCAGGGCGTCCGGGCGGCGCAACCGGTGGCGCGGCGAACGGCGGACGTGCCGCAGGAGGCGGCGTGACCGGCCGCGGTGGCACCGCGGGAGCCAGCGGTGGACGTGCCGGAGGTGCGATTGGCGCACGATTCGGCGCCGCAGCCGGAGCCGCTGCCGCCGGGGCGACGAACGGCGGACGGACGAACGGCCCGGTACTAGGCCGCGCGGGAGCCGGCGAGGCCGGTGTGGCGGGCGCGGGCGGCGTGGGCGGCGCGGGCGGCGCGGGCGGCGGAGCAACCGGGGCCGGGGTGAAGACGGGAGCGATCGGAACGCTGATCCGCGCGACGGAAGCGGGCGCGGGAGACGGAGCCACGGCACTGCCGGTTCTGGCGCCGGCGCCGTCGGGCTGGACGGCAAAGACGTTGCCGCACACGGCGCAGCGAGCCCGCACGCCGGAGGCCGGGACCTTGGCCGGATCCACACGGTAGATGGTTTCGCACGACGTGCAGATGACGTTCACTGCGACGACCTCGCGCTCGATCTCGCGTTCGGCTCCAGGGCCCCAGGCTCGGGATCGTGTCGCCGGTCGACCACGAATACCGACCCGGGCTGGGTCTTGGCGTAGCTCTTCATTTCCGTGGCCAGCTCGCTGACCTGCGCCGGATGAGCGAAGCGGCGGTGCTCGTTGGTCACGATCCCGATCGACAACGTCATCAACGGCACCCGGTGCAATTGCCCGCGGCGGTCCTTGCCGAAGTAGTAACCCGCTCGTCGGTCCTGCTCATTGTATTGGAACGGGATCAGTGTGTCGAATACCGAGAGCACTTCGGTGCAGACCTCCGCGATGTCGGGGACCGGGATGATGAAGATGAAGTCGTCTCCCCCGATGTGCCCCACGAACCCCCGCCGGTCAACCATCCCCTTCACCACGTCGTGCAGGATCCGTGACACGAGGTAGATGACGCGGTCCCCGTCGTAGTAGCTGTAGCGGTCGTTGTACTCCTTGAAGTGGTCGAGATCGGCATAGCACACGGCGAACCGCTCGCCGTTCTCCATCCGGCGCCGGACGTCGCGCTCGATCTCCGTCGTCCCGGGCAACCGGGTCGAGGGGTTGACGGCCACATCGCGCGCCGTGCGGGTGAGCAGCGCGTCGAGCCGGCCCGATTGCTCGCTGGGCTCGAACAGCGGCGTGATCACCTCGTCCGCCCCAGCGGAGAACCACTCCATGACCCGCTCGGTCGTATGCCGTCCACTCACCGCCACGAGCGGCGCAATGGCCGTAAACGGGTCCAGCTTGAGCCGTCGGCACAACTCCAACCCCCGCGCGCCGGTCGCATCCGCGTCCACCAGCACCAGGGAGGGCAAGGCGCGGAGCACCATCTGCTCGAGCTCGGCGGGGTCGTGCACCGGGACCAGCGTTCTCCCGCTGCCCTGCATCCAACGCGCCACGAACTCCGGAGCGGAACGGCCAGTCGCGGAAAAGAAGAGAATCGTGGGGCGCGTCCGCAACCGGCACCTCGCGTAAGGGTCGAGCGCGCCTAAACTTACGCCACTCAGCCTCGCGTGTCAAACGAACCAGGCCGCGATGGCCAGAATGGCGTACACGGCGAGCAGCTGGGCCCCCTCGAACCAGTGGGATTCCCCGTCGAGCGCGATCACGGTCACGATCAGGGCGGCCAGGCCCAGGGCCACGACCTCGAATCCCGTGAACACGAGCTGCATCGGTTGCCCGACCACCACGCCGGCGAGCACGAGCAGCGGAGCGACGAAGAGCGCGATCTGCGTGCTGGACCCGAGTGCGATCGTGAGGGCGAGATCCGTGTGCCCCCGGCGCGCCGCGACGACGGCGGACGCATGCTCGGCGGCGTTCCCGACGAGGGGTATGACCATCAGGCCCAGGAAGAACTCGGACCATCCCAGGTGCGTCACCACCTGCTCCACGGCGTGGACGAGGATTTCGCTCTGCACCGCGACGAGCAGCGTCGCTCCCGCGAGCATCGCGCCCGCCCGCCCCACCCGAGTCGAAGCGCCATGCTTGGCGTACTCCGGCGCCCCGCCCCCGAACAGCCCGCGGTGCGTGACCAGGGTGAACACCAGACCCAACACGTACGTCCCGCCCAGCACGATCGCGACGCCCTCGGAGAGGTGGACGGTCGTCGCCTGGGTCGCCGCCGGATGGGTGGAGGAGAACAGCGCCGGCATGACGAGCCCTACCACGGCCAGCAACAGCATCGCTCCGCTCATGCCCGCGGCCGTCCGGTTGAACTTGAGCGTGGGATGCTTGAGACCGCCGGCCACCAGCGACAGGCCGAGGATGAGCAGCAGATTGCCCAGGATCGACCCGGTCAGCGACGCCTTGACGAGGTCGATGAGCCCCGCCCGCAGGGCCACGATCGCCAGGATCAACTCGGCGGCATTGCCGAAGGTGGCGTTGAGCAGGCCGCCGACCGTCGGTCCGGTGCGACGGGCGAGTGCCTCGGTCGCCTCACCCATGATGGCCGCGAGGGGAATCACACCCAGACCCGATACGGCGAACACCGCGAGTGCCGGTCCGTGGAACGCCGCCAGGGCCCACGAGACCGGCAGCGCGAGCAGCAGCCAGCGAAGCCAGGTCACGTCAGCGTCTCGCGTTGCGCCGCGAAGATGCGCAGCGTGCCCTCACGCGCCAGATCGAGGAGCCGGTCCAGCCCGGCACGGTCGAACGAGCCCTGCTCCGCCGTGGCCTGTACCTCGATGAGACGATCAGGCTCGGCGACCACCACGTTGGCGTCCACCTCGGCCTCCCGGTCCTCGGCATAGCACAGGTCGAGGCGCGGCTCGCCTGCGACGATCCCGACGCTCACCGCCGCCACGAGCCCGCGGAAGGGGTTCGGTACGCCGGCCGTCCGGACGAGCCAGTCGCAGGCGTCCGACAGGGCGACCGCGGCCCCGGTGATCGCGGCGGTCCGCGTGCCGCCGTCGGCCTGGAGCACGTCGCAGTCGATGCGTATGGTATGCTCCCCGAAGGCGAAGCCGGTCAGCGCCGCGCGCAGGCTGCGGCCGATCAGCCGCTGAATCTCGTGCGTGCGCCCGCCCGCGCCCTGTCGCTCGCGCGGCGTGCGTTCCTGGGTGGCGCGGGGCAGCATGGCGTATTCGGCCGTGACCCACCCCAAGCCGGATCCCTTGCGCCACGCGGGGACGCCGGTTTCGACCGACGCCGTGCACAGCACCACCGTCGCACCGAGCCGCACGAGACAGGACCCCTCCGCGTTCGGATTTGCGCGCCGCTCGAGTGTGAGCGGACGCAGCGCGGTCGGGTGACGTCCATCGGGGCGAGGCGGTGGTGTCGGAGGCATGGGATGTGAGTTTGTGGACGGATCGAGCTGCGCGCTAGAAGGCGATCGTCACCTGAATGCGCGACCCCGGCAACCGCCCCATCCACGTCGTCTCCACGTTCGCCTCGCGCCGGAGGGTCGCCGAGAGTCGCGTGGAAATCAGCGCATCGATCGCGCTCACGAGGTGATTGGCCAGCAGCAGGCCGAGCTGGTTCTGAGAGCTGCGAAACGCATCGTCGCTGGCGCGGATCGTCGACCGGTACTCCTGTTGCTCGAGCGAGGCGTCGCGCCACGACCAGCGGAAGTCGGGCCCGACGGCGTGGGTACGGTAGAAGGCGAGCGCGTTCAGGTAGGGTGTCGAGCCGGGAGGCGGCGGATTGTTCGGGTCCGGGAAGTAGGTCTGCTGCGCCGTCTGCCAGACAGAGCCGTTGTACGTCGCGGGATCGTCTTCCGGAATCACCGTACCGGCGGGGTCCGGATTGCGGTTGTATTCGCCGCTCGCCGTGTAGCGCTCCATCTGCTCGTAGTACTCGAACGTCGTGTCCCGCCGCGCCGGCGCGAACCCACGCCGCGCCACCGTGAAGGCGAGGTCCCGATACCGTTGGGCGCCGCGGCGTCCGTCGTGTCTGAGCTGGAGGAATCGCGTGAGGAGGAACGCTTCGGCGGCCAGGTACACCATGCCCCGATCCCGGCCCTTCAGCAGTTGTCCGGAGCCCGGTACGATGAGCGAGGCGACGGGCGGCAGCCACAGTCGCGAGCGGGCACGAGCGGTCGCGGAGTCCAGGCCCTGCCCGGCCGCGCCGGTCGCGCACAGAAACGCCAGAGCGGCCGCCGGCCAGTGCGTGCGAATCAGAACAGCACTCGGAAGGAGAGAAAGGTCGGGTTGGAGACGACCAGATCGGTGTGGGTGAGGAACATCTGCGCCAGGTCCACACCGATCACGCCCGTCGCCACTCCCAGGCCGATGCTGGGTCCGGAGAGCCCTTCGTGCCGGTACGCGTACCCGCCACGTACCCGCACGACCTGCTGATAGCCGAGGTCCATGCCGACGCGGACGTCGGGTGTGCCCGTTTCGCGCCACGGGCTTTCAACGTCGGCAACCACCTGGAGGTCGAACCGGTTGCCTGCCGGATCGTCGCCCATCGGACGCAGCTGGACGGTGTACGCGGCGCCGAATGCCAGCCGCGTCGGGAGCGGGTCGGCCTGGGCCTCGTTCTTCACCTGGAGTGCGAAGCCCAGATTGCGCAGTGCCACGCCGACGCGCAACGCGTGATCGGGGCCGACGCTGAACTGCCCGCCGAGGTCGAGGGCGTGCGTCACGCCCTGACCTGCCAGCGACGGACACGGGCCGGCGCAATCGACGCGAAACTCGATCAGCTTGTAGCTCACGCCGAGGGAAACCGATCCGCTGAGCTGGGTCGCGTAGGTGGTCAGGAACGCCAGGTTCCGCGAGCCGAATTGACCGAGGAGCACGTTGTTCGAGTCGAGCAACGGCTCGTCACCGAAGTCGAGCAGATAGACGGCGGCACCGAACACGCCGATGCCACGCCGCGGGAAGAACGCGGTCAGCGCCGTCGCGGGCCCGGCCGCGAGCCGAGCGCTGTGCAGCGCGAACTCGCTCGAGGTCATCGAGCCGACACCCGCAGGATTCAGGAAGACGTCCTCGCCGTGCCCATCGAGCGCCGCGGCCGTTTGCCCCATCCCGACCGAACGGGCGGAGATGGGCAGGAGCAGAAACAGGGCGGCCGCATTGACCGGCTGATTCTGGGCGGTCAGACAGACAGCCGGGTGTGCGCACAGGAGCAAGCAGGCCAGGGCGCCCCGGAATCGACCCATCAGAAGCTCTTCGCCTCGTCGATCAACATGATGGGAATATCGTCCTCCACCGCATAGATCAGCCGGCAGGCATGACACACCAGCTCCTCGGCCGGGGCGGTCCGGTACTCCAGCGGCCCCTTGCACTTGGGGCAGACGAGGATCTCGAGCAGCTCAGCGGCGAGGCTCATGAGTCGTATCCCAGGCGCCGGAGGACCGGGTCCTTGCGACGCCAGTTCTCCAGCACCTTCACGTGCAGGTCCAGGTAGACGGGTACGCCCATCAAGGCTTCGATGCGCTCGCGCGCGGCGCGACCGATCGCCCTAATAGTACGCCCCTTGTCCCCGATGACGATTCCCTTCTGGCTCTCCCGCTCCACGTACACCACGCCCCGAATATACGCCGGGCGCTCATTCTCCCGGAACTCGTCGATCTCGCACGCGATGCTGTAGGGCAGCTCCTCCTCGAGCAGATCGAACGCGGCCTCCCGGACGTACTCGGCGGCGAAGAAGCGCATCGGCTGCGTCGCCAATTCGTCGGGCTGATAATGGAAGGGCCCCGGCGGCAGGTGCTCGGCCAGCCGGTCGAGCAGCGCCTCGAGCCCTTCCCCGGAAACGGCCGACACGGCCAAGACATCGCCCTGCGGACGCGCCGCCGCTGGAACGAGATCGCACTTGGTATACACCGTGACGACGGGGGCGGCCGGCGGCCGGTCGAGACCCGCGACGCTCTGGAAGGGCGGCGCCGGATACTCCGGCAACGGGTGCAGATAGGCGATCACCTCCGCGTCCGCCACAGCCCGCAGCGCCGCCTCCCTCATCTTTTCCTGAAGCCGGTACTTCGGCTCGAGCAACCCCGGTGGATCGGTGAAGATGAACTGGTCCTCTCCGCGAGTCAGGAGTCCCACGACGGGCGCCCGGGTAGACTGCGCCTTGGGCGACACGATGGCCAAGGGCTCCTGCACCAGCGCGTTCAGCAACGAGGACTTGCCGGCGTTGGGCAGGCCGGCCAGGACGACCGTGCCGCAGCGCGTCATGATACGGTGTGCAGCGCGGCGAGCGCCGCCTGCCCCAGGCTGATCCCGCCGTCATTGGCCGGCACGGCGTGATTGACCCACACGTCGAGCGATTCCCCTTCGAGCAGCCGTTTGAGATCACGCAACAGCAGGTCGTTCTGGAACACGCCCCCCGACAATACGACCGCGCCGGTGCGCCGGGCGGCGCACAGCACCACGCACGCGTCGCGTACGCCGTGCGCGAGTCCCGCCTGAAACGCGCGCGCGATTTCGGACGCCGGCCGGCCTCGCTGCCGGTCCCGCGCGACGGCATGCAGCAGGGGCCGGAAGTCGAGCTCGCCGTCGGTGAACGGAAACGGATATGGCTCGACCGCCGGCGCCGAGCGGGCGAGGTGCTCGAGCCAGATCGCCGCCTGGCCCTCGAACGTCACGGCGCGCGTGAACCCCAGCAGCGCGGCGGCGGCATCGAACAGCCGTCCCGTCGAAGTCGTGGGGAACACCCGCGTCCCGGATTCCAGCACCCGCACCACGTCGCCGTAGCGGGCCGGAAACGAGAACGGGGCAGCCGCGAGATCCGGCAGCCCCTCCACCTGCTGGAGGAACCCCGCGGCGGCCTGCACGGGATGCCGGGCCGCCGCGTCACCGCCGACCAGGGCGGCGGGACGCAGGTGCGCGATGCGCGCGAAGCCCTCCTCGAGACTCCCCGCGAAGAACTCTCCCCCCCAGATCGCGCCGTCGTCGCCGTAGCCGGTGCCGTCGAAGCTCACGCCGAGCACCTGCACCCCCCAGGCGGCGCGCTCGGCGAGTACGGAGGCAACGTGCGCCCGATGGTGCTGGAACGACACACGCGCCCCGGCGGGGACCCGCTCGGCCTGCGACGTCGAGCGGTACTGCGGATGCGCGTCGTGGGCCACGACGAGCTGCGCCGGGTCCACCCGATACATCTCGAGCAGATCGGCGATGGTACGCTCGAACGCTTCGAACGCCGAGTAGTCGTCCAGGTCCCCGATGTGCTGGCTCACGAACGCCTGACCGTCGACTACCAGGGTCAGCGCGTTCTTGAGATCGGCCCCCAGCGCCAGGATGGGCCGGGTCGTGGGCAGGCTCGTGACGGAACCCGGCGCGAGCCCTCGGCCGCGGCGCAGCGTCACCGGTCCGAAGGCACCGTCACACACTACCGAATCCTCCACGCGCCGCGCGATGGGCCGCTCGCCCACGAGAAACGCGTCCGCGATCCCGGAGAGCCGCTCGTAGGCGTCGGCGTCCTCGTAGGCGATGGCCTCGTTCGAGCGGTTGGCGCTCGTCATGACGAGCGCCTCCGGCGCGCCGGCGGCGAACAGCAGGTGGTGCAGCGGCGTATAGGGGAGCATGACGCCCAGATCGCGATTGTCGGGAGCGACACCCGGCAGCTCGGCGCGCGCCGGAGCGAGCACGATGGGCCGCGCGGGCGAGGTCAGCAACGCCTGGGCGGCGGGCGACAGCTCGACCAGGCGGTGGGCGACCTCGAGCTCGCGGGCCATCAGGGCGAACGGCTTCTCCTTGCGAAATTTGCGCTCGCGCAGCGCGGTGACCGCGCGGCGGTTGTGCGCATCGCAGGCGAGGTGGTAGCCGCCGAGCCCCTTCACGGCGAGAATGTCGCCGCCGCTCAGCCGGGCGGCGGCCGCGGCGATCACTGCGGCATCGGTGTCCTCCGTCCCACCGCGGAGGCGGTAGTGCGGGCCGCAGTCCGGGCAGGCCAGGGGTTGGGCGTGGAAGCGGCGGCTCGCCGGATCGTGGTATTCGGCGGCGCAGCGCTGGTCCATCGTCCACGCTCCCATGGTCGTGGCGGCGCGGTCGTAGGGGAGCCCCAGGATGATGGAGTAGCGCGGTCCGCAATCGGTGCAGTTGATATACGGGTACTGGAAGCGCGGGTCGGCCGGGTCGAACAGCTCGTACAGGCAGCGCTCGCACACGGCCAGGTCGGGTGAGATGCGCACCGTGGGCAACCGACCACCGGCGCTCTCCCGGATGACGAAGTCCGCGACGCCAGAG
>DATICZ010000091.1:0-8812 GCA_035456525.1 Gemmatimonadales bacterium
GAATCCCTGCTGGTACGGGATCGGCGCGTACGGGAAGTAGTCGACGAGCGGGACTGGGGGGGCGGGGAGCGGTCTGATCCGGTGCACTACCGCTCCCCGCTCCCCACTCCCCGTTCCGTCACCTTCTCGTATCCCGGGCAACTGACGACCGGCAGCGGCGGATAGCGCACGAAGCGTGGATCCGTCTCGGCGCGGGCGCAGCGGTAGAACGTCGAGCCGCGGCGATTCGTCACCGGACGCATCCAGCGGCAGGTGCGGCAGAGGCCAACCTCGTCGCGCATGTGTTTTCCCGCCTCGCAGAGAGCACGGAGCACGGAGCAGTTGCTCCCCTGCACCGGATAGTACTGCTCCCTGCTCCGTGCTCCGAGGCCCTCGCGCCATGGCCACGCCCCCCGGATGCCGTCTATCTTGCTGAATCGTGACGGCCCCCTTCCTGCTTGTTGTGGCGCTTGCACTTCAGACGCGCACCCCCTGTCCCCGGCGAGCCGGCGCGATTACCGACAGTGCCTGGCAGGCCTATCGCGCGAATCGCCTCGCGCTCGCCGCCAGGCGGTTCGCGCACGCCGACTCGCTCTGCCCCGGTATCGCCGAAGTGAACGCGGGCCTCGGATTCGTCGCCCTGCGGCGGGGATCGTCCGACGAGGCGCAGCGGCGCTTCGACGCGGCGTTGCGGGCGGACTCGGGGAACGCCGACGCCTGGTACGGCCTGGGACTCGCCCGCGCCCGCGGGGGGCAGCGCGACTCGGCGATCGCCGCCTTACGCCGGACGCTCGCGATCGCCCCCGGCTACGCCGGCGCGCAATCCCAGCTCACGCTGCTTGGCGATCTCGGTCCCCCACTCGAGCAGCCGTCACGCCCCGGCACCGTCCAGATGCCAGCGCGCACGCGGGGCGAGCGCTTCGAGATTCTCCAGGACGGCGCCTGGCGCCCCTTCTACGTGAAGGGCATCAATCTCGGAGCCGCCCTGCCGGGGAAATACCCGTCCGAGTTTCCCACCGACGACTCCACCTACGCGTACTGGCTGCGCCTGATGGCGGAGGCCCACGCCAACGTGGTCCGTGTCTACACGATCCTCCCGCCCGCGTTCTATAACGCGCTGAAGCGCTGGAACGAATCGCACCCAGGGCAGGCGCTGTGGCTGGTACACGGCGTCTGGGCCGAAGCGCCGCCGCACGACGACTACGACGACCGCGAATGGAAAGCGGAGTTCCGCGAAGAGACGCAGCGGGTCGTGGATCTCCTGCACGGCCACGCCCTGATCCCCCCGCGGCCCGGGCACGCATCCGGCCGCTACACCGCGGACGTCTCCCGGTACGTCCTGGCGTTCATCATCGGAAGAGAGTGGGAGCCGTTCACGCTCCGCCGCTACAACACGCTCCGACGCGGCCCGACCTCGTACAACGGGACTTTCTTCACGCTCCGGCGTGGCACGCCGGCCGACGTCTGGATGGCGGAGCAATGCGATTACCTGATGCGCTACGAGTGGGACACCTGGCACGCGCAGCACCCCGTCGCCTACTCCAATTGGCCCACGCTCGACCCGCTCAGTCACCGCACGGAACCGACGGTCGAAGAGGAGAGCATGCTCCGCGAGCGCCTCGGGCTGCCGCCGCTCACCAACCGGCGGGAGTACGACAACGACGACCAGACGCTCGACGCCATGCTGGTGCGTCCAACCGCCAGGAATCGGGCCGGATACTTCGCCTCCTACCACGTCTACCCGTACTATCCCGATTTCATGATCTATGACTCGACGTACGGAACCGCCCGCTCCAGCTACGGCCCCTCGCACTATTATGGGTATCTGCGCGCGCTGAAACGGCACCATGCCGGACGGCCGCTGCTCATCTCGGAATACGGCGTGCCCTCCTCGCGCGGCCTCGGCCACTTTCACCCGGATGGGATGGACCACGGAGGGCACGACGAGGCAGAGATGGCCGCGATCGACGTCCGTCTGACGCGCGAAATCCGCGAATCCGGCGCCGCCGGCGGGATCCTGTTCGCCTGGATCGACGAGTGGTTCAAGCACAACTGGTCGGTGGTCGACTTCGAGGTGCCGCCGGATCGCCGGCGGCTGTGGCACAACGCAATGGACCCCGAGCAGTACTACGGATTGCTGGGACAGTACGCGGGGAAGGATACGGCACCACCGGCTCCCGGTGGTGACCCGGCCCGCTGGCGCGCGCTCCCACTGCTCGCCGGCCTCCACCGATCGCGCCTCCGGGTCGGCTCCGACGAGAGCTACCTGTACCTCGCCCTCGAATCGTCCGGCGCGACACGCGCTTCGGCCCGCACCCTCATTGGGATCGACACCTACGCCCGCGACCGCGGCGAGTTCCGGCTGCCGGACGGACATCGGACCGAGACCGGCGTGGAGTTCTACCTCGACGTCTCCGACACGACGGCGGGCCGCCTGTTCATCGCCCGCCGGTACAGTCCGTACATTACTCCACGGCCCGGGATGGGACCCGCGGACCTCGATCCGTTCTACAACGTCGATTGCACGGTGGATGTCCGGAGCGACAGTGCCGACTTCGATTCCCTGTTCGCCGTGGCCAATCGGTTCCGCGTGACCCGGTCCCTCCGGCAGATCCCCGTGCGCGGCGTGGACCGCGGCCGGCTCCGCTATGGGCGTGCATCGGGCTCCACCCTGGCAGACTGGTTCGTGGACCGCGACGCCGGCCTCGTCGAGATCCGCCTCGCCTGGGGACTCCTCAACGTGACCGACCCGTCCTCGCGAACCGTGTTGACCGCCGTGCGCCGCGATAACTCGGTCGAAACCGACACGACCGACGGCTTCCGGTTCGTCGTGGCCGAGCCGCCACTCGGGACCGCCGACCCCGAGGCGGTCCTGACGGCGAGCGCCACCTACCGGTGGCCCACCTGGGAGGAGCCCACGTGGCACGAGCGGCTCAAGCCGGCGTACTTCGCGCTGCGGGATCTCTGGGTGTCGTGGTGAGGAGCGCCGTCGCGACATTCTCGGTCCTCCTCGCGATGGCCGGGCCCGCCGCCGCCCAGCTGCCGGCGGCCGAGGGCGCGTTCGACCGAGGCGACTACCGCCTCGCGCGGCAATTGTACGACTCGGTGCTCCGGACCGATTCGCTCAACCCGCGGGCGCTCTACCGGCTGGCGGTGCTCGACAGCTGGGACGGCAAGCTCGACCTGGCCCTGGCGCGCTTCGTGAAGCTGCGGCGCGTTCAGGCGGCCGACCCCGCCATCATGGCGGAGCACGCGAAGGTGCTGTCGTGGGCCCGGTTCTTCCGCTGGTCCGCGGCACTGTACGATTCGGTGCTGGTGCTCGCCCCCGACCGGCTGGATGCGCAGGTGGGGCGCGCGCGCGCCGTTGCCTGGGACGGCGACCTGGTCCGCGCCGAGCGGCTGTGGCGCGAGGCGCTCAAAGCCCATCCCGACGATCCCGACATCCTGATCGGCCTCGCCCAGACGCTCTCCTGGGAAGGCCAGACCTTCCTCGCCGATGCCTTCGCGACCCGGGCCCGCGAGGTGGCGCCGAACGACCCCACCGCCCGGGAGCTCTTCGCCCGGCTGCGCGCCGCCAACCGCGGGCCCGTCTTCTCTCTCTCGAGCGCAGGGGCCGGCGACAAGTACGACAACGGATTCGTCCAGTTCACCGGTGCATTCACCGCCTCACTCCGTCCCGACCTGCGCGGGACGTTGCAGGCTGCATGGCGATACAACGAGGACGGCGTTCCGAGTGGCAGTGCGCGTATCGCGCGCAGCGGCGGACTCGAAGGCTCGATCGTGAAATCGTTCCGGACCGGGGCGTCGCTGCGCGGTGGGGTGGGCGTGCGGCGCCTGAGCGGCGACACGGCGCGCACCAGACTGACCGCCATGTTGGGCGGCGCCGTGGGAGTTGCCCAAACGACCTCGATCAACGTGGCGTACCGGCATTACCCGTTCGACGAGACTGCGGCTCTCGCGCAGAGCGGCCTCGTCTGGGACGAGGTCCAGGCGAACGCCGAAATCTCCCCGCAGGCGACTTTCGGCCTGTCCGCGCTCGCAAACGCGGCCTGGCTCTCGGACGGGAACCGGCGGCTCATCGGGTCCGGCGGCGTCATGGTTGGAGTGGCGAAGCGGTTGCGCGCCGGCGTCTACGCACGGATCATGGGCTGGTCCCGCGACGACCTGGGACAGAACCTGTACTTCTCCCCCGGCCTGTTCACCCTCGGCGAGGCCCGAGCCTCCTACGTCTGGTGGCGCGGCGGCTGGTGGATGCGGGCCACCGCCGGGCTGGGCGCGCAGCACATCAAATCGAGAGCCACGCAGGGGGAATGGCACGGGGACCTCACCGTCGCCTACAACTGGCGCTACGTGGACGAGGTGGCCCTCGTAGGAACCTTCACCAACAGCGCCGAATCCCGGACCGCCACGGCGACCACCCCGACGTATCGCTACTGGAGCGTCGGGTTGCGCTACCAGCGGGGATTCTAGCGCCGGCCCGCGACCTTCCCCGCATCGCGCAGCACCCGCAGGGCGTTCAGACCCACCACCTTCCGGACATCGCTTTCCCTCCAGCCGCGCCGCAACAGCTCCGCCACGAGATCCGGAAATTTCGAGGTGTTCTCGAGGCCATCGGGCACGCTCGAGATGCCGTCGAAATCCGACCCCAGGCCCACGTGGTCTACCCCGGCCACGTCGCGGATGTGCTCGATGTGGTCCGCCACCTGCTGGAGTGTGGCGTGGGGCGCCCGCTTCGCCCAGGCCTTGGTGGAGTCGGCGACGGCGGCTGAATCGGCGCCCGCGTCGCGCATCGCCTTCGCCCGCGCCTGCATGCCGTCCTCGTACACCCGCACGGCTTCCGACACGAATCCCGGGTTGAAATTGACCATCACGATGCCGCCGTTCGCGGGCACGAGCTTGAGGATCGAATCGGGCACGTTGCGCACGTGGTTCGCGATCGCGCGGGCGGAGGAGTGGGAGAAGATCACCGGCGCCCGGGAGACGCGTAGCGCGTCCATCATCGTCGCGTCGGAGACGTGGGACAGATCCACCAGCATCCCGAGCCGGTTCATCTCCCGCACGACCTGCTCGCCGAACGGCGTGAGCCCGTCGTGCTTCGCGGAGTCAGTGGCGGCGTCGGCCCAGTCGGTGGTCTCCCAGTGCGTGAGCGTCATGTAGCGCACGCCCAGCGCATGGAACATCCGCAGGACCCCGAGCGAGCTTTCGATCGCGTGACCGCCCTCGACGCCGATGAGGCAGGAGATCCGTCCCGCCTTGAAATTCCGCTCCACGCCGTCGGCCGCATACGCCATGGCGAGATCGCGCGGATACCTGGCGCACAGACGGCGGACGAGATCGATCTGCTCGAGCGCGTAGGCGGCCGGGTGCTCACCCCCATGCATCGTGGAGGTGGGGACGTACGCCGCCCAGAACTGAGCCCCGACCCCGCCCGCGCGCAGTTTGGGAATGTCGGTCATGAGACCGAGCTGAGTGGCCGAGAAGTCCACCGAGTCCGCCCCGCCGCGCTCACGGATCGCATCGGGAATGTCGTTGTGACCATCCACCAGCGGCACGGTCTTGAGAATCCGCAGCGCCTCGGCCCGGAAATCGCGAGTCCCGGTCCGTCCTTGAGCCTGCAGCTGGAACGCGAGAACGGCGGGAAGCGCGAGCAGCGCGAAGGCGAGACGGACGGCCATGGAGCATCCTGTGGAGGTCGAACGGAAGCTGACGCTGCGTCACCCTGAAGGCAAGGTTAGTTTACTCGCCATGCCGGACCCGCACGCCCAGATCGTGTTCGAGCTCAACGGCGAGCCCTGCACCGTCGGGTTCGCTCCTCACAAGACGCTGCTCGAAGTGCTGCGTGAAGACCTGGGACTCACCGGGACGAAACACGGCTGCGAGCTGGGCGAATGCGGCACCTGCACCGTGCTGCTGGACGGCCAGCCCGTGCTCTCCTGCCTCGTCCTCGGGGCTGCCTGCGACGGCCGGCGCGTCACCACCATCGAAGGAATGGCGCGCGGCGCCGAGCTGCATCCGCTCCAAGCCGCCTTCGCCGACCTGGGCGCCGCCCAGTGCGGCTACTGCACGCCGGCGTTTCTCCTCGCCGCCCAGGCGCTCCTCGAGCAGAACCCGAGTCCCTCGCGCGACGCGATCAAGGCGGCGCTGGCCGGCAACCTGTGCCGCTGCACCGGTTACATCAAGATCTACGAAGCCGTCGAGCTGGCCGCGGCCCGGATGCGGGGGGAAGACGCGAGCGCACCGAGGGAGTCGCTGTATGGCAGATAGGGCGGACAGGCGCGCCCCCGGTTCCGCGACCGCCCGACCGCCCGACCGCCTGACCGCCGGGGCGCTTCGGGTGGTGGGGAAAGCGCACCGCAAGGTCGACGCCGTCGCGAAGGTCACGGGCGCGACGAAATTCGCCGACGACCTCGCCCTGCCCCGCATGCTCTACTGCAAGCTGCTGCGCAGCCCGCATCCCCACGCCCGTATCGTCCGGGTCGAGACCGGGAGGGCCGAGCGGCTGGAGGGCGTGAAGGCCGTCCTCACCGGGAAGGATTTCCCGATTCCCTTCGGCATCCTCCCCGTCAGCCAGGACGAGCATGCCCTCTGCGTGGACAAAGTGCGTTTCATCGGCGACCCGGTCGCGGCGGTCGCCGCGACGTCGGAGGAGACGGCCACTGCCGCACTCGACTTGATCGACGTCGAGTACGAGCTGCTGCGCGAGATCGGCTCCCCCGCCGATGCGCTCGCGCACCCCGAGCCGCGGATCCACGACTACGGCGACACCGGCAACCTGCACAAGCTCATCAACCTCGAGTTCGGGGATGTAGAGGAAGGCTTCGCCGCGGCCGACGTCGTGCGCGAGGACCTGTTCTTCTTCGAGGGCAACACCCACCTCCCGATGGAGCAGCACGCCGCGCTGGCCGACTGGTCGGCCGACGGGAAAGTGACGCTGTGGAGCTCGACCCAGACGCCGCACTACGTCCACCGCGCGCTCGCCAAGGTGCTCGAGCTGCCGGCGGCGCGCATCCGCGTCATCGCGACGCCCAACGGCGGCGGCTTCGGGGGCAAGAGCGATCCCTTCAGCCACGAGATCGTGGTCGCCAAGATCGCCATGCTCACCGGCCGGCCGGTAAAGATCACGCTGACCCGCGAGGAGGTCTTCTACTGTCATCGCGGGCGGCATCCCACGCTGATGTGGGTGAAGACCGGGGTCACCAAGGACGGCGCGATCACCGGGATGCACTTCCGCTCGCTGCTGGACGGCGGCGGTTACGGCTCCTACGGCGTCGCGAGCACCTACTACACGGGCGCGCTGCAGACCGTCACCTATCAGGTGCCGCGCTACAAGTTCCAGGGCGCGCGCGCGTTCACCAACAAGCCGCCGTGCGGCCCCAAGCGAGGCCATGGCACGCCGCAACCCCGCTTCGCCCTCGAGGTGCACCTCGACAAGCTCGCCGAGCAGCTCGGCCTCGATCCGGCGGAGATGCGTCTGGCCCACCTGCAGCCGCCCGATTCGCTCACGGCGAATTACCTGCGCGTGGGCTCGATGGGGTTGGGAGAGTGCATCCGCAAGGTGACCGAAGGTGCGGGCTGGACGGAGAAGTTCCGCAAGCTGCCTCCGGGCAAGGGGGTCGGGCTCGCCTGTTCCTCGTACTTGAGCGGCGCCGGGCTGCCGATCTACTGGAATCACATGCCGCACTCGGGCGTCCAGCTCAAGTGCGACCGCTCGGGCGGGGTGACCGTGTTCTGTGGGTCCACCGACATCGGTCAGGGGTCGGATTCGATCCTCGCCTACATCACGGCCGAGGTGCTGGGCGTCGACCCCTTCGATATCCGGGTCGTCACCGCCGATACCGATCTCACCCCGGTGGATCTGGGCAGCTACTCCTCACGCGTCACCCTGATGAGCGGCAACGCCGCGTTGCAGGCGGCGGAGCGGGCGCGCGAGATCATTCTCCCTCACGCCGCGAAGCAGCTCGAAGTTCCCGCGTATCGTCTGGTCTTCGCCGACGGACGGGTGTTCGACGTCGAGGACCCCGAGCGTGGCATGAGCTTCGCCGAAGCGGTGCAGGCTGCCGAGAGCGTCGTGGGCACGGTCGGCACGGTGGGGTCGTACACGCCGCCCAAGAGCGCGGCCCGTTACCGGGGCGCGGGCGTGGGTCCCTCCCCCGCGTATTCCTATAGTGCGTGCGTGGCCGAAGTGGACGTCGATGCGGCGACCGGCATCGTCCGGGTTCCGAAGATCTGGGTGGCTCACGACGTGGGCCGCTGCATCAACGCCGCGGCGGTGATCGGGCAGGTCGAGGGCTCGATCTACATGGGGCTGGGCGAGGCCCTCATGGAAGAGATGGCCTACCGCGAGAACCGCCACGTCGTGCACAAGATCCCGAGCCTGCTCGAGTACAAGAGCCCCACCACGCTCGAGATGTGCGACGTCGTCACCTACATCGTCGAGGATCCCGATCCCAACGGCCCCTACGGGGCGAAGGAAGTGGGCCAGGGTCCCCTGCTCCCGGTGATGCCGGCGGTCGCCAATGCGGTGTACGACGCTTTGGGCGTGCGGATAGACGAAGTCCCGATTACACCTGAAAAGGTTTTGAAAGCCCTCAAGAAACGAGGGAAGGGGGACGAGGGACGAGTAGGCCCCACTACCTTCCCGGATATCCCCTGGCCCGAGCCGACGCGGGTACTCCCGCCCTGGGAGGGCGGCGACGGCAAGGCGGTCGATCAGGCGCCCACGCTGGCCGGTGGGGTGCGGGAGGAGCGGCAGCACTAGCGCACAGCGCCCCCCTGGTCAAAACTCGATTCGCAGAGTCAGCGTCGGCACGGGTGGTAAGTTGAACATCCGCTC
>DATICZ010000092.1:0-2453 GCA_035456525.1 Gemmatimonadales bacterium
CTGGCCGCCCTCGGCATCCAGGCCGCGGCGTTCCAGGCGGACGTCGCGCGTCGCCCCGACGTCGATCGCGTGGCCGGGGAGGTCGTCTCGGCGATGGGCGACGTGGACATCCTCGTGAACAACGCCGGCACCTGCATCCACCGCCCGGCGCTGGAGGTCACCGACGACGAGTGGCGTGCGGTCCTGGACGTGAACCTGACCGGGGTGTGGAACTGCTGCCAGGTCTTCGGACGTCACATGGCCGACCGCGGCGGCGGCGCGGTCGTGAACATCGGGTCGATCTCGGGGCAGATCGTGAACCGGCCGCAGTGGCAACCGGCGTACAACGCCTCGAAGGCCGCGGTGCACCAGCTGACGAAATCGCTCGCCGCCGAGTGGGCCCCGCTGGGCATCCGGGTCAACGCGCTCGCGCCCGGGTACGTGAAGACGGAGATGGCCGCGGTCGACCGCCCCGAGTTCCGGCGGCACTGGATCGAGGACACCCCGATGCGGCGCTACGCGACCCCCGAGGAGATTGCCCCCAGCGTCGTCTACCTGGCCAGCCCGGCGTCCGCCTTCATGACCGGGTCGGTCGTCGTCGTCGACGGCGGCTACACGCTGTTCTAGCGGCTGTCCGCGTGCGGCCGGGTCGCGACGGCCTAGTACTACAGTCGCATCTAATCTGATCTCTCGCGGCGTGTCGCCGTGAGTTCGTGGGCCGGTGCCACGATCTTGCCAGAGTGGTCGATGATCTGGACATGGCGGAGGTCGAGGCGTGGGCGGCTGGGCTGGAGGAGGTTCATGCCCGGATCGCCGCGCGGTTCGCGCGCTCGGAACCACGGGAGCGGGTCTTGGCCTATGTGCAGGGGCTGCTGGCTCCGGTGGAGCGGAAGAACTCCTGGACGCTGGCCGAGCGGGCCGGGGAGGCGACTCCGGACGGGATGCAGCGGCTGCTGGCCTACGCCGACTGGGACGCCGACGCCGTCCGTGACGACGTGCGCGGCTACGTCGTGGAGCACCTGGGCGATCCGGCCGGGGTGCTGGTGGTGGACGAGACCGGGTTCGTGAAAAAGGGCGCCAAGTCCGCCGGGGTGGCCCGGCAGTACTCCGGCACGGCGGGGCGGATCGAGAACTGCCAGGTCGGGGTGTTCCTGGCCTACGCGGCCCCGGCCGGGCGCACGTTCCTTGACCGCGAGCTGTACCTGCCCACGGCGTGGACCGACGATCGGGACCGCTGCGCCGAGGCCGGCGTGCCGGCGGGCGTCGAGTTCGCCACCAAGCCGGAGCTGGCGATGCGCATGCTCACCCGAGCGTTGGACGCTCGCGTGCCGGCCGGATGGGTCACCGCGGATGAGGTGTACGGCCAGCACGACCGGCTGCGGGCGCTGCTGGAACAGCGCGATGTCCCGTACGTGCTCGCCGTCCCGGTCAGCCAACGAGTGTCCGCCCGCGTCGACCGACAGATCGTGCGGCTGCGCGCGGACGCCGTGGCCGCCGGGCTCCCCGCCCAGGCGTGGAAGCGGATCTCCGCCGGGGCCGGCGCGAAAGGACCTCGGGTCTACTCCTGGGCCCGCGCGGCGATCCGCCCGGACGCCGGCCCCGGCTACTGGCTGCTGGTCCGACGCAGCCTCCGCGACCCCACCGAACTGGCCTACTACCTGTGCCACGGCCCGGCCGACACCCCGCTGCGCGAGCTCGTCCGCGTCGCCGGCACCCGGTGGGCGATCGAAGAGTCCTTCCAGACCGCCAAGGGCGAGGTCGGCCTCGACCAGTACCAGGTCCGCCGCTGGGACGGCTGGTACCGCCACATCACCCTGGCCATGCTCGCCCACGCCTTCCTCACCGTGACCCGCGCCGCCGCCCGCGCAAAAAGGGGGGGCTCCGCCCAGCCGACGAGCTGATTCCCCTCACCGTCCCCGAGGTCCGCCGCCTCCTGGCCCGCCTCATCTGGCACGCCACAGCCGCCCCCGACAAGGTTCTCGCCTGGTCGCGCTGGCGACGACGCCATCAAGCCCGTGCCCGCCGCTGCCACTACGAGGCCCGAGGCGCCCCACTGCAAGTGCGACTGTAGAACTAGGGGCGCGCGGGCCCCGGCGGGTCAGCAGTTCGGTGCACGAAGCGTGTGCTGAACGGGCGTCGTCTGCCGGTACACCTTGCTCACCCGACGGCCGCGCTGGTCCATGACGAGCGCGGCCGCGCGCGCCTGTGCCACGGCGGGCGGACACAGGCGCGCGGACTTCACCAGCGCCAGCGTCTCCTGGTCCCCCCCGACCGCACCGATGCGCACGTTGCCGACACCGGCCGCGTAGAACTTGCGTTGGTGTCCGCCGCTGGGGTCGAGCGCGTCCCACTCGTCGGTCACCAGAACGTTGCCGAAGCACCCCACGGGAACGCACGTTCGCTGACCGGCCTGGAACACCCGTGCGCGGTCCGCAAAGTCGATCGCGGGTGCCCACCCCTGCGAGTAGGCGGGC
>DATICZ010000093.1:0-9514 GCA_035456525.1 Gemmatimonadales bacterium
CTGCGCGGGGCGGAGGTGGCGCCGGCTCCGCATGATGCCCTCGGCCTGATCCATCGCGTTGCGCATCTGCTCGACGGAGCTCGCCTTGACGATCAGGGCGTCCACGATCCCCGGGGGGTTCACCAGGTCCTGCACCGGCGAGCGGGCCGGGGCCACCGCGAAACGGTCGAGCGAGAACCCGAACAACTTGCCCTGCTTCGCGACGACGCCGATGACGCGATAGGGCTCGCCCCGGATGCGCAGCGTCTTGCCGACCGGGTCGCGGCCGGCGAACAGCTTTTCGGCCACTTCCGAGCCGATCACCACCACCGGCACGCCGCGGCGCGCCTCCTGGGCCGAGAACGCCCGGCCCTGCTCGATCATGAGGTTCTTGATCTCGAAGTACCGCTCGGTCGCGCCGGTCACGTCGGCGTCGCGCACTTCCTTGCCGTTGGCCTCGATCGTGATGTTGGACGAGGACTGCCAGGCCGTGATCACCGGGACGGTGATCCCGGCGGCGACGGCCTCGGCGTCGCCGAACGTGATGCGCGGCCGGCGCGCCCACTCGCGCCAGGTCGAATCGTCCACGTTGGGCGTGAAATCGGGCCGGCGGCGGAGATGGAAGGTGTTCACGCCGATGATGGTGCCGGCGAACTTGTCCACCATGTACTGATTGATCCCGTTCACGATCGACCAGGCGCCGATCAGGAACGTGACCCCGATGAACACCCCGATCAGCGCGAAGCCGCTCTTGAGCTTCTGCGCGAGGAGCTGGCGGAAGGCGAGCCGGATCGCCTCGAGCAGGTGCACGTCAGGCGGCTTGCCGTTGGTCGGTGGCGACGAGCCCGTCGCGCAGCGTGACGACGCGGGCGGCATGCGCCGCGATGTCCGCCTCGTGCGTCACCATCACGATGGTCTGCCCCTGGCGGTGCAGGTCGGCGAAGACGCCCATGATCTCCTGGCTCGTGGTCGAGTCGAGGTTGCCCGTCGGCTCGTCGGCCAGCAGGATGCTGGGGGTGTTTACGAGCGCTCGCGCGATCGCCACGCGCTGGCGCTGTCCGCCGGACAGCTCGTTGGGCTTGTGGTCCATCCGGTCGGCCAGCCCGACGCGCGTCAAGGCCTCGGCGGCCTGCTCGTGCCGCTCCCGGCCCGGGACCCCGGCGTAGATCAACGGCAGCTCGACGTTATGCAGCGCCGACGCGCGGGGCAGCAGGTTGAAGGTCTGGAAGACGAACCCGATCTCCTTGTTGCGAATGCGCGCCAGCTCGTCGTCCGCGAGATCGGAGACCTTCTGTCCGTTGAGCCAGTACTCGCCCTGGGTGGGCGTATCGAGACAGCCGATGAGGTTCATCAGGGTGGACTTGCCCGACCCCGAGGGCCCCATCACCGCCACGTACTCGTTGCGCCGGATCTGGAGGTCCACGCCGCGCAGCGCGCGGACCAGTTCCGAGCCCATGTCGTACTCGCGCGCCAGCTTGTGCGTGAGAATGATGACGTCCGGCAGCGGCGTGTCGCCGGTGCGGAACTCCTGGACGCGGCTCACGAACCCGCCCGGCGGGCCGTGTCGGCCGGTGACTTGGCGGCGCGCACCGGCGTGCCGTCCTTCAGGTCGCGGATCGACTGATAGGGACCGGCGACGATTTGCTCGCCTTCCTTCACGCCGTCCAGCACCTCGAAGTACTCGTCGCCGGCGATCCCGACCCGCACCGCCCGGAACGCCGCCTTGCCGTTCGTCACGACGAACACGCCCTCGGTTTCCTTCTTCCTGCCGGTTTGCGCGGTGTCGCGCCGGCTTTCCGGCGTGACCGGGGTGTTCTCCCGCACCGTGAGCGCGATGATCGGGATGGCGAGCGACTGCTTGCGCGTGTCGGTGATGATCCGCGCCGTGGCGGAGAGGTCGGGGCGCACGTCGGACGGCGGGTTCTCGAGCGTGATCTCCACCTCGTAGTCCACCGCGCGGTCGTTGGTCCCGGTCACGGCCGTCTGCGTCAGCAGCGCGCTGTTCGCGATCTTCGTCACTCGGCCCACGAACGCCGTGTCGGGGAACGCGTCGATCGAGACCTCGACCGAATCGCCGAGGTGGATGCGCACCACGTCCGTCTCGTCCACGTTCACCTTCGTCTGGATCACCGACAGATCGGAGATCGTGAGCAGCAGCCCGACGTCCCTCGAGAATGTGCCGGGCACGGCCACCTCACCCTCTTCCACGGCCAGGCGGGTGATCCGGCCGGCCATGGGGGCCACGATGTGCGTCTTGGCGAGCTGGTCGCGCGATTCCTGGACGCCGGCCCGCGCCTGATCCACCTGGTGCTGGGCGGAGTTCGCCACCGCCTCGGCGACGTTGAACGCCGTCTGCGCCTGCTCCAGCTGCTCGTCCGAGATCAGGTTGGGGTTCTGGGCCTTCAGCTGCTTGGCACGCTCCAGCGCGCGCGAGGACTGGTCCCGGCTCGCTCTGGATTGGACCAGCGCGGCCTGCGCAGACGCGTAGTTGGCCTGCGCCCGCTGCAGTCCCGCCTGGTAGATCGTCGGATCGATCTGGAGCAGGAACTGCCCCTTCGTGACCAGGTCGCCCTCGTGCACTGCCAGGCGTGTGATCCGCCCCGTGATGTCGGGACTGACGTCCACCTTGGTCTTGGGCTGCACCTTGCCGCTCGCCGTCACCGCCGCCACGAGATCGCGCCGCGCCACCTTCTCGAAGCGCACTTCCGTGCCGTGTTCGCGCTTGGCGCTCGCACTGGCGAACACGAGCCCCGCCACCAGCACCACTCCCCCGACGCCGATGAGCACCTTGCTTCCCTTGGACATGGCTCTCGTTCCTCTCCGGTTAGCGCAAACGGCGGCCGACGGCCGCTTCCAACGCGGCCACAGCCTTGTGGTAGTCGTAGACCGCGCTGATGTAGTCAGTCTCCGCCCGCAGGGCGGTCACCTGGGCGTCCAGCAGCTCGAAGAAGGTCCCCGAGCCGACCTTGTAGCGGTCGGTGGCCAGCTGCAGCTGCTCACCGCCCACGACGCGGTTGGTGTCCTGGATTCCCACGGCTTGATATGCGGTCTGCAGCGTGTAGTAGGCCTGGCTCACCTCGGTCTGCAGGCCGAGCGCCCGCGCCCGTACGCTTTCCTCCATGTCCTGGTGCTGGGACTTCGCCACGGCGACCTGCTGCGACTGCTGGAAATTGGTCCACAGCGGCAGCGTCACCGTGAGGCGGGCCTGGAACGGCTGCCCGATGAAGCTGAACGGGAAGATGTCGTTCTGGCTCCGCAGCGCCTGCTCCTGGGACGCGGTCCACACGAATCCGCTGCAGTCCAGGGCGGTCAGTCCGCTCGTGCTGCGGATCGTGTTGTTCTCCTGGCACGCGTTGTACTGCTGGCCCGCCTGCAGCTGGCTGCTCAGGATCACCTGGTTCAAGTCGCCAGTTTTCGCGAACGCCTGCGTGAAGCCGGACCAGCCGGCCGAGAGCGACAGGGTGGGACCCCAGCTCGAGGCGGCCGCCTTGACGCCCCAGGACGACGAGCGCTCCCGCGCCCGCCAGGCCGCCAGCGACGGATTCTGCGCTTCGGCCATGGTGAGCAGCTCGTCCAGCTTCCATGCCGGCGACTGGATCGCGAACGTGTCGGTGAGCTGCACCGAGTCGACCACGGTCGGCGCGCTGACCCCCATCTGCTCGAACAGGCGCAGCTTCTCGACGCGCTGCGTGGTCCGCGCCCGGAGCAACCCCACCCGGGCCTGGCCCAGCGCCACCTGCGCCTGCCGCACGTCGATCAGCGTCGCCTGGCCCACGTCGTACCGCGCCTGCGCCAGGCGCAGGAACTCCTCGTCCCGCGCCAGCAGCTGCTCCGCCACGCCCACGTTGTCCCGCGCCTGCAGCACCGTCAGGTATTGCTGCGTCACACCCGCGTCGAGCGTGGCCCGCGCCCCGTCGATATCGGCGTCGGCCGCGGTCAGCTGCGCCTTCTGCAGACCGGGCTGCGACAGGGTGGAGCCCGAGAGCGTCCAGTCGAGCCCGAGCGAGTAGCTCGAGCTCACCGTCGCGTAGGACTGCGAGAAGTTGGAGGTCAGGAAACGCTGCGATCCGGTGCCCGAGTATCCGAGACTCCCCTGCGCCGTCACCTGCGGTACGAGCAGGTTGGCGAACGCGTTCCTGGTCGCCCAGGCGGCCGGCCCGCGGTTGTTCAACGTCTGGCGATAGACCGGATTGTGGTCCCGCGCGATGGCGAGCGCATCGGCGAGCGACAGGGTGGCCGGGACGCGCTGCTGCGCCGCTGCGGTACCGGCGGCGCACACGAGACCCAGACAGAGCACGAGCGATTTCATGCGAGTCCTTGCTGACGGGCGAAGGTGATGGGACTCCTTCGGAACGTACCGAGAGCCCCGGCCTGTACGCGTTAGGCCTCAGTCAGGTTTCGGGCTGGAATGGCGGCAGGCCTGAATCGGAAAGCTAACTCCCTCAACGACTTCCCTGCAGTGGGGTGTCAGCCGGGAAGGCGCTCGGCCCGAAGGCCCCCGTCGGGCATCTCGACTTTCATCAGTCGGCCGTCGCGATCGAGCCAGACATGCACCGGCCCCATGGGGCCGCCGGCGATCAGGATGTGACGCAACATCGCCGGATCCCGGTTGACGGTCGTGGCGGCGATGCCGAGATCGGTCAGCGTGAGCGTCGCGCGACTCGCCCTGCGCGGCAGAATCGCGGTGACGCGGGTGGGGGCGGAGTCGGGGCTGCGGGGCGCATGCCAGGCCACCAGCAGGAACAGCGAGTACACCGAGTCGTCGGCGATGACGATGCGCGGCCCGCCGGGCAGCTCACGCGCGCGCTCCACACCGGGGAGCAGGTGCCGCAGGGTGAAGCGCCCCGGTCCCGGCTGCCCCGTGATGCGCTCGGACCTGCCGTCGGCGATGACGTCGTAGGCGAGCGCGGCCGGCGCGCTGTCGCCGGCCAGCTCCAGGACCGGCGTCAGGACCGTGGTGCGGCTGCCGGGCCCCGGCCACCGCGCGGTGGCGGTCAGCAGCCATCCGCTGGCGGGGTCCCCGGGACGCCGCTGCTGGAGGCGAAAACTCTCGCGCGCGACCTGCTGCGAATCGCGCCGCACCACGAGCACTCCCTCGTCGATCACGCCGCTCGGGACCTGGGTGAGCGCGAGGGCGGCGGCCAGCGGGAGGACGATCATGCCTCGGCGGCCGCGAGAACTCGCGTGGCGACACGCTCCCGGATCATCTTATAGAGGCGTTCGCCCTTCTCGGCCGTGGCCAGCGTGGGACGGCCCAGCGAGCCCGGCGAAAGGGCGGGGAGTGGAGCGGTGAGGCCACGGACGTGACGGCGCTCCTGCCGGCCCGTCGGCAGGAAATCACGCGCCTGGTCCATGCGAACGAGTTGCGGTGCCAGATAGAGCAGCAGCGACGTATCGAGCTCCCCGCCGTGCATCGGGGATTCGGGGTCCAGGAGCAGATCTCCGACGTCGAGGGCGAACACGTCCACCGTGAAGACACGCGCGCGATTGGTCCGCAGGGTGCTGAGGGCTTCCTGGTGGGGGTCGTGCCCGTGGGCCGTGAGTATGATGAACTGCTCGACGCCGGCCTCCTCCCATGAGCCGAGCAGGTCGTTCATCCAGCGGTGCAGCGTCTTGCGCCGCACCATCGCATTGCCGGGGAACGGCCGTCGCGTGGCGGTGTTGACGCCGTATTCGATGGTGGGGGCGCGCAGCACACCGAACTCCGCCGAGAGGTCATCGGCGAGCCGTTCGACGATGATGGTATCGCACCCCAGCGGCAGGTGGGGACCGTGCTGTTCGCACGTTCCCACCGGGATGAGCAGGCGGGGATCCCGCGCGAGGGCGACACGGATGTCTTCGGGAACGAGGTGCTTGAGGTGCAGCGGCGCGCTCATTCGTTGATCGCCGGCGTCCTGGCCGCGCTCGCCGCCGCCGAATGGCTGCGAGGGCTCGCCTCGGGCTGGGCGTGGGTCGCCGGTCTCGCCGGCCTGGCGGCGGCGCTCCTGGCGGTGCGCACCTTCGTGGTGGAGCGTCCGCGCACGGGGGAGGCCGGTCGCTTGGTACCGGTGCTGGCCGCGCTCGCCTGCCTGGTGGTGGGGCTCGTGCTGGTGCTCGGACGCCACCGCGTGCGGCAGATCGAGTGTTGCTGGCCGGCGTTGCGCGAGGCGCGTGTGATGAAGGCCTCGAACGCACTCACGGCGACTTTGTCCGATGCGATCACGGAGGCCCGGCGCTTGGCGGAGCGGGCCGCGGCCGCCGCCTGGCTGCCGCGGAGCGACGCCTTCGACCGTGTGGCGGCCGGGTTCGCCGCCGGACCGGCGGGCCTGGAGCGTGGCGTCATCGTCCTGGACGCCGACGGACAGCCGTATGCCTGGGCGGGCCGGCACCGCGCCGTGCCGGCGCCGGATACGGCGGAGTTGCGGGCGGTCATCAGTCCATTCTACGTCAGGCTCGAGGCTCGACGCCAGACACCGAACGGGCGCACGGCGATCGGTACGGTACTGCTCGACGCGGCCCCGAGCGTGGCCGATCGCGGCGGCGCGCTCTCGGTCCGGTTCGCCCACGACCACGGCGTCGCGCTGCGGTTCGCGGCGCCGCACACGGCCCCGCCCGATTCGGACCTCTTCGACTTCTGCCCGAGGGGCTGCAAGAACGGGGACACGCTGTTCAGTGTCACCCCCGAGCCGCCGTCGCAGGGCGATGCGAAGCTCGCTGCGTTATCGCGAATCGCTGGCCGGGCAAGCCTCGCGCTGGCGGCGGGGCTCGCGCTGCTGCTCGTTGCCGCCCCGCCGGGACGCTGGCGTTGGCTGGTCGTGCTGGTCGCCGGCTGGACCGCGGCGCGCGCGTTCTTCGGGCCCGCCGTCGTGCCGTCCGCGCTGTTCTCGCCGGCAACGTTTTATCGGCCGTTGCTGCGCGACTTCAGCGCCTCCGCCGGCGCGTTGCTCGCCGTGGCGAGTCTCGGGCTGTTGGGCGCCGCCGTGCTGTGGCGCCGCGGCGTGGCGCGCCGCTGGTGGGGCATGGTGCTGGCCGCAGTGCTGTTGTTCTACGCTCCCTATCTCGTGCGCTATCTGGGGCGCGGCATCGCGCCGCCGGCGACCGGCGTGAGCTTCGGACTCTGGCTCTCCTGGGAGGCGGCGCTCGCCATCGCGAGCATGACCCTCGTGCTGCTGGCGGCGGCACTGGTGCGGGGCCGCGTCGAGCCCACCCGCGTACCTTGGACCGTGGCCGCGTCCTGCGTCTGGGCGCTCCTCGCCGGCGTCGCGGGACTGTGGCTCTGGAGTCCGTCGGGCGCCTGGCCCGAGTGGTACACGTTTCTCTGGCTGCCGGCGCTGGCCGGCGCCGTCGTCCCGGCGCCGCGCCGCTGGGCGCTGCTCAGTATCGCCACGGTGGCGGGTACGGCCGCGGCGCTCGTCACCTGGGGCGCCAGCGTCGAGGGCCGGCTTGCGCTCGCCGTGCGCGACGCGCAGCGCCTCGGGAACGAGCCCGATCCGCTCGCGGTCGCGGAGCTGGAGCGATTGGGCCGCGACCTCCTCTCGGCTCCCGCACCGGCATCGGCGGCGGACCTGTACGCCGTGTGGGCCGGTTCGCCGCTCGCGGTGGAGGACTATCCCACGGTCCTGGCGTCCTGGGATGCGCGCGGAGAGGAGCTCGCCGAGCTGCGGCTCGCGGCCGTGGATCTCTCGACACCGCTACTCGCCGCGCTGGCGCGCTCCGATTCGGGTGGCGGCTTGCGGGTAGAGAAGCTGGATCAGATTCCCGGCGTGCACTATGTGCTCACCACGAGGATGGCGGGTGACGTCGTGTTGACGGTGGGTGTCGGCCCGCGGTCGCGCCTCGTGCCCGCGAGCCGCGTCGCCCGGTTCCTCCGCGGCGAACGGACGGTCGAGCCGCCGTACACCATCAACCTGTCGCTGCCGAGGGGGCCCGTCGAGCCGGCGCGCGTGCAATGGGTCCGATCCGGCTGGACGGCGCGCGGCGACCGTCTGGTCGAGCTGCCGGGCGGCCCCCGGCACGTACACGTGCGGGTGGATCTGCGCGGACCGTGGGTGCTGCTGGTGCGCGGTGCGCTCGTGGTGCTGTTCGACGTCGCCCTGCTCGCCGCCGCCTGGGCTCTGAGCCGCATCGTCGCGGAAGGGTGGGCGCCCCGCCGTCCGGCGTTGCGTAACATGCTGGCGAGTTACCGGGGACGACTCGCCCTCGCGCTCGCCGCGTTCTTCATCGCGCCCGTCCTTGCCTTCGCGGTGTGGAGCTTCTCGCGCCTCAATGACACCGCCCACTCGAGCGGCGACCTGTTGATTCGTCAGACGCTGCGCGATGCGGCGGCCAGCGCCGGCGAGCCCCCGCCCGCGTCCACCGCCGGCCTCGCGGCCGCGGTGGCCGACCTGGGACGACGTCTCGATGCGGACCTCTGGACCTATCAGGGGGGACGCCTGGCGGGCACCACGGCGGACGTGCTGGCGGAGCTCGGCCTCGTCGATCCGCTGCTGGCGCCGGCGACCTATCGTCGCCTGACGTTCGAGGACGAAATCGAGACGACGGTCGATGTGCGTACCGCCGGCCGGCCCACGCGGGTGGGCTACCGCGTCGTGGCCAGCGGCCCGGCATCCGAGCAGATCGTGCTCGCCGCGCCGCAGCTGCTCGACGACGAGACGGTGCGCCGCCGGCAGGAAGACCTGGCCATGGTCCTGGTGCTCGCGACACTCGCGGGGGTGATCGCCGCCGGGAGCCTCGCCCGGGTGACGGCGCGGACCCTGGCGCAGCCGGTGGCGGCGCTGCGCGAAGCCGCGCTGGCGGTGGGGCGGGGCGCCGCTCCACCGCCGTTCCCGCCCGATGCGCCGCGTGAATTCGCCCCCGTCCTCTCGGCGTTCGAGCGCATGGCGCAGGACGTCCGGCGTAGTCAGGCCGCGCTCGAGGAAGCCCGCCAGCGCACCGCCCAGGTCCTCGCCAACGTCGCTACCGGCGTCGTGGCGGTGGACGGCGAACTCCGCGTCACCATGGCCAATCCCCGGGCGGCCGAGCTGCTGGGGGTGGCGCTCGAGCCCGGCGCCTTCGTGGACGCGAGTACCACGCGGGAATGGGCGCCCCTCTGGAGTGTCGTGCGCGAATTCCTCCGCACCCGGGCCGAAGTCATCGTGGAGCGGGAGCTGGCGATTCGCGACCGCGGCATTCGCGTGCAGCTCGCCCCGCTCGGCGATACCGGAGACGGCTGCGTCGTCGCGCTCGACGACACGACGGCGCTCGGCCGGGCGGCGCGCGTTCTGGCCTGGGGAGAGATGGCCCGCCAGGTGGCCCACGAGATCAAGAACCCCCTCACGCCGATCCGCCTGGGGATCCAGCATCTTGAGCGAGCCTGGGGACGGAGCGGCTTCGAGCGCACCCTGCAGGAAACGTCGCAGCGGATCCTGGCGGAAATCGACCGGCTGGACACCATCGCCCGAGCCTTCTCGCGGTTCGGCGCCCCGGCCGCCGAGCAGCCCGCGCTGGAGGCCGTGGATCTCCACGGACTCGCGCGCGAAGTCGTGCAGCTCTATGCCCTGGGGGATGAAGCGGACGG
>DATICZ010000094.1:0-11776 GCA_035456525.1 Gemmatimonadales bacterium
GCGACCTCGTCGATCAGCGTGCCGACCGCGAATCGCTCCAGGTACAGATCCATCTTCCCGGCCTCGATCTTCGAGAGGTCCAGGATGTCGTTGATCAGCGACAGCAGGTGCTTGCCCGCCGTCCGGATCTTGGTCACGTCCATCGCGATCTGCGGCTGCTGCAGCTCTTCGATCTCCTCCTCCACCATCTCGGCGTAGCCGATGATCGCGTTGAGCGGGGTGCGCAGCTCGTGGCTCATGCTCGCGAGGAACTGGCTCTTGGCGGTGTTGGCCGCCTCCGCCTCGCGCCTGGCCTGGAGCAACTCGGTGATGTCGTGGTAGAGGCCCATCAGGCCGACCCGCTCCCCGCCGACGATCACCGGGACGCCCAGGACCTCCACGTCCACCAGCGTCCCGTCCTTGCGCCTGCGGCGGCCGATGCCGTGGATCGGGCGGCTCAGCGCTTCCTGGGAGTACTGGACCGCCTCGGAGCGCGTCGCCTCGGTCGCCACGAGGTCGTCGAGGTTGCGCCCGATCGCCTCGGCCTGGTGGTAGCCGAACAGCTTCTCGAAGGCCGGATTGCACGCCATCACGTTGTGGTTGCGGTCCAGCGTGACGATCGCGACGGGACTGTTCTGCACGAGGTCTTCGAAGTACTGCTTCTGGCGCTGGGCGGCGGCGTAGAGGCGGGCGTTCTCGATCGCGATCGCGGCCTGCGGCGCGAACATGTTGAGCAGCCGCAGGTCCTCCGCTCCGAAGGTGCGGCTCGGGTCCGAATGCACCGTGGCGATCGCTCCCACCAGCCGCCGGCCGATCAGCAGCGGCGCCGCCATCACCGAGTGGACCGTCACGTCGGCGTACTGCCCGGAGCGCCCCAGCCACTCGTGATAGGACGGAATGATCAGCGGCTCGCGCGTCCGCGCCACGTGCCCCATGGCGCCCTCGCCCAGCGACAGGCGCGTCCCCGTGGAGTCCTTCCCGATGTTCTCGCTCGCCACCACCACCAGCTGCTTCGGCTGCTCCTCGTAGATCGCCACCTCGCCGCCCGTTACGCCGAGCAGGGTCACGGCGCGGTTCAACACGGCCTGCAACACGCGTGGCAGCTCGAGATCCGAGGAGAGGTCGGCCATCGTGTCGAGCAACGCCTTGTGCTCGTCCACGCGCCGCCGCTCCTCGGCCAGGAGCCGTGCGCGCCCGATCGCGATGCTCGCCTGGTTGGCCGCCGCGGTGAGGATCTCGAAGTCCTCCGCACCGAACGCGTTCGGCTCGCTGCTCTCCACCACCAGCACCGCGATCGTCCGGCCGTCCACCCGTACGGGCACGTCCACTTCGGAACCGCTCGCGAGGCTCGGCAGGTAGCCCGCCGCGCGCGTCACGTCCGGCGTATAGTGGAGCTGCCCGTCCTCCAGGGCCCGCTCGCTCAACCCCTGCCCGCGGTGCACGCGCCACTGCGCCGGGACATCGGGCCAGCCGACCGACGCCTGCAGCACGCGGTCGCCCGATGCCTCGTCCAGGAGGAACGCACCGAGGAAGTTGTAGCCCAGCGCTTCGTCATGCAGGCCGTTCACCATCGAGCGGTACACCTCCCGCTCGTCGGTCGCGGCGGCGATTCCCGTGGTGAGGCGGAGCAGCGCCGCCTGCCGTCGCGCAGCGTCGGTCTGCTCGCGCCGGTGAGCGGGGCTCGAGCGCCGGGAGGTCGCGCGTCGTGAGGTCGCCATGGCCTAGTGCTCTACCCCGGATCGGGCGGCGACGTGCTCGCGCACCACCGCGGCCAGGGCCTCAAGACCGCCGCCCGGTTCGCCGCCGCCCCCCCGCTTCGTGACGACCCGCTCCACGTCGCCGTTGAGGCGCCGGCGCTCCTCGTCGCTGAGCTCCTTGGCCGTGATCACCACGACCGGCACGTCGCGCCACGCCGCACGCTCGCGCAGCGCCTCGAGGAACTCGAAGCCGTTCATCTCCGGCATCATGAGGTCGAGCAGGATCAGATCGGGAACGCGCTGCGCCATGCGTTCGAGGGCGACCCGGCCGTTCTCGGCTTCCCCGACCGCCCATCCCTCGCCTTCCAGGGTGCGCCGCAGCACGCGTCGCACGTCCCCGTCGTCTTCGACCACGAGCACGTGGTGCGCCGCGCCCGCTGGCCGCGGGCGCGCGCTGTAGCGCCGCAGCACCGCCGCCAGCCGCTCGCGCTCGATCGGCTTGGTGAGATACTCCGCCGCGCCGAGTGCGAACCCGAGCCGCTGCTCGTCCGCCACCGAGAGCATCACCACCGGGATCGCGGCCAGCGCGGGATCACCCTTCAGCGCCGCCAGCACCGTCCAGCCGTCCATGCCGGGCATCATGACGTCCAGCGTGATCACGTCCGGCCGCAGGGTGCGCGCCGCTTCGAGTCCCGCCGCGCCGCTCGCCGCGGCCACGACGCGCAGCCCTTCACGCTCGAGGCTCCGCGCCACGAGCTCGCGAGCCGTCGCCTCGTCGTCGATCACGAGCACCGTCGCGGCGGCCGCCGTCGCGGGCACCGCGATCTCCGCGGCCGGCTCGACCGGCCCGTCCGCCGGCAGCCGCACGGTGAAGGTCGATCCTTGTCCCGGCTGGCTCTCGACCGTGACATCGCCGCCCATCAGCTGGCAGAACCGCCGGCTGATGGCGAGGCCCAGCCCCGTGCCGCCGTACTTCGTCGCCGTGGAGGCCTCCGCCTGCGAGAACGCCTGGAACAGCCGCGCCTGCTGCTCCGGCGTCATGCCGATGCCCGTATCGCGCACCCGCAGCACGATCGTCGCGCCGTCCCGCTCGGCTTCGAGCGTGATCAGGCCGCGCTCCGTGAACTTGCTGGCGTTGGACAGCAGGTTGAGCAACACCTGCCGCACGCGCGTCTCGTCGGAATGCATCGACCCCAGCTCGGCTGCCGCCCGCAGCTCGAGCCGGTTGCCGTTCTTCGCGACCAGGGGACGCACGGTCGTCGTCACCTGTTCCAAGAGCGGCGCCAGGGCGAACGTTTCGACGTGGAGCTCCATCTTGCCCGCTTCGATCTTGGATAGATCGAGCACGTCGTTGATCAGCGTCAGCAGATGCTTCCCCGCCGCGTGGATCTTCTGCAGGTCGGGCACCGCTGCGCCGTCCCCGCGCTCGGCGGCGTCCTCCTGCAACATCTCGCTGTAGCCGATGATCGCGTTGAGCGGTGTGCGCAGCTCGTGGCTCATGCTCGCCAGGAACTGGCTCTTCGCGCTGTTGGCCGCCTCGGCGTCGCGTCGCGCCGAGAGCAGCTCCGTGATGTCGTGATACAGCGCCATCAGACCTACGCGGCGGCCGTTCACGATCACCGGGACGCCCAGCACCTCGACCTCCACCAGGCTGCCGTCCTTGCGGCGCCGCTGGCTGATCACTTTCACCGGGCGGCGCGCCAGCGCCTGCTCGGTGTATCCCACGGCCTCCGAGCGTGTGGTCGCGGTGGTGATCAGGTCGTCCAGGTTCTGGCCGATCACCTCGGCCTCGCGGTAGCCGTACATCTTCTCGAAGGCGGGATTGCACGAGACGACCCGGTGCCCGACGTCCAGCGTCACGATCGCCACGGGACTGTTCGACACCAGCTCCGCGAAATACTGGCGCTGCTCCTGCGCCGCGGTGAACAAGCGCGCGTTGGCGATCGCGATGGCCGCCTGCGGGGCGAACAGGTTCAGCAGGCGGAGATCGTCCTCGCCGAACCGCCGTTGGGGATCGCGGTCCATGAAGGCGATCGCGCCCACCAGCTCGCCGCCCACGATCAGCGGGGCCACCATGACCGCGTGGAAATCCACCGCGGCGTACTGCGCGGACCGGCCGGCCCATTCGAGGTAGTTGGGGATGAGGAGCGGCTCACGGGTCCGCGCGACGTACCCCATCGCCCCTTCCCCGACCGCCATACGGGTCCCGGTGGTGTCGTGCCGGCCCACGTTGTGGCTGGCGACGATCTCGAGCTGCTGTGCAGCGGCGTCGTAGATCGCGAGCTCGCCGTGGCTCACCCGCAGCAGCGCGACCGCGCGCTCCAGCACGGCCCGTAGCAGCGTGGAAAGCTCGAGCTGGGCTGAGAGGTCGGCCATGGTGGCCCGCAGCGCTTCTTGCTCGTCGGCGCGCTGGCGCTCGGCGGCCAGCAGCCGCGCCCGGCCGATCGCGATGCCGGCCTGCTGGGCCGCGGCCGTCAGGATCTCGAAGTCGTGCGCATCGAATGCGTCGGGACGATTGCCCTCCACCACGAGCACGCCGACGAGCTCGCGGTTGATGAGCACGGGCACATCTACCTCCGAGCCCTCGTTCCGCGTCGGCAGGTAGCGGGTGTCGCGGGTGACCTGCGGCGTGTAGTGCAGCCGGCCGTCGAGCAGCGGGCGCTCGCTCAAGCCCTGACCGGGTCGCACGCGCAGCCCCGCCGGCGCCTCCGCCCACCCCGCGCTCGCCACCAGCACGCGGTCGCCCGTGGGCGCATCGACCAGCAGCAGCGCGACGAAGTCGTAGCCCAGCGCCTCGTCACGCAGCCCGTTGGCCACGGCGCGGCAGATCTCCGTCTCGGTCTCCGCCGTGGCGATCGCCGTGCTGAGGCGCATGAGCGCGGCACCGCGATCGCGGGACGGAGCACGAGCGGCGGCGCGCCGCGCAGGGCGGGTCGACGTACGTTTGGGCAGCCGAAGGCCTTTGAAAGGAGGGGTCCGGGAATATGCCTCCGGCAACCACCAAGCCGCCATCTTGCGCGAGCGCCACACCCGGCGTATGACACACCCGTACGGCCACCGGAAGGTCCGGATGAAACGCGTCGCCCTCCTCGTCCCGCTCGCGCTGCTCGGGTGTGAAGCCCCCTTCAGTTTCCCCGCTCCGGTTGCATCCGTCACCGTGACGCCGCCCGCCACCGATCTCCCCCAGGGCGACCAGCTGCAGCTGACCGCGACGGTGCAGGACTCCGCCGGTCAGCCGGTCACGGGTCGCCCGGTGCTCTGGACGTCCTCCGACCCCGTGCGCCTCCCGGTATCGGCCACCGGCCTGGTCACGGCGGTCGCTGCCGGAGCCGCGACGATCAGCGCCACCGTCGACGGCGTGAGCGGTGGAGCGCAGGTCCGGGTCATCGGCCGGGTCGCCCGCGTCACCATCGATCAGGGCGACATCACCCTCGTGCCGGGCGGCGTGGTCCCGCTCGTCGCCGCGCCCCGCGACTCGGCCGGTCTGGCGCTCGGCGGGCGTGTGGTGACGTGGGCCAGCAGCGATACGTTCGTGGCCCGGGTGTCCTCGACCGGCCTCCTCGAAGCGGTCGCCGAAGGCGGCACGACCGTGACCGCCACGGTGGAAGGCGCGCGCGCCGTGGTGACGGTCCGGGTTGCCCGCGCGCGATTCACGGCGCTCAGCGCCGGCGAGTTCCGCCACACGTGCGCGCTCGGCGACGACGGCCGGGTATGGTGTTGGGGGGAGAACGGTCTCGGCCAGCTCGGCGTCGCCGCCCTGGCGCAGAATCCCACCCCGATCGGGTCGAGCCGTGCTCCGACGTTCGCCGATGTGTCGGCCGGCGGGACGTTCACGTGCGCCCGGACCGCGAGCGGCGCAGTCGAGTGCTGGGGATCGGGCGCACGCGGGCGGCTGGGGAACGGCACGGCCGCGACGTCCGCGACACCCACGGCGGTGTCGCTCAGCGTGCCGCTGTTCAGCCTCAGCTCCGGCTGGAACCACAGCTGCGGCATCGGCGGCGACGAGGGGGAGGGCGGCATCTGCTGGGGCGAGTTCCCCCAGGTGGGGGGCGGACCGGGGCCGATCGCCTGGACGCCGGTCAGCGTGCCGGGAGCGCATCGCTATCGCGAGATCTCGGCGGGAGAGGGATTCAGCTGCGGCCTGGGCGTCGACAGCCTGGCCTATTGCTGGGGGATGAACTTCGCCTCGCGCCTCGGCGTGGACGCGCTGTCGTCCTCCGCGGAACCGGTCGCCGTACGCGATTCGATCCGGTTCACCCGGCTCGCGACCGGGGGCCTGCACGCCTGCGGTCTCGCTTCGTCAGGCGAGATCCGGTGCTGGGGCGAGAACCGGTCGGGGCAACTGGGCGCGGCGGCGACGCTCGACAGCAGCGCCGCCCCGCAGTTGGTCGCCGGCGGCCTGTCCTTCACCGCCGTCGCTGCCGGGTCCCATTCGACGTGCGCGATCGCCACGGATGGGGCGGCGTACTGCTGGGGAGCGAACGACGCGGGACAACTCGGTGCGCCCTCGAGCGACTCGTGCGGCGGCACACCCTGTAGCCGCACGCCGCTCGCCGTGGCGGGCGGCCTCCGGTTCACGCTGATCTCGGTGGGCGATCTGCACGCGTGCGGCCTCGCGGTGGACGGCATCGCCTACTGCTGGGGGAAGAACGACCGCGGACAACTGGGCGACGGCACCTTGCTCGATCGAGCGGCGCCGACGCGAGTCGTCGGACAGCGCTAGAAGCCGTCTGCTGCTTTGCGGGCGAGTATCCGCGAGATGTCCGACACCAGCGCGTAGGCGACGCTGTCCTGCTCGATTCCGCCCGTCAGCACGACCAGTACGTATGGCGACCCCGACGCCGGATAGACGATTCCCGCGTCGTGATAGACCACCCCGCCTACCCATCCCGTCTTGTGTGCGACGCGCGTCCCAGGAGGCAGCCCCGCCGGAATCCCCTCGGTGAAGACCTGTCGGCCCAGGATCTCCAGCATCTCACGACACGCGGCCGGTGACGCGGCGCGGTTCTGCGCCAGCGCCGTGAACAGCTCGCCCAGGTCTCGCGCCGTGGTGGTGTTGTTCATCCCCGCCCGATACGCCTTCCCGTCCTCCACACCGCGCAGCACCAGGATCGAATCGGCGCCCAGGGCGTGGGCGGTTGCGTTGGCGCGCTGCGCCCCCACGCGGTCGATCAGGATGTTCGTCGCCAAGTTGGACGACACCGTCTCCATCAGGTCGATGAGCCGGCGGATCGGGAGTCTTCGTCCCACCAGGCCGTACAGCGTCGAGTCTGAGTCGTCGGCCCGGTCGAGCTGGTAGGGCGACCCGTCCAGGATCGAGCGGAAGGTGTTCTTGACCGGGATCGAATCGTCGAGCGAGAGGGCACCGGCATCCCGGTCGCGGAACAGCTGGATCATCACCGGCACCTTCATGGTGCTCGCCGCGTGGAACCGGACGTCGGCGTTCACGAGCAGCGCGTCCCCCGTCCCCAGGTCGCGGAAATACACCCCCACCGCCCGCGCCGGTGCGCGGGCGATGCGCTGCTCGATCGCCGCGCGCAGGGAGTCGAGCGTCTGGCCGCTCAGCGGCGCGATCCCCGTCACTCCGAGGAGCACCACGAACGTCCGGCAGCGCCGGGTCCGTTTCATGGGGCGGGAATATACGCGCCCGCGGGCGAGGGTCGTTTGACGTCGTTCCTCACCCGGGGCATCGTATTGGCCATATGACCGCCCCCCCGTCTCCGATGTTCCTGCGCGCGGGCGAGCAGCTCGTGCGCATCCATTCTTATCGCTACTTCAGCGCCCAGGGCTGCGCGCTGGGCAGCGTCGACATCGTCGTCGAGGAAGCGCTCGGCCCGGAGACGCCCGCGGCGGCCCGGTGCATCGCCCGCCCCCAGCATGGCCGGCTGGTCACGAAGCCCGAGTACCTCATCCGGGCGGAGACCGTGGACGCCGCCGTGCAACGCCTCGTCGAACGACTCCGCGGGCGCCCGCTCACCGACGCCTTTCTCCCGCCCCCCTGAAAGGAGGCGACCATGGCAGACTCCTACGCACACCCCGAAGTGCTCGTCGACACGGCCTGGGTGGCCGAGCACCTGACCGATCCGCAGGTCCGGCTCCTCGAGGTGGACGTGGACACTTCGGCCTACGACCAGGGGCACATCCCTGGAGCCGTCGGACTGCACTGGAAGCGCGACCTCGAGACCACCGTCGCGCGCGACATCGCGAGCCCCGAGCAGATCGAGGGATTGCTCAGCGTCGCCGGGATCACCCCGGCGAGCACGGTGATCCTCTACGGCGACAACAACAACTGGTTCGCGACCTACGCCTGGTGGCTGCTCAAGTACTACGGTCACCCGGACGCGCGCATCATGAACGGTGGGCGCAAGAAATGGATGGACGAGGGGCGCCCCATGACCAAGGACGTGCCCGACCCCAAGCCCACCGCCTACAGGACCAAGACGCCCGACCCCTCCATTCGCGCAGTCCGCGACGAGGTCATCGCCGCGGGCCGGACGCGGTCCGCCGCGCTGGTGGACGTGCGCTCCCCCAAGGAGTTCTCGGGGGAGCTGCTGGCCCCCGAGGCGCTGCCGCAGGAAGGCGCCCAACGGGGCGGGCACGTGCCCGGCGCCGCCAACATCCCCTGGGCGGAGAACGTCCAGGCCGACGGCACCTTCAAGCCGGCCGAACAGCTCCGGGCGCTGTACGAAGGCCGCGGCATCACCCCGGACAGGGATGTCATCGCCTACTGTCGCATCGGTGAGCGCTCCTCCATCGCCTGGTTCACGCTGAAGTATCTGCTCGGCTATCCCCGGGTGAAGAACTACGACGGATCGTGGACCGAGTACGGCAGTCTCGTCGGCGTACCGATCGAGCGGTGAGCGAGGTGACGTATGGCGAGACTCGATGAGCTCGAGCAGCTGATCGGCCTGCGGGTGACGTTGCGGCTCACCCCCGCGGCGCCGGGAGGGCCCGTCATCACCGGTCGCCTCGTGGGAGTGCTGCGAGCGCTGGACGGCTCCGTCGTGACGATCGAGCCCGACGGCGCGGCCGCACCGCTGACCTGCCACGCCCATTACATCGAAACCGTCGAACCGGCCTAGCCGCACCGGGCAGAATCGGGCGATGCCGCACGCTTGCCGCCCCTCTTAGATTGCCGGGGTGAGCGAGTTCGTCTTCGGCACCAACAACGCGGCCTTCGTGCAGGTGATGTACGAGCAATACCTGCGCGACCCCTCCTCCGTCGGCGAGGAGTGGCGCGTGCTGTTCGACAACGGGAAGCTGGCGGAGCTTCCGATCATTCCCACGGATCGGGCGGAAGTCCTCGCGGGCATGGGGAGCGGGGAGCGGGGAGCGGTCGGAGTTCGTGCACCATCGGCGACCGCTCCCCCCTCCCCGCTCCCCGCGGGCCTCACTCCCATCACCGGCCCAGCGGCTCGCCTGGTGCAGAACATGGCCGAGTCGCTTGGCGTCCCCACGGCGACCTCCTTCCGCGATATCTCCGTGGCGGTGCTCGACGCGCGGCGCAAGGCGCTGAACGCCGCGCTCTCGGGCGCGGGTCTCAAGGTGTCGTTCACGCACCTGATCGGGTACGCGATCGCCCAGGCGGTGAAGCAGTTCCCGGTGATGGTCCGCGCCTTCCACGACGTGGACGGCAAGCCGCATCGCTTCGATCCCGACGGCATCCACTTGGGCCTCGCCGTGGACGTTGAGAAGAAGGACGGCAGCCGCACGCTCGTCGTGCCGGTGATCAAGCACGCCGAGGCCATGGACTTCGCCGCCTTCCACGCCGCCTACGAAACGCTGGTCGAGAAGGCGCGCACCAACCGCCTCCTCCCCGACGACTTCGCCGGCGCCACCATCACCCTGACCAACCCCGGCACGATCGGTACGGTGGCCTCGGTGCCTCGCTTGATGAAGGGCCAGGGCTCGATCATCGCGACCGGCGCGATCCGGGATTCCATCGGCGCCCGGATCATGACGATCACGAGCACCTACGACCACCGGGTGATCCAGGGCGCCGAGTCGGGGATGTTCCTCCGCAAGCTGGAGGCCCTGCTGCAAGGGGAGGACCGATTCTACGATCTCGTCGCGGAGAGCCTCGGACTGGGGAGCGGAGAGCGGGGAGCGGTCGAAGTCGTGCAGGGGGCCGTCGCGACCGCTCCGACTCCGACCGCTCCCCGCTCCCCGCTCCCCGCCGGGGCGGCGGTGGGAGTGGAGGATCTCAAACACGTCGCCGCGGCGATGGGCCTGGTAAAGGCCCACCGCCACTTCGGCCACATGGCGGCGCGGCTCGATCCGCTCGGCTCGGAGCCTCCCGGCGACCCGGCGCTCGACCCGGTCCCGCTCGGCCTCACCCCCGAAGTCATGGCCCGCATCCCCGCCGAGGTGCTGCGCATCTACGTGCCGGGCAAGACCCTCGCCGACGCGTATCCCAACCTGCACGACATCTACTGCGGCACCATCGCCTACGAGGTGGAGCACATCGGTAGCCACGAGGAGCGCGTGTGGCTCCGGCAGGTGATCGAGTCGGGCCTGCACCGCCGCCCGCTGTCGCTCGACGACAAGAAGCAGTTGCTGTCGCGCCTCACCGCCGTGGAGACGCTCGAGCGGTTCCTCCACAAGGCCTACCTGGGCCACAAGCGGTTTTCCATCGAAGGCCTGGACATCCTGGTGCCGATGCTCGACCTCACGATCGAGCTCGCCGGGAATTCCGGCGCGCGCGAGGTCGTCATCGGCATGGCGCACCGCGGGCGGCTCAACGTCCTCGCGCACGTCGTGAACCTGCCCTACGAAACGATCTTCGCCGAGTTCGAAGGCGGCCGGAACGTCGAGGAGACGCTCACGCCCGAGGGCGGCACGGGCGATGTCAAGTACCACCACGGCGCCGAGGGCACCTATCGGACCGAGTTCGGCAAGACCGTGACCGTGACGCTGTCTCCCAACCCGAGCCACCTCGAAGCGGTGAATCCGGTCGTGGAAGGCCGGGCGCGCGCCGAGCAGACGAGCCGGCGCGGCCCCGAAGCGCATCACGACGTCACCGTCGCCCTCCCGGTGCTGGTCCACGGCGATGCGGCGTTCCCCGGTCAGGGGGGCGTGGCCGAGACCTTCAACCTCGCCCGCATCAAGGGCTACACCACCGGCGGCACGATCCACCTCATCGGCAACAACCAGGTCGGGTTCACCACCGATCCGCGCGAGGGCCGCTCCACCGACTACTCGAGCGACCTCGCCAAGGGCTTCGACGCGCCGATCATTCACGTCAACGCGGACGATGCCGAGGCGTGCCTCGCCGCGGTGCGGCTCGCGATGATGTACCGCGACAAGTTCCGCGGCGACGTGGTGATCGACGTCGTCGGCTACCGGCGCCACGGCCACAACGAGGGCGACGAGCCGTCGTACACACAGCCGCTCATGTACGAGCGCATCCGGCAGACGCCCACGATCCGGCAGCGCTACGCCGAGCAGCTCGCCGCCGAAGGTGTGCTCGACGCGGCGGCCGCGCAGGCGGCGGCCGACGCGGCCACCGCGCGCCTGCAGGAGACCCAGCAGGCGCTGAAGGCGAGCCTCGCGACCGGAGGCGCCGGCGAGGAGCCACACCGCATCTCGACGAACGCGGTGGCGGAGCCGGGGACGGCGGTGCGCGCCGAGCTGCTCACCACTCTGAACGAGCAGCTGCTGGCCGTCCCCGAGGGGTTCACGGTGAACCCCAAACTGAAGAAGCAGCTGGAGCGGCGCCGGGAAACCATCGGCTCCGGCGGCGGCATCGAGTGGGCCCACGCCGAAGCGCTGGCGCTCGCGTCGCTCGTCGCCGAAGGAGTCCCCGTCCGGCTGACGGGGCAGGACACCGAGCGCGGCACGTTCAGCCAGCGGCACCTCGTGCTGCACGACGCCGTCAATGGCCGCCGCTACGCCCCGATCAAGCACCTGCCCGGCGCGCGCGCGCCCTTCGAGCTGCACAACAGCCCGCTCTCCGAGCTCGCCTGCCTCGGCTTCGAGTACGGCTACGCCGTCGCCGCGCCCGAGGCCCTGGTGTTGTGGGAGGCGCAGTTCGGCGACTTCGCCAACGGCGCCGAGATCATCATCGACCAGTTCATCATCTCGGGTCTCGCCAAGTGGGG
>DATICZ010000095.1:0-16644 GCA_035456525.1 Gemmatimonadales bacterium
TCTTGCGCAGCGCGCGGAGCGTGAGGGCGCCGTCCATGTTGACGCTGCCGCTCATCAGCGCTGAACCCGGCAGCGCCCGGATCGGGATCGGCTCTCCGGTGAGCGCGGACTGGTCCACCGCTGACGTCCCGGCCGTGACGACGCCGTCGACCGGCACGAGGTCGCCCGGTCGCACCATCAGCAGGTCGCCAGGGGCGACCGCTTCGACGGGCACGTCCTCGAGCCGCTCCCCGTTGAGGCGATGTGCCGTCTTGGGGGCGCGGGCCAGCAGGGCTTCGAGCGACGCTGTAGCCCGGTGCATCGCGTAGGTCTCGAGCGCTTCGCCGCCCGACTGCATCAGGACGACGACCGCCCCGGCGAAGTACTCACCGAAGACGAGCGCCGAGAGGATCGCCAGGGCGGCCACGATGTCCGCCGCCAGCCGTCCGCGCGCGATGCCGCGCACCGTCTTGAAGACGAGCGGCATCCCCCCGCCCACGAGAACCACCAGGAACGCCCAGTGACCCGCGTCGGGGAGGCGGAGGAGCACATGAAGAAGTATCCCGACGGCCAACCCGACGACCGCCAGCATCACGATCGGGTACCGACGGACGGCCTTCACGGAGCCTCAGGAGGTCGGAAAGTCGACTTCGAAGCGGGCGCCGCCTTCGGAGCGGTTGGCCGCGCGGATCTCGCCGCCGTGCAGTCGGGCGATCGCGGCCGCGCTGGTGAGGCCGAGCCCGGTGCCGGCCCCGCGCGTCCGCGCCAGATCGGCGCGATAGTACGGCTCGAAGAGGTGCGGCAGGTCCTTCGCCCCGATACCCGGGCCGGTGTCTTCCACGACGAGGCGCACCCGGTCGTCCAGATGCTCGTTGCGGACGATGATACGGCCGCCCGGATCCGAGTAGTTGACCGCGTTCTCCAGCAGCTCGTCCACGAGGCGCGTGAGGAGAGCGCGATCGAGCCGCGCCGAGCAGCCGTTGGATGGAGCCGTCACGTGCTCCACCCGCAGTTCCTTGTCCTCGATGCGGTGGCGCAGGCGCTCGAGCGCCGACGCCACCACCCGGTCGACGTCGAGCGGCTCGCGTTGCGGGGCGATCAGCCCCGCCTCCGCCCGGCTGATGAGCAGCAGCTCCTCGGTCATCGTGGTCATTCGATCGATCTCTTCCAGCGCGCTGTGCAGCACGCGCTGGTATTCGCGCGGATTGCGATCGGCGCGCAGCGCAACCTCGATCTCCCCTCGCAAGGCGGTGAGCGGCGTGCGCAGCTCGTGGCTCACGTCGGCGGAGAAACGCCGCTGAGTGGCGAACGAGCCGCCCAGCCGATCGAGCATCCGGTTCAGCACGCCGACCAGGCCGCGGTATTCGTCCGCGGTGGCGTGGGCGGAGAGTCGCTGGTCGAGTGTGCCCGCCTCGATGTGGGTCGCCTGCTCGGTGATTTCCATGACCGGACGCACGGCCGATCCGGCGAGACTCCATCCTCCCACTAGTGTCGCGGCGGTGCCGAGGAACACGATCCCGAGCAGCACGACCAGCATCACCTGCTCCAGGGCCCGCACCGGGTCGAGGGATGCCGCGACCTGCACCACGCGATCCGCTTCCCCCTCGCCGTCCGTGGGAACCGCTATGTATGCGGAACGCACCGCCATGCCGTGCCACCTGGCGTCGCTGAAGCTCTGCACGCCACCCCGCGCCGACGCGAGGGCCGCGCTGTCGCCGGGGAGGTCCATGGCCCAGCTGGGGATCGCCCGGATCGCCGCGCAGTGCGGATCGCGGAACACGACGTAGCGGTTGATCTCCTGTCCGTAACGGATGGCATTGAGGGCGAGCGTGTGTGCCCCCTCGACGCATTGCGCCGATGACGACAGCTCATTGGCGACGAGAAAGGCGGATGCAGAGATGCTCTGATCCAGCTGGTGGCGCAGCACGCGGGAGGCCGCCCACCAGATGGCACTGCACATCACCGTGAGTCCGACGGCCATCGTCGCCGCGAACCGCACGGCGAGCGTCCGCCGGAGCGACCGCTTCACGCCGGTTGGCGGCTCTCGTCAGGCTGCTGAAGGCGGAACCCGACACCGCGCTCGGTGTGGATCAGGTCGTGCCCGGCGGCCTGCCGCAGCTTGCGGCGCAGGTTGCCCACGTGCACGTCGACCACGTTGCTTTCCGGATCGAAATGCATGTCCCACACTTTTTCGAGCAGCTCGGTGCGGCGCACGACCTCCTCGGGATGCAGCAGGAAATGCTGCAGCAGATGGAACTCCTTCGGGGTCAGATCCACCGGCTTGCCCTGCACCCGCACCTTGTGCTTCAGCCGGTCCAGCTCGATCGGGCCGTAGACGAGGAGCTCGGTGCGGGCCGCGCCGCCGCGGCGCACCAGCGCTCGGACGCGTGCCAGCAGCTCCTCGAACTTGAAGGGCTTGGTAATGTAGTCGTCGGCCCCTGCGTCGAGGCCGCGCACCACGTCTTCCGTGGCGTCCCGCGCCGTGAGCATGAGGATCGGCGTACGCCGCCCCTCCCGGCGCAACTCCGCCGCCACCTGCAGACCGTTCTTCTTGGGGAGCATCACGTCCAGGACCACGAGATCATAGTCGTAGACGTGAGCCAGCATCGTCGCCTCATCGCCGTCGGGGGCCACATCCACGGCGTAACCTTCTTCACGTAGCCCCTGTTCGATGAAGCCTGCGACCTTACGGTCGTCTTCCACAACGAGGATTTTCATGAGATGAGCATAAGGAAGGGTCGTTGAACCATTCCTAAGTCGATTATGAAGGTCTCTTCATTCGGGCGGCGTGAGGGGGAGGCTGAGGGTAAACGTCGCGCCCTCGCCCGGCGGGCTGCTCAGACTCAGTCTGCCACCCAGTACGTCCGCCAGTCGCCGTGACACCGGGAGGCCAAGCCCAGTGCCCACCCCCGACCCCGGGTCGAAGCGCTCGAAGGGCTCGAAGATGCGCTCCTGGACGTCGGCGGGAATCCCGGGGCCGTCGTCGCGCACCGAAAACTCGATCGCGTCCCCATTGGCGTGCACGCCGACCTCGATGCAACCACGCGTCGGGCTGTGACGAACCGCGTTGCTCACGAGGTTCACAAGGATCTGCTGCAGGCGCACCGGGTCGGTCTCGAGCACCGGGAGCTGGCCCGGCAGCTTCGCCCTCAGGGTGAGCTCCTTCGCCTCGGCAGCCGGCTCGAAACCCGTGAGCACCCGCCGCACCACCGTTTCCGGATCCACCTCACGCCGCACCGGCTGCATCCGGCCCGCGTCAAGGCGAGTCAGATCGAGAAAGTTGTTCAGCAGGGTGATGGTGCGCTCGGTCCCGTCGTAGACTTCCTGGGCGGCGTGGTCCGCAGACTCGGGGGTCTTCTTGCGGACCAGGCGCTCGGCCCAACCGTACACGCCGGTCAGCGCATTGCGCAGCTCGTGATTCATCATCGCGAAGAACAGGTCGCGCTGACGCTGCATGGCCTGGATCTGGCCGAGCAGGCGCGCGCTGCCCTCGCTCAACCGGGCGTTCTCCACCGCCACGGCCGCCTGCGCGGCCAGCATCACGGCGACGTCTTCGTCCTTCTCGTCGAATGCCACCGCATCCATCTTCTCGGTGAGGTACAGATTCCCCAGCACCTTCTCTCCCGTCGTGACGGGGACACCGAGGAAGGAATGCATTGCCGGATGGTTGGGCGGAAACCCGTACCGCTGCGGATGGTAGTTGATGTCGGCCGTCCGGATCACCCGGCGCTCGCGAATCACCAGCCCCAGGAGCCCGCGGCCACTGGGCAGGGGCCCGATGCGGTCGCGCGTCGCCTGGTCGATTCCCGAGGTGACGAAGCTCTCGAACGAGGTCCCGTCAGGAGCAAGCAGCGCGAGCGCCGCATAGCGCGCGCCGACGATAGAGCGGGCGGCATCAACGACTTCCTGCAAGACGGCGGGAAGCGTGTGCTGGGAGAAGATCCGTGCGCTGGCAGCGACCAGATGCCGGAACCGGTCCTCCAGGTGGCGGCTGTCACCGCTGGGCCTGGCTGGGCGCCGGGGTGTCTCGGAACGAGACGGCCGCTTGGCAGGCATATGGGAAGTCTAACCTTCCCGCTCCGGAGCCGCGATACGGCACAGGCCTGGCCGGGCCTCCACGGGCTCGCTAGCCTGTGTCCCCATGGAAGCGCGGCACTACGCTGCGGAAGACATGCTGCGGGACGGCGCTCCGGTGTGGATCCGGGCGATCCACCCCGAAGATCGGGAACGGCTGGCGCAATTCCACGGGCGACTGAGTCCCGAATCGGTCTACATGCGCTACTTCGAGTACAAGCCGGTCCTCTCCCCGCGGGACCTCAGCTATCTGACCGAGCTCGACTACGACCGCCGCGTGGCCTTGGTCGCGGCGCTTTCCCCCGAGTCCACCGCCCCCATCGTCGGGGTTGCGCGCTACGACGTCCTGCCGACCCCACCGGGACGACCGGTCCGGGCCGAGCTCGGCATCATCGTGGAAGACACGGTTCAGAACCGCGGCATCGGCACGGTGCTCCTGAAGCACCTGCTGGGCGTCGCCCACGATCACGGCGTGGCGGAGATCACCGCTGAGGTCCTGCCGCAGAATACCAGGATGCTGGAGCTGGTCGCGGGCGCCGGCGTCCCGGTCCGGCGGGAGTTGGAGGAGGGAGTCATCCGCCTCACGGTCTAGCGGCGCGTGAAGCGGGCTTCAAGAATCCTTCACGGAGCCGCCCTGCAGTCGCCGCTACGATGGAACCATGACCGTGGCCCCTGAACGCGGCGTCCTCCTACCCACGACCGGTGCGGCTGCCACCGCGGAAGCCGTATTCCGCGCCCACGATCTCTCGAAGGTGTACCGCCTGGGCGAGGTCGAGGTGCACGCCCTCCGCTCGCTTTCCCTCGAGCTGTACCGGGGTGAGTTCGTCGTCATCCTCGGCCCCTCGGGAAGCGGCAAATCGACTCTGCTCAATATCCTGGGGGGGCTGGACGTCCCGACGTCGGGCACGGTCCGGTTCTTCGATCACGAGCTGACCGCGGCGAGCGAGCGGGAGCGCACCCGGTTCCGCCGCGAGCACGTCGGATTCGTCTTTCAGTTCTACAACCTGATCCCCAGCCTGACGGCGCGGGAGAACGTGCAGCTCGTGTGCGAGACGGCCCCCCGGCCGCTCGACCCGGCGCGCGCGCTCGAGCTGGTGGGCCTGGGAGAGCGGCTCGACCATTTCCCCGCCCAGCTGTCGGGCGGCGAGCAGCAGCGGGTGGCGATCGCGCGCGCCATCGCCAAGCAGCCCGATGTGCTGCTGTGCGACGAGCCGACCGGCGCCCTCGATTTCCAGACCGGCAAGCTCGTCCTCGAGGTGCTGGAGCGCGTGAACCGCGAGTTGGGCACCACGGTGGCGATCATCACGCACAACGTCGCGATCGGACGCATGGGCGACCGTGTGATCCACATGCACAGCGGCCAGATCGCGTCGATCGAGCGCAATCCCACTCGGGCGCCGGTGGACACGCTGCAATGGTGACCGCGCTCGACCGCAAGGCGCTCCGCGATCTCTGGCATCTGCGCGGCCAGATGGCCGCGGTGGCGCTGATCGTCGCCTGCGGCGTGGCGAGCATCGTCACGATCCGTACCGCCTACGATTCGTTGCGGGGATCGCTGGACGCCTACTACCGCGACTACCGCTTCGCCGACGTGTTTGCCTCGCTGCGACGCGCCCCCGACCCGCTGGCCGCGAAGATCGCCGCGCTGCCGGGCGTGGCCGCCGTGCAGTCCCGCGTCGTCGTGCACGTGACGCTCGCCGTCCCGGGTCTCGCCGAGCCGGCGACGGGACGCCTCGTGTCGGTGCCGGAGCGCCGCGTGCCCATGCTCAACGACCTCCACCTGCGCCAGGGCCGCTACATCGCCGCCGGGCGCTCCGACGAGGTCGTCGCGAGCGAGCAGTTCGCCCAGGCGAACGGGCTGCAGGTCGGAGACACCCTGGGCGCCATCATCAACGGCCGCTGGCAGCGGCTGCGCATCGTCGGCATCGCCCTCTCCCCCGAGTTCGTGTATCAGATCTCCCCGGGCTGGTTCTTCCCCGACGACAAGCGCTACGGCGTGTTCTGGATGGGCCACGAGGCGCTGACCACCGCGTTCGACATGCAGGGCGCATTCAACGACGTCTCCCTGCGCCTCACGGCCGGCGCCGACGAGCGCGAAGTCCGCGTGAGCCTCGACCGCCTGCTCGCGCCCTATGGCGGGCTGGGTGCCATCGGCCGCGCCGATCATCAGTCCAACCGCTTCATCACCGACGAGATCGCCCAGCTGCGCGTCAGTGGAGCGATCGTGCCCGTGATCTTCCTGGGCGTCGCGGCGTTCCTGGTGCACATCGTGCTCGCGCGCCTGGTTGCCACGCAGCGGCCGCAGATCGGGGTGCTCAAGGCTTTCGGGCGGAGCGACGTCGACGTCGGACTGCACTACGCCAAGCTGGTGGTGGGCGTCGAGCTGCTCGGCGCTGCCGTGGGGGCGGCGTTCGGCATGTGGCTGGGCGGGCGTCTGACGGTGTTATACGCGGCCTACTACCGCTTTCCGGTGCTGCACTTCACCGCGGGCTGGGGCGTGCTGGCGCTCGCCACCCTCGTGAGCGCCGGCTCCGGACTGCTCGGCGCGTTGAGCGCCGTGGGCCGAGCCGTACGGCTACCGCCCGCGGAGGCGATGCGCCCCGAACCCCCACCCCGCTACCGGCGCGGCGCGCTCGAGGCGCTCGGCCTGCACCGCCTCTTCGGGCCCGTGGGCCGGATGGTGCTGCGCACACTGGAGCGCCGCCCGGGCCGCGCGATCGTGACCGCCGCCGGGATCGGTCTGGCCTGCGGAATCATCGTGCTGGGCCGGTTCACCATCGATTCGATCGAGGCGCTGGCGGATTTCGAGTTCGACCTGCGCGAGCGCCAGGCCGTGAGCATCTCCTTCACCGAGCCGCGGCCGGCTCGCGTGCGCTACGAGGTGCGGCATCTTCCCGGCGTCCTCCGGGCCGAACCGTTCCGCGACGTGGGCGTGCGCCTCGTCGCCGGCCACCGGTCGCGGCGTACGGTGATTCTCGGACTCGAGCCCAATGCCGAGCTGCGCCAGGTGGCGGACTTCGACGGGCGGCGTCGCACCCTTCCCACCGAGGGGGTCCTGCTGACCGATAAGCTGGCGCAGGTGCTGGGCGTGGCGCCCGGCGACTCGCTCACCGTCGAAGTGCTCGAGGGGGCGCGTCCCACGCTCGTCATCCCGGTCATCGGGCTGGTGAACGAGCCGATCGGCACGGTCGCCTACATGGACGCGGGCGGGCTGCACCGGCTGCTGCGCGAGGGCGGGACGGTCTCCGGTGCGGCGCTGGCGGTGGACGCCCGCGCTGCGCCGGCGCTCTACGACGCGCTGAAACACATGCCCGCGGTTGCGGCCGTCTCGATCCGCGAGCCTACCGTCCAGAGCTTCGACGAGACGCTGGCGCGCAGCCACGGCATCGTCACGACGTATATCGTGGCGTTCGCGGTCCTGATTGCGTTCGGCGTCGTGTACAACACGGCGCGCATCGCCCTCTCGGAGCGCGCCCGCGAGCTGGCGAGCCTCCGGGTCCTGGGATTCACCCGCGCCGAGACGTCCCGCATCCTGCTCGACGAACAGGCGGTGCTGGTCCTCGCCGCGCTGCCGCTCGGCTTCGTATTCGGGTACGGCGGCGCGGCGCTGATCGTGATGGCGTTCGACACCGAGTTGTACCGGTTGCCGTTCGTGCTGCAGACCGCGACCTACGGCTATGCGGTCATCGTAATCCTGATCGCCGCGCTCGTGTCCGCACTCATCGTACGACGCCGGATCGACCGCCTCGACCTCGTGGCCGTCCTGAAAACGGGAGATTGACGCGATGAAGCTGAATCGCCGCGCACTGCTGTGGGGAGGCGCCGGAGTCGCCGCGGTAGCGTTCCTCGCGTACACGTTCCGACCGACTGTGATCCCGGTGGAGATCGCGGCGGTTGAACGGGGTCCGCTGCGGGTCACCATCGACGAAGAAGGCCGCACGCGGGTGCGGGATCGCTACGTGGTGGTGGCGCCGGCGGCGGGGCGCGTCGCCCGGATCGCACTCCAGGAGGGCGCCCCGGTGACGCGCGGCATGGTCGTGGCACGGCTTTCGGCGGCGCCGCTCGACCCCCGCTCCCGCGAGCAGGCGGTCGCCCGACTCGACGGCGCCGAGGACGCGCAGCGGGCCGCAGCGGCGGCGGTCTCGGAGGCTCGCGCGGCGCTCGATCAGGCCGCCCGCAGCCGGGGGCGGGCGGAGTCCTTGTTCGCGAAGCATCTGCTGTCCCCCGAACAGCGCGAGGAGGCGTCGCTGGCGGAGACCACCGCGGTGCGGCGCTTCCAGGCGGCGGACTTCACGGCGCAGGCGGCGGCGCACGACGTGGAGCAGGCGCGCGCCGTCGTCGCCGGCGGAGGTGGATCGTCGCTGCCGCTCGTTTCACCGGTGCGCGGACAGGTGCTCCGCATCCCGGAGCGGAGCGAGCGCGTCGTCGCGGCGGGGACGCCGCTGCTCGAGCTGGGCGACCCCACGCGGCTCGAGATCGTGGTGGATCTGCTCTCCGAGGATGCGGTGAAGGTGCGCCCCGGCGACCGGATGCTGATCGGCGACTGGGGCGGCGAGCGCCCCCTCGAGGCCCATGTGCGGGTGGTGGAGCCGTCCGGATTCACCAAGGTGTCGGCGTTGGGCGTCGAGGAGCAGCGCGTCAACGTCATCGCCGACCTGGACGAGACACCGCCCCAGCTGGGCGACGGCTACCGGGTCGAGACGCAGGTGATGCTGTGGGAGGGAACGGCGCTCAAGGTGCCGTCCAGCGCGCTGTTCCAGGACGGGGACCGGTGGCGGGTGTTCATCGTGCGGGAGGGACGGGCTCGCTCAGGAGTCGTTCAGGTCGGCCACCGCAATCCGTTCGAGGTGGAAATCACCGGCGGGCTCGCCGCGGGCGACCTCGTGATCCGTCATCCGACGGACAAACTCGCCGACGGGGTGCGCGTCGCCGCCCGCTCCCGGTAGAACGCCAGGCACTCCGGTTCGCGCCCCCGCACCACCCGCTTCCCTTCCATCGGCCCGCGCGATGCAGTGACCACGGTGTACTGCCGTTCGCCCCGTCCGCCGTCCACGTAGATCACGACCCAGTCGCGGGTCTTGCGGAGCTCGTGCGCCCGGGCGGTGTTCGAGAACAGCGCCGTGTAGTGGCGCTCGCCCTGCATCGCGTGGAGGATCGGGAGCCACGCCTCGCGACGCGGATTGAAGCGCCGCGGCGCGATGGTGCGCAGCGTGCCGGCCGCCGCCTTCGTGCGGTACTCGCGATCCACCCGCAACAGCTCTTCGACCGGCGGCGCCTGCGCCGCCGTCGTGCTGCGCGGCACGCGCGCCAGCCGCGTCGCCAGCGCCTCGCGGACTCCGGTGAGGCGCTTCTCGCCGAAGGAGCGGATGACCGCCAGCCGTCCGTCGTGCGCCGCGGCTTCGAGATCCTCCAGCGTGTCGATGCCGTGGTCATGGTGCAGCCGCTCGGCGAGGGTGCGCCCGATCCCCGGGACCGTGGCCAGCAGGGTGACGGCGTCGCTCTCCCCGCGCAGGCGATCCAGCATCGGCAGGCGGCCGGTCTCCACGAGATCGCGGACCGCCCTGGCGATCGTCGTCCCGATGGCCGGCAGGCGCTCGAGTCCCTCGATGCCGTCGCGGCGCAGCATCTCGCCGACCGGCCGCTCGAGCGATCGCACCAGGTCCGCGGCGTGACGATAGGCCTCCACCCGGAACGGGTTCGCGCCCTGGCTCTCGAGCAGCACGGCCAACTCTTCGAGCCGCCCCGCGACGGCGGTGTTCTGCGGGTCGGGCATCAGGAGCGACTCCCCGCGCGCGCGGGCTTTCTGACAGCCCGGCGCGCCGGCCGGCGCACCGGCTTCGCCGTCTCCGCCGGCCCTCGCACCGGAACGACCAGCAACGACGTCGGCAGGTCCTCGAGCAGTCGTTCCGTGGCGCTTCCCAGAATCAGCCGCTCCCCCCACCCTTTCCCATGCGAGCCCACCACGAGCAGGTCCGCGTTCCACGCCGCGGCCTCCTCCCGGATGGTCTCCATCACGGGGCCCTGGCGTGCGACGGTCTTCGCCTCGCTGCCGTGGAACAGCGGCCACACGCGCCGCGTGAGCGCGTGCTCAGCCAGGCGGGAGTACTGCGACGGCGTCAGGACGGACGTCACATCGGGGAGCGGGACCGGAGGCTCGATCACGCAGAGGGCGCGCAGCTCCGCGCGCAGACTCTTCGTGAGGTCGCATGCCGCCGCCGCGACCGGTGCCGCGGCCTCCGAGAGATCGACCGCCCCCAGAATCCGCCGGAATGGCGTGCCACCGCCGTCCGCCCGCGGCCCCACCACCAGCACGGGCAGTCCGATGGTGCGCACGCAGTTGTGGGCGGTGCTCCCACCGGCCCACCGGCGCAGTGCGACGTGATGCCTGCCACCCAACACCACCGCATCCGCCTCGACGTCCCGGGCCACGTCGCGCAGCACGGCGGTGGGAGAGCCGGGGCGCACAAGCAGCCGCCGGAGCGTCTCTTCCGGGACGTGCCCGTGCAGCGCCGCCGCGACCTCCCGACGCGAAGCGTCGATCAGTGCCGCCTGCAGCTCCGCAGACCGGTCGACGATCTCCTCCTCCGCGAATGCGAGCCACATCTGGCGCACCGCATGGACCGGGATGCACTCGCCGCGCAGCACCTGCGCGAGGCGCACCGCGAGCGCCGCTGCCGCCGCCGCTTGAGGCGACTCGTCCACACCGACGAGAATCCGCTTCCAGGACATGGCCTCCTCCTTGCTTCTGCAACATTCAGTAACTCGCCGTGAAGAGATCTTGAGGAGCCACGGAGACTTCCTTGCCTCACGCTCGCTTCACAGGTGCTTCAGGATCGCCGCCGCAAGTTGGGCTCAAGCGAAAGGAGCGCAGTCGTGCAGAAGGTTCGCCGGGTGCTCGGTGCCGTCAGTCTCTACACCCCCAGTCCAAAGGCGGTGCTCGCGGCCGCGGAGGTGGCGGCGGTGTTCCACGCCGACCTGACCGTGCTGACAGTCCTGCGGGATCCATGGGAGCTGGTCCGGCCCGACGAGGTCGAAGCGTTCCGGCGTGCCCGAAGCGGCTCTCCGGCGGATCTCGCGGCGGCCCGCGCCGTCGAGCGGCTGCAGGCGCTCTGCGCTCCCGCAGTGCTTCCCGCTCCCAGCGCGTCCTATCGCGCCGCGTTCGGTTGGCCCAGCATCGAAATCGCGCGGTGTGCGGAAGAGATCGGCGCGGATCTCATCGTGCTCGGCAAGGGCGAAGAGGTAACGCGAGGCGCCGCCGAAAACGTGACGACGGCCACGATGCGGCGCAGTCGCGTGCCCGTGCTGGTGGCGCCGGCGCAGCATCGCACGTACCGGCGTGTGCTGGCGTGCGTCGACGACAGTCCGCATGCGGTGGAGGTGCTGGAGGTGGCGCAGGCCGCCGCGGAGGGGTTCGGGGCGCATCTGGCGGCCCTGCATGTCGAGCCGGCGGAATCGGGCGTGCTGTCGTCGGAGGAGCGCCGCCCCTGGCTGCGGTACATCGAGCAGAGCGGCACCGGCGGGGCGGTCCTGGCGCCGTGTGAAGCCATCGTGCGGCAGGGCGACGTGACCACGGAGATCCTCGCGGAATGCCGGGCGGAGGACGCCGAGCTCCTCGTGTTCGGCTACCGTCGCGGGATGAATTATGGCGACCCCGGGGCGGTCACCACCGTCACCGCGCGGCTGCTGCGGCGCGCCTCCTGCGGGCTGCTGGCGGTGCCGGTCTAGACCCCTTCGACCGCATCGGGCGCAGCGGGCACATCGAGACGGCGCACCGGGACGCCACCGTACATGGCGTCGGGCTCCAGCGTACGGTGCTTGGGCACGACGCTCAGCGCGCCCACCTGAGTGTGCGCCCCGATACTCACCCCGATGCCGATGACGCTTCCCACACCGACGGTCACGCCCGCACCCAGTCGCACCGGCGCCGTCCTGACGACGCCGCGCTCGACCGTGTGGCCCGAGAGATAGACGCCGGCGCCGATCACCACGTCGTCCCCGAACTCGAGCAGGTTGTGGTCCGACAGCGTCACGCTGTTGACGAAGACGTGCCGGCCGATTCGGGCGCCGTTCAGGCGCAGGTAAAACGTCCACAGCGGCGTGGCCCGCAGCAGCGTGCCCGCGAACACGCGCACGATGTGCGTCGAAACGGCGTAGCGCCCCCAGTCGAGCAACGGCCACTCCAGGTCCACGATGCGCATGTCGGCATGGGGCAGCGTGCGCCAGCCAACCAGGCGCAGTGCGAGGGTCGAGAGCGTCATCAGCGCGACAGCGAACAGGAGGTAGGCGGGAACGAGCGACATCGACAGCAGCACGATCCGGATCGAGTTGGCGGGCAGCGACCAGCGAAAGGTCCATTCCCAGAACAGGGTGGCTGGGAGCGCCGAGAGTCCGAAGACGACGCTTTCTACCGCAAACGCGGAGAAGACTGCCCAGCCGAGTCGGCCGAGCTTATCTAGCGTGTACATGTCCCAGCCATACGATCCGCAGGTGACCATCCGGGGCGAAGGAGCGCCGCTGGTGCTCGTGCCGGGCATGGACGGAACGGGGCGCCTGTTCTACCGCCAGGTCCCGCTGCTCGCCAGGCGCTACCGCGTGGCGACGTACACCTTGCGCGACGACGCGGCCGGCATGGACGTGCTGACGGAGGACCTGGCCCGCGTCATCGATGCGGCGGCGAACGGCCCTGGTTCCGCGATCGTGATCGGCGAATCGTTCGGCGGGGCGCTCGCCCTGAGCTTCGCGCTGGCGCACCCGGAGCGCGTGCGGGCGCTGGTCGTACTCAATTCCTTCTCCCGGTTCCTGCCGCAGTTCAACCTGCAGCTCGCCATCGCCGCGCTGCGGCTGCTGCCTTGGGAGACGATGCCGCTGGTGCGCCGGTTGACCGCGTTCCGGCTGCACTCGCGCCACACGCATCGCGCGGAGGTCCGGCGGTTTCTCGAGGTGACCCGGGAGACCCGGCGCGACGGCTACATCGCGCGTCTGCGCATCCTGCAGCAGTACGATGCCCGCGAGCGCCTGGGCGCGCTGCGGATGCCGACCCTGTTCCTGGCGTCGGAGCTCGACCATCTGATTCCCTCGGTGCGAGAGGGGCGCTACATGGCCGAGCGCGTGCCCGGGGCGACGCTGCAGGTGCTGCGCGGGCACGGCCACATCTGTCTCATCGCCCCGAACCTGGATCTGGAGCAGGTGCTCCGCGACTGGCGCCCGGATCTCTGAGGCGACGGCGGTCCGGCCCGCTAGACCCGGGTGGCCGCTACCGCCGCGACGATATCCGTCTGGGACACGACGCCGACCAGCGCGCCCTTCTCCTCCACGAACAGCCGCTGGACCTTCTCCTCCAGCAGGCGCTTCGCCACCTTGCGCACGTCCTCATCCGGGTGCGCGGTGGCCGGCCATGGGGTCATGACTTCGAGCACCAGTGTCTTCTCGAACAACTGCTCCCGCGCGACCGGGTCGTGACAGCGTGCCTCGGCCGCGATGATGTCCCTGGTGGAGCAAACGCCCACGGCGCGCCCATGACGGTCGAGGACCGGCAGGGCGGACACGCCGTATTCGGTCAACGCCGCAACCGCGTCGGCCACCGAGGCCTCGGCGTCGATGGTCTTCAGGTTGGTGCGCATGATATCGGCGACTCGCATACGTCCTCCTAGAGCTTGGCGCCCGCGACCACGCCGACGATGTCGGATTGCGTGACGACGCCCACCAGCTCCCCGTCGTACTCGACGAACAGCCGGTGGATCTCGCCGTACAGCATCTGCCGCGCGGCATCGTGCACGTCGGCGTCGGGGTCGACCGTGACCGGTTTGGCCGTCATGATCTCGCGCACGGTCGTCGACTCCAGAATGTTGCCGCGGCGCTCCGGGTCGGTTACTTCCGACAGGAGCTGCAGCACGTCGGTGGACGAAATCACACCGATCAGGTGACGGCGCTGGTCCACCACCGGCAGGCCGGACACGTGCTGCTCGGCGATGGTGGTGACGGCGTCCGCCACGGTGTCGTCGGGTCCGATCGTCTCGACGGTCGTCTGCATGATGTCGGCGACTTTCATGGATCCCCCCTGTGTGTCGGACGGTGCTCCGGTGCATCTGCAACGTCGCCGGGTGGTGCTGAAGGACGGATGAAGGGAGCTTGAAGGGATGCGAGCGATGATCCTGGAGGCGCCCGGCCGCCCGCTGCGCGCGGACGCTCCGGCCACTCCGCGGCCCGGACCCGGCCAGGTCCTGTTGCGGGTGCTCGCCTGTGGCGTGTGCCGCACCGATCTGCACGTGGCGGACGGCGAGCTGCCCGATCCCAAGCTCCCGCTGATCCTGGGACACGAGATCGTGGGGATCGTCGAGGATCGAGGCCCCGGCGACGAGCGGTTCGCCGTGGGGAGTCGCGTCGGCGTGCCCTGGCTGGGGTGGACGTGCGGCACGTGCGCGTTCTGTGCCCGAGGTCTCGAGAACCTGTGCGACCGCGGCCGGTTCACGGGCTACCAGCTGGACGGCGGCTACGCGGAGTACGCCGTCGCCGACGAGCGGTTCTGCTTCCCCATCCCCACGGAGTACGGAGACGCCGAGGCCGCCCCCCTGCTGTGCGCGGGGCTCATCGGCCACCGTGCGCTGCGGGCCGCAGGCGATCCGGCGCGGCTCGGCATCTACGGATTCGGCGCCGCCGCGCACATCGTCGCCCAGGTGGCGCGGCACGAGGGCCGCCGGGTGTTCGCCTTCACCCGGGCGGCGGACGCCGCGGCGCAGGCCTTCGCGCGCACCCTCGGCGCGGTATGGAGCGGGGCCTCCGACGAGCCGTCACCCGAGCCGCTGGACGCCGCGATCATTTTCGCCCCCGTGGGCGCCCTCGTCCCCACCGCGCTGCGCAGCGTGACGAAAGGCGGCACGGTGGTCTGCGCCGGCATTCACATGAGCGACATCCCGGCATTTCCCTACGAGCTGCTCTGGGGCGAACGGGTGGTGCGGTCGGTCGCGAATCTCACCCGGGAAGACGGCGCCAGGTTCCTCGCACTGGCGCCGCGTATTCCGGTGCGCGCCGCGGTGGAGGTCTTCCCGCTCGAGCAGGCCAACGACGCGCTGGACCGGCTGCGGGCGGGACGGATCACCGGAGCGGCGGTGCTGACGCCGCTCAATCCTTCAGGACGAACGTGACCTTCATCCGGACGCGGTATTCGCTCACCCGGCCGTTTTCCGTGTTGACCTTCATGTCCTTGATCCAGGCGCCACGGATGTTCTCCAGCGTCTTGCTGGCGCGCGTGATGCCCGCCTGAATGGCATCCTCGAACCCCTTCGTCGACGACGCGGTGATCTCGGTGACCTTGGCGACTGCCATTGGGAGCCTCCTCTAGGCTGGGGTGGGTGAGGGCACGACGTGTGCCTCGGTCCACGACAGGCGCCGCGCCCCACCCACCAGCAGCGCCACGATTCCACTTACCATGATGAGCGCGCTCGTGACGGCGACGAGCGTCGGTGAGACGACAGCCGCGGCCAGTGCGACCGCGTTCCAGACCGTGTGCCACACGATGACGATGAACGTACTGCCACCCGAGCTGTTGTACAGGAACGTGAGCCACAGCGCCCCGGCGATCAGGCCGAGGTAGAACCCGGTGTATTCGCCGACGCCGTGCATGTGGTAACGGTAGAAGAAATACGGCACGTGCCACAGCCCCCAACCGACAGCCAGGAGCAGGGTCGCGCGCAGGGCGCTGCGTCCATACTGGAGGCGCGGCAGAGCGAAGCCGCGCCATCCCGGCTCTTCACCGACGCCGTAGGCGAGGGAGGCCAGGAACATGCCGCCGATCCAGGCCGGGTCCGCGAATGCCCGCCGCAGGGCTCCGGCAGGCTCGAGCGGCGTCCCCACGATGCGCAGCGCCACCAGCGCGAGCCCGCAGAGCACGACCGGGCTCAGCGCCAGTAGCCACCACACGGGGCCCACCCGCCAGCGAACCAGCCGGCTCCAGAACTCGGACAACCCCGCTCGTCCACCGCTGATCGTCGTGACCAGCAGGGCCGCAACCAGCGGGCCCAACGCTCCGAGCGCATGCCACGCCGGCGACCATCCGAGATCGAGCACCCCCAGGCCGGCGGCGATGAGCGGAGACACGCCCAGCCAGCTGACGGCGCAGGCGATGACGAAGTAGGCCGCGAGTGGATGGCGTCGAATCGCGTCGACCAGTCGATCCGCTCCTCTCAGCGGAAACGCAGCAACGCGGCGATGCCGTCGAAGCGAGCGGCCAGCTTCGGCTCTCGGATCTCCACGACGGCTCCCCCGTGTTGGGTGATCTCCCCGATCGCCGCGGCGACGAGATCGGGAACCCGGACGACCGCCTCGCCTTCCGCGTCCACCTTGCTCCGGACGAGTCTCCGCGACGGGAAACACCGGTATCCCGGCGGCCCGGCGCTACGTCCCACGATCAGCGTCTGCACCTGGTCCCGGGCGATCGCCTGGAGCACCGGCCTCAGGCCGTCCACCGCGCGGCCGGTGCCGAGGCCTTCCACGACCGCGTCCACCAGGTGCTCCTGCGCGGCGCGACCGTCGGCGCTGCGAACGGCTCGGACGGCGGTCAGGACCTGTGCGGCCGTGAGCTCGCTCGGGTTGAGT
>DATICZ010000096.1:0-2325 GCA_035456525.1 Gemmatimonadales bacterium
CTCGTGACCGGGAACTACTTCGACGTCATGGGACTCGCGCCGGTGCTCGGCAGGCTCACCCGGCCCAGCGACGACGGCCCCGGCGTGCCACCCGTCATGATCCTCACGCACGCCTTCTGGAGGAAACGCTTCGGCGGAGACTCCGGTGTGGTCGGCAGGCAGGTGAAGCTGGAGGGCCAGTCGGTGACGGTGATCGGCGTGCTCCAGCCCGCGCCGTTCTTTCCCGACCGGATCGACGCGCTGCTCAACATGGTGGTGAGCCCGCATCACGTGAGCGCGATGATGATCCAGAACCGCTCGCATCGCATGACCGAGGTGGTCGCCCGGCTCGCACCGGGCGCCAGCGTGGCGCAGGCACGCACCGAGGTCGCCGCGGTCTACGCCCGCATGCAGCACGACCACACGGACGCGTACAATCCCAGTTCCCATTACCGCCTCGCCGTCATTCCCTTCAAGGAAGCGCTGGGCGAGCGCGCACGGCTGACGCTCTGGCTGCTCATGGGGGCGGCCGCCTTCGTCATGATCATCTCCGCCGCCAACGTCGCCAACCTGACGCTGATGCGCGGCGTGCGCCGGGAGCACGAGCTGGTGGTGCGCGCGGCGCTGGGCGCCGGCGTGGCGCGACTGCGGCGGTTGCTGCTGGTCGAGAATCTCCTGCTGACGCTCGTGGGGGCCGTCCTCGGCGTGGTCATCGCCCTCGGCGGGGTGCGACTGCTCATCGCGCTGGCGGCGCGCTACTCGCCCCGCGCGGGCGAGATTCGTCTCGACGGCGTCGTCCTGGGCTTCGCCCTCACCCTCTCGGTCACGCTCGCCCTGCTGCTCTCGTTCATGGCGGCGCTGCCGCAGGAAGGCACCTTCGCGTCCTGGATCTCCGCCGGGGTGCGGCGCATCAGCGGGAGCCTCAAGAAGCACCGGCTGCAGCGCGGACTCGTCGTGGCACAGGTCGCCGTATCCGTCGTGCTGCTCGCGGGCGCGGGACTGCTCACGCGCACGATGATGCGGTTGTCCGCAGTGGACAGCGGTCTCCGCGCCGAAGAAGTGCTGGCGCTGGAGGTGCCGCTGCTCAAAATGGGTGGGTCGCCGAGCGATGCAACCGACCCCGCCGCGTGGATGCGGCATCTCCTGGAGGCGGACGCCGCAGCCAAGGAAGAGTACGAGCGTATGCGGCTCGAAATCCGGGCCCTCCCGGGCGTCACCGAAGCGGGATTGGGCTCGAGCATGCCGCTCGCCGCCTCGATGGTGTCGTTCGAGGTCAAAGCGGAAGGCCGGGCCCTCGCGGTGGGAGAGGCCGCGCCGCACGCCGCCGTGCGCACGGCGAGCCCCGAGTATTTCCGCGCCTCGGGGATTCCGCTGCTCGGCGGGCGTGAGTTCACCAGCACCGACCGCGCCGGCTCGGGGTTGGTGGTGATCGTCAACCAGACCCTCGCCGACAAGTTTTTCTCCGGCGAGGACCCGATCGGGAAGCGGATCGCGTGGACGGGCGAGCTGCTCAAGTTCAGCCCCATCAGCGGCGACTGGCGCACGATTGTCGGCGTCGCCGGCAACACACGCGATGGCGGGCTGGACGCCGAGCCCCGCGCCACGGTGTTCATGCCGTTCTCGCAGATGTTGTCCATCGGCGGCGCGCTGGTGATCCGCGCCGACGACGATGCCCCGGGGCTGGTGCCCGCCGCGACGCGCATCGTGCACCGCATCGCCCCGACGGCGCCGATCGTGAACGTGCTGACCCTGGCCCAGATAAAGGATCGGAGCGTGGCGCCGCGGCGTTTGAATGCCGCGCTCGTGTCGTCGTTCGGCATCCTGGCGGTGGTCATCGCGGGGGTGGGGATCGCCGGCGTGCTGGCGTTTTCGGTGAGCGCGCGCACCAACGAGATCGGCATCCGCATGAGCCTCGGCGCTGACCGCGCGCGGGTGCAACGGATGATCCTGAAGGAAGGGGGCGTGTTGCTCGCGATCGGCCTCGTGCTGGGCGTGGCCGGCGCCTACGTCGCGGGCGGCGTCATCCGCGGACTGCTCTTCGGGGTCGCGCCGCACGACCCGGTGACGCTCGTCGGCGTGGCGGTACTGATGGCGGCGATCGGGATCGTCGCCTGCTGGATTCCAGCGCTGCGCGCGGCGCGGATCGACCCGGCGATCACCATGCGGTCTGCGTAGCCGGATGACGAGCGACTGGAGAGACGACATGAGCGCTATCAAGCGGACGGCACGGCTCGCGGGACTGCTGTATGTGGTGATGTCGATCATGATGGTCTTCAGCTACATGTACCTGCCCTCCACGTTCCTGGTCCCCGGGGATGCGGCGGCGACGGCCCGCAAGATCACCGA
>DATICZ010000097.1:0-10341 GCA_035456525.1 Gemmatimonadales bacterium
GCCGGCGGGCAAACCACTCTCCTACTCGGCTGTTCCAGAGCCGCTCGCGGATCCCCGTCTGCCACCACTTGCGGATCCCGGTGGGAATGAACTGCACGTCGAGCGCGTTGCTCACCGCTCCCAGCCCCAGGGTGCTGAGCACCGGCGCGAGGATGAACGCAAGGCCGCCCCGGTTTTCGTGGATGACGTCCAGCAGGACCAACCCGAAGGTGACCGCGAGCCAGGTCGCCGAGGCGACCGTGGCGAGTCGGAGGCCGCGATGGGTGCGGCTCTCTCCTTCGTCGTTGACCGATGCCTCCGTCTCGGCCCGCTCGCGCCGCCCGATATCGAGCGCCGCCCGAAGATCGGCGAGCGTGTGGCCGGCGCGGAACTGCCGGCGCGCCTGGTTGAGGTGGAAACCGACGATGGGCAGGAGGGGCACCGCGGCGATCGCGGCGAGGAGCACGATGTCCGCCGGCCCATCCGGCCGCCTGCCGGCCAGCCAGACGATGAGGTTGGCCAGGGTCATGGTACCGAACAACCCGGACCATGCCACGTAGGGGACGAGCAGCGGATTCCTCGTGCCGAGCCAGGCGCGCAGCGTGGGCGGCAGTGCTGGCCGCGCCTCAGGCGCCGGGGCGAGCGCTTCGGCCAGCGCTTCGCCATCGGTGAATCGATCAGCGGGGTCGCGGGCGAGGCACCGGTCGATCGCCGCGCCGAGCGCGGGAGGGAGCCCGGGCGCCGCAAGCATCACGCTCGGCGGCTCCTCGGTCGCCTGGCGCACCAGCAGGGCGGGCAGGGTTTTCGACTCGAACGGCAGGCGGCCGCTCAGCGCGAGGTACCCGACCACTCCGAGCCCGTAGATGTCGCTGCGTCCATCGACGGCTCCGCCCGCCCCCTGCTCGGGACTCATGAAGTGCGCGGTCCCCATGATCTTCCCCGGATCGGGCACGGCACCGGGATCCCGACCCCCATGGGCGATGCCGAAGTCGGTCACCAGCGCACGGCCGGTGCCCGCCTCCAGCAGGATGTTGTCCGGCTTTACGTCGCGATGCACGATGCCGCGTCCGTGCGCGTAGGCGAGTGCCCAGGCCACCTCGCGCAGCACGCGCGTCGCGTCGGCTGGCGGCAGAGGACCGCGCGTGCGGAGTCGCTCGCCGAGTGTCTCTCCTGCGACGTAGCTCATGACGAAAAAACGAAGCCACCCGCCTCGCCCACGCGATGGATCGGGACGATGTGCGGGTGCGAGAGACCGGCCGCGGTGCGGGCCTCTCGCACGAATCGCTCGCGCGCCGCGGGCGTGCGGGCGAGGTGGGCCGGAAGGACCTTGATGGCGACGTCGCGATCGAGCTGGACCTCGCGCGCGAGGTAGACTACCCCCATGCCGCCACGGCCGAGCTCGCGTTCGAGCGAGTACTCACCGGCCAGGGCGGCCTGCAGGTCGAGGAACTCGGCGGAGGGATGCGTCACGAAGTCCGGCGCGCGCCTTCAGTGGGAGTGCTACCTCCCACTGGCGGGAGCTCGGCGAAGCTGGGGCTGCGCGGAACTTGCAGGAACGCGCTCAGGAGAGCGGCAGGTGGCGCCACGAGTTTGCGCGCGCGCAGATCCAGCCAGCCTCCCGTCGACCGGACGGTGGCGGCTCGTTCTCCGGTGGCCGACCAGATCTCGTTCTCCACCACGAAGCGGGAACCATCCGCGCTCATGGCCAACACTGTGTACGTAATCGTGACTGTATCATGGAGGCCGACCTCGCGGAAGTACTCCATTTCGTCTTTCCGAATGACCGGCCCGAGTGCAAGGCGGCGAAACTCGCTGGGAGGAAACCCGTGTTCGGCGAAGAAGGCCATGCGGACGTCCGCCGCGAGGTCCAAGTAGGCCGTGTTCGCCAGATGTCCATTGAAATCCATACTGCCCCAGCCAGCAAGAAACTCCTTTGCGTATCGACCTTCGGACGTTGGTGTCATGAAAACCTGTGAAGGCAGGCAGTGGGTCAGTCGGCGGTTGACAGATTTCGGCGTGGTCCTGCGTGTTCAGCGCGACGGACCCATCGACGAAGTGCCCCTCGAGTAGCCGCAGCATGCCACCGAGGACGCGCTGGCGCGCGCTGGGTCAGTCGTTGACGTGCAAACAGGCCCGGCAGGAATCGAACCTGCAACCCCCGGTTTTGGAGACCGGTGCTCTACCAATTGAGCTACGGACCTAAAGACTAGTCACTCAGGTGCTACAGGCGCGTAGGCGCTCAGACCCAACCCCACCGCTGTGCGCCTGAGCATCTCGGTCGCTGCGCGACCAGTATGTCAGGGGTGGCTGACGGGAATTGAACCCGCAACCTCCGGAGCCACAGTCCGGCGCTCTAACCGATTGAGCTACAGCCACCAGGATGCCGGCGCTCAGGCGCTACGACGCACAGTCCCGGAGACGCCCCAGGCCAGCACAAGCTCGCAATCTAACCGGCGCGCGGCGAGCGCGACAACCCAGCGTCCTCCGAAGCTGATCGCCGTGTTGCACTTGGAGGCCAGGGCCCCAATGTTAGTGCCCCATGAAAACCCTACTCGCCGCCCCCGCGCTGCTCCTGGTGGCCGCGTGCTCGCACCAGCCGCCCCCGGACTTCGCACCCGACCCCTCCCTCGTGGCGCACATCCGCGCCCTGGAGATCGTGGCGCCGCGCATGGCCTGCCCGGGCACCGGCATCCCGGTCACCTACTCCGCGCTGCTGGATGACGGCCGGCGCATCCCGTTCGAGACGCGCTACGACAAGAAGCACCCGCCCCGCCTGCACGTGGTCTTCCTCGATCGCTACAGCGCCGAGGCGACCCCGCTGCAGGGCGGCGGGTGGAGCGCCGGCCGCGATCCCCTCGTCAGCGTCAACACGGGGTTCCGGCTGCGCGTGGCGCTCGACGCCAAGCCGTCCATCGCCGATAGCGTGACGATCGCACCGACCTACGAGTGCCTGGATCACACTTTCCGGTTCAGCGGGTCTACGGGAGCCCGGGGGCGGGAAGGCGGCGACGGCCCCGATGTCACCGTGCGCCTGGCGCTGGGGCGGTCGCGGTTCTACGACAGTCTGCTGGTGGTGGGAATCGAGGTCGGCCAGGCACCCCCTTTCTATCTGCTGGCGGACCCGGGAGCGCTGCCGCCGCGGGACTGGCTGCTCGTGGAGTCCCAGGGCGGCGCAGGCGGCGAAGGGCCGGCCGGCCCGGCGGGGCGCGCGGGCCGTGACGGGGCGAACAACGTGTGCCCCGGGGCCGACGGCGCGAATGGCGAGGACGGGACGGACGGTGGCCGGGGTGGCGACGGCGGTCGCGGCGGCCGCATCACGATCATCGCGCCGACCGAGAATCCGTTCCTCTCCGGTCTGGTGGACGCCCGCACGCCCGGAGGCGAGGCGGGGTCGGGCGGCAAGGCGGGCGCCGGCGGAGTCAGCGGGAAGGGCGGTATCGGCGGAAAGACCGCTGACGGGCGAGCCTGCCCGACCGGGAGGCCCGGACTGGCCGGCCGCCCCGGGAAGTCGGGACAACCCGGCCGGCCCGGAGTGGACGGGACCGCGCCCACGGTGATCACCGTGCCCAGCCGCGACGTGCTGGGCAATCGCGCGCCGCCGGAGCTGATCGACCTGGTGGTGGCCGCGCGACGCCGCCGCTGAGACAGTTGACATATCAACTATTGACTCGTTACATTGTTGTCCATGCGTGGTCCCGATTCCCCACCCCACACCAAGGCCGCCGTGCTCGGCATCCTGCGCGCCGCCGACGTGTTCCGCCGCCGCGCCGCCGCCCTGCTCGAGCCCTACGGTGTCACGCTGCAGCAGTACAACGTGCTGCGCATCCTGCGGGGCGCGCGGCCGGACGGCCTGTGCACCCTGACCATCGTCGACCGCATGCTCGAGCGGACTCCCGGCATCACTCGACTCATCGACCGCCTCGAGGCGAAACAGCTCGTGGTCCGCGTGCGCTCCGATGAAGACCGGCGCCAGGTGTGGTGCCGGATCACCCCGGAGGGCCTGCGCCTGCTGGCCCGCCTGGACCGGCCGGTGGCCGAGCTGGACAAGGCGACCGTCGCGGGACTGGCGCGGTCGGACCAGGAGCGGCTGGCGGAGCTGCTGGCCGTGGTGCATCGGGAACCCGATTGACGGCGTTTTCGTTGAGTATTAGTTGATTAGTTAAATAATGACCTGTCACTTACAGGAGCCGGACAATGCTGACGACGCTGCTGCACACCCAGGCCGACTGGGCCGGGCTGATCCTCCGCCTGGTGCTGGCCCTGGTCATCTTCCCCCACGGAGCCCAGAAGGTCCTCGGCTGGTTCGGAGGCTACGGGTACGCGGGCACCATGCAGTACTTCACCAAGCAGATCGGCCTCCCCGCTCCGATCGCCACCCTGGGGATCTTCGCGGAGTTCGTGGGACCCCTCGCGCTGGTGGCCGGGTTCGGGACGCGCATCGCGGCGCTGTTGATCGCGGCCGTCATGATCGGCGCGGTCGTCAAGGTCCACCGCGGGGTCGGGTTCTTCATGAACTGGTTCGGCCAGAACAAACCCGGTGAGGAAGGCTTCGAGTACCACCTGCTGGTGCTCGCGATCTGCGCGGCGCTGTTCGTGACGGGCGCCGGGGCGTTCTCGATCGATGGACTGTTGGCGCGCTAACGAAGCGCCATCAGCCGTCAGCCATCAGCAATCACCGCCTGCTGATGGCTGACGGCTGACGGCTGACGCCCGCTTGTGGAAGTAGAAGTACAGCGGCAACCCCGCCGCGATCAGCAGCACCCCCACGGCCGAGTCTCTCGGCGACTGCACGATCGTGCTCACCATCACGTAGCACGCGAAGGCGACGAATACGAGCGGCGTGACCGGATACCCCCAGGCGCGGTACGGCCGCGCCACCTGCGGCGCCTTGCGCCGCAGCCAGATGACCGCGGCACAGCTCATAGCGTAGAACAGCCACGAGGCGAACACCACGTAGGTGTACAGCTGCTCGTAGGTCCCCGAGGCGGTGAGCACGATCGCTACCACGCCCTGGGCGAGGAGCGCCGCCACGGGCGTGTCGAAGCGCGGGTTCACCCGACCGGCCCACCGGAAGAACAGCCCCCCGCGCGCCATGGCATAAGGGATCCGCGCCGCCGTGAGGACGATGCCGTTGTTCGCTCCGAGCGTCGACACGAGAATCGCGACCGCGACCAGCGTCGCGCCCCCCGCCCCGAGTACCACGCGGGCCGCATCGGCCGCCACCCGGTCGGACGCGGCCATCCGCGACGCGGACAGCACGTACGTGAAGGAGATCATGACGAGCGTGTACAGGGTGATCGCCACCACGGTGGACAGCACGATCGAGCGCGGCAGGTTGCGTCCGGGGTTGGTGATCTCGCTGCCGACGTAGGTGCTCTCGATCCATCCGTCGTACGCCCACAGCACCGCCACCATCGCGACGCCGAACGGCCCTACGAACTGACCGAGGCCCCCCTGGGGCCAGACCGGAGTGAGGTTCGAGACCGAGCCACCCGGCAGCGCAAACGCGGCGACGATGAGGGCCGCCACGATGGCCACCTTGATGAAGGTCAGCACGTTCTGCGTCATCGCGCCGAGCCGCACGCCCAGACAATTCAGCACCGTGAGCGCCACCGTGGAGCCGACCGCCACGAGCTTGATCCCGGTGCCATCCAGGGGCACGAACTCGGCCAGGTAGCGGGCGAATCCCACCGAGATCGCCGCGACCGAGGCGGGGTTGATGATGAGCGAGCTGCCCCAGCCGTACAGGTAGCCCCACACCGGACCATACGCTTCGCGCAGGTAGGCGAACTGACCACCGGCTTCCGGATATGCCGCCGCGAGCTCGGCGATACACAGCGCGCCGAGCAGGGAGACGAGCCCGCCGACGATCCACACGCCGACCGCCAGCGAGCTGACCGGCAACTGTCCCGCGATGTCCTTGGGTACCAGGAAGATCGCGCTGGCGATGATCGTCCCGACGTTGATCATCGTCGCGTCGAGGAGGCTGAGTTGTCGCTTGAGCTGGGGCTCGGGCACGCGGGAAGGTACTGCTGCCATCAGCCATCAGCCATCAGCCTTCAGCGATCAGTCAACACCCGTCAGCCACCGTTCGATGATTGCTGATGGCTGACAGCTGACGGCTGACGGCTATCAGAGAATCCCGTCTACGTAGAAATCCATCCGCCACCCTCGCGGGCTGACGAGGGCGCGGGCGAGGTCCACGCGCACGATTCCGTCGAGAAACGATGCCCCAATCCCCGCGGCGACGAGCGGCCGGCCCCGGGTGAGCGCCGTGCCCACGCCCGCCCATCCCGCGTCGCCGAAGGCCGAGAGGCGGACGCCGGGTGAAGCGTTCGCCACCTCCACGCGCGCGCGCCAGAAGTCCGGGCCGGCGATCACACCGCCCGGATAGCCGCGCAGCGTTGCCGGTCCGCCCAGGTACCACAGGCCCTGCACCGGCGCATCGCCCCCCGTGGCGCCGGCCGCCAGCTCCACGGCCGCGAGCAGGCGTTGCGGGAGCGGCGCCGTCAGCCGCGTCGTCAGGCTGGTTCGCGCGAACTCGTAGGTGCCCAGGTTCGCGGCCATGGTGAGCTCCGCGCCGACCGTGACCCCGCGGGTGGACACGCCTCGCGCCCCCCGGAGCGTGAGCGCGGCCCCGAATTCCCGGGCGACGTCCGCGCGGGCGTTGGGGCGGAACTCGTGCCGGTCGCGCAGCAGGTGCGGCAGGCTCAGATCGGTCTCCTTGTCCGCCGGCCGCTGCCATTCCGCGAACAGCCGCCACTCGTAGCTGCGCGCGGCGGTGGGGGCCGGCCGCAGCAGCAGCTCGCCGCCCCACCCGTAGTAGTAGACTCCGTCGTCCCGCCCCAGCAGCAGGGCCCCGAGAGAATTGCCGATGCCCAGCGGCCGCGTCTCGGGGTTCGCCGCGGTGAGACGCCGGTATCCCGCGACGCGCACCGACAGGTCGGTCGCCGCGCGCTCCACGCCGAGCTCGAGATTGGGCCATTGGTCCGCGGTGCCGATTCGCGCCGTCGCATCCGCCGTCAGCCGGCCGAAATCCAATCCCAGCCGTGCGCCGACCGACAATGCCTCGATCCGGTTGTACCGCACCAGGCCGGTGCCGCCCGGGCCGAAGCGCAACGACGGGGCGTGGGCGTGCCAGGGCGTCTGCGGCAGCAGGCCCACCGCCCGTCCCAGCTCCCGCGCCTCGCTGGAAGAAAGGAACGCCCCAGCGTCGTCGAACGAGCGGGGCAGCGCGGGACTCGTGAGCAGGCTGGCCGTGTCCTGGGGCACGATGACCACGGCGGTGCGACACGCGCGCCGCGTGCACCGGCAGCCGGCCCGTCCCTGGCAGGCCGCGATTTCCGCCGAGTCGGGGGGCAGCGTGTCGCTCTCCAGCGAGTCCACGAAGGACGTATCGGCGGCCGCGAGAGCGGCGCCGGGCGCGGCGGTTACGTCGAAATCGGAGAATACGCGCTCGTAGCGCAGCGGCGCGGTGAGAAACGAGCCGGCGGTCGCTACGGCGTCGAACGCGATCATCCTCGGCAGCCACCACTTCCCGTCGACCAGCGCGTACTCGGCGGTGATGTAGCGGACTTCCGCGCGAATCGGCTTCAGAAAGCCGGGAATGCCCTTTGCGTCGCTCGAATCCTCAGGATCGCCGGCCAAGTCCCGTTCCAGATCCCAGGCTCGTGCCGGCCGGAACACGGCGCGCACCAGCGCCGCGTGCTCATCCTCGATCCAGAAGGATCCCGTGAGCAGATGGAAGTCGTCGCGCCGCGGGATGATGCGCAGCTCGAGCAGCCGGATGGTGCGTCCGTCCTGCAGGGTGATGACCGTGGTGTCGCCCGATTGGAAGCGGTACTGTGCCTCGCCGTCGTCGGCGAGCGGATCGTAGACGAACTCCGAGTCGCCGATCCCGATGTCGATCCGCCCGCGACCGGGCTCGAAGGCCAGATCCGGCGCATCGGAGTCCAGATCCTCCGGCAGCCGCACGTCGGCGTACACGACCGGGATCGCTTCCCGCGCGCCGAGCATCGTGACGGTGTCGGGACCGTAGCGGTGCCATGCGACCTGCGCCGCCATCTCACGCTGGTAGAACGTTCGATCGCGGCGCAGCGCGCGCAGGCCGAGCGAAATCCGCTCCTGCACCCGGGCGTGATAGTCGGTGATCGCCTCTTCGGCGGTGGCGCGGCGCAGCCGCGCGCGCGCGACCAGGTCCCGCGCCCCGGCATCGAGGTAGGCGGTGGAATCGGATGGCGACTGCAGGGCGAGGAGCAGGGCAACGGCCGCGAGCATGCACGGGAACATACGCCGGACTCTTCGGGGAGTTTCGGCCTTGGCGGCGGGGAGCCGCCCGGTGAGATTCCTGCCCCATGCCGCCCATCCTCCCCGCCCCGGGACAACGCCTCCGGTCCCTCTGGAGCCGGCTGAGCCCCTATCCCGGCGGCAAATGGCTGTTCAGCCGCATTCTGGGCCGGACGGCGCCCTACAGCGGGACGATCGGCGCCCGGGTCGAGCAACTGGAGCCCGGCTACGCCCGGGTCGTCCTGGCGGACCGGCGCCGAGTACGCAACCACCTCGATTCGATTCACGCCGTGGCCCTCGTGAACCTGGCCGAGCAGGCGAGCGGGCTGGCGGTACTGATGGGACTGCCGCCCGACGTGCGCGGCATCCTGACCGGACTGACGATCACCTACCACAAGAAGGCCCGCGGCCGGCTGGCCGCCGAGTGCCGCTGTGCGATCCCGGCCGTCACCGGGAGCCTCGACTACGAAGCGGTCGCCACGATCACGGACTCGAGTGGAGACGTCGTCGCGCAGGCGGTGGCACGCTGGCGTCTCGGGCCCGTGAAGTCCGCGTGAGCCTCCTCGACACGCCGCTGTCGCGGAGCCTGGGGATCGAGGTGCCGCTGCTGTGCGGCGCGATGTATCCCTGCTCCAACCCCGAGCTCGGGGCCGCGGTGTCGGAGGCCGGCGGGATCGGGATCGTGCAGCCGCTGTCGCTCACCTACGTGCGCGGCTACGACTTCCGCGAAGGCCTCCGGCTCATCCGGCGGCTCACCGCGAAGCCGATCGGCATGAACGTGTTGATCGAGCAGAGCTCCCAGGCCTATCTCGAGCGCATGCGCCGCTATCTCGACGTGGCGCTGGAGGAGGGCGTGCGCTTCTTCGTGACTTCGCTCGGCAATCCGCGCTGGGTGGTGGAGCGCGCCGGGCCGCTCGGCGGCCTGGTGTATCACGACGTGACCGAGCGCAAATGGGCGGAGAAGGGCCTCGCGGGCGGCGTGCACGGCCTCATCGCCGTGAACAATCGCGCGGGCGGGCATGCCGGTCCGAAGAGCGCCGAGCAGCTGCTCGCCGAGCTGGGCGACCTGGGCGTGCCGGTGGTGTGTGCGGGCGGCATCGGTGACGCGGAGGATTTCGTCGCGGCGCTGCGGATGGGTTACGCCGGCGCGCAGCTCGGCACGCGCTTCATCGCGACGACCGAGTGCGATGCCGCCCCGGAATACAAGCAGGCGATCGTCGCGGCCCGCGCCGAAGACATCGTGCTCACCGAGCGCGTCACCGGCGTGCCGCTGGCGGTGATCCGGACGCCGTACGTGGAGCGCGTGGGGACCCGCGCCGGGCCCATCGCCCGCTGGCTCCTCAAGGACCGCCGCACCAAGCGCCTCATGCGCACCGTGTACGCGTTGCGGTCGGCCTGGAAGCTGAAGCACTCGCTCCACAGCGATCGCTCGACTCGGGATTACTGGCAGGCGGGCAAGAGCGTCGCGGGGATTCACGCGGTCGAGTCCGCCGGGGCGATCGTACGGCGGTTCGCCGCCGCCGCGCGCGGGTGAGCCGGCGCTCGCCGCCCGGGGCGCCCGCCGGTATCTTCCCGGGAAGGCAACAGGACCTCTCACGCGAGGACACGATGACGAATCCCGTGTCGGTTGAACGGTTCGTACAGACCATGGAAAAGCTCAAAGTGGAGATGGACGCCGGGCGCCTGCGGCACAGCGAGTACGACCAGCGGCTGGCCCGGGCGATCCAGGAGCTGCGGGACCGCGGTCTCGAGGCGGACCGCACGGTCATCCAGCAAACCATCGACGACCTGCTGCAGCGCGGCATCATCACGCCGGGCGTCAAGCAGCACCTCGAGAAGCGGCTCGGTCTCTCCTAGTTCCGCCGCAGGGGATCGATGCGGGCTTACTGGAGGGACAGTCGCGCGCCGCGCTACAGCCTGCTCTTCGCTCTCCCGCTGTTCCTGCTGTACCAGCTCCTTGCCGCGACGGCCCCCGCCGATCCGGGCGGCGGGCTGCGCAACGGCGCGGACGTCATCCTGCAGACGCTGTTCGTGCGCATCGCGGGAAGCCGGGGGCCCCTGCTCTTCCTGGTGTGC
>DATICZ010000098.1:0-9329 GCA_035456525.1 Gemmatimonadales bacterium
CTGTGGGAGGACAACTACCTGAGCCTGCTGCCGGGCGAGACCCGTGAGGTCACGGCGCGCTATCGTCCCGATGGCACGGCGGGGACCCGGACCCTGGTCCTGAGCGGCTGGAACGTCCCCCGGACGGAGCGGCGCTGAGCCCCAGACGCCCCGGGCGTTCGCCGGTGTCGATTCCGGCGGGAGTCGTTCGACGTGACCTGGGGAGGAGGGCCAACATTCGCACCCGTTCTCAGGAAGGGTCACATGCGAAAGCTCATGGTGCACGAGTTCGTGACACTGGACGGCGTGATGCAGGCGCCGGGTGGGAAAGACGAGGATACCGATGGGGGATTCGCGTACGGCGGCTGGACCGTTCCCTATTGGCACGATGACATCGGCAAGCACTTCTTCGCCATCATGCAGGAGGTCGATGCGTTTCTCCTGGGCCGGCGCACGTATGTGACGCACGCCGAGGCGTTCGAGCCGCTGCCGGCGGGCGACCCGTTCGGCGATCTGATGAACGCTCCCAAGAAGTACGTGGTGTCGCGGACCCTGACGAATCCCGTGTGGCGCAACACCACGATCATCGGCGACAGCGTGATAGACGAGGTGCGGGCCCTGAAGGCGGGGGCCGGCAAGAGCATTCTCACCGACGGCAGCAGCCAGCTGGTCCACGCACTGATCGCCCTCGACCTGGTGGACGAGCTGCACCTGACCTTGTACCCGCTGGTGCTGGGCAGCGGGAAGCGTGTGCTCCCGGAGGGAGTGTATCGGACGTTCGCCTTGAAGTCCGCGACGCCGTATCCGACGGGCGTCGTGGGCCTGCACTACCTGCGGGAGCGGCGCTGACCGCGCCACCGGGTCTGAGTCGCCGGTTCGGCACCGTCCACGCGCGGCTGTTCGGGCTCGGGGGCCTGGCGGTCGGGGTGGCTGGGTTCGCGGTGTGGTTCTGGCGTGGGAGAGCGTGGCCGAACGCCGCGCCTATTTGAGCCGCAGGAACAGCTCGCCGTCGAGCGACGTGACCGACCAGCCGCTGTCGCCACGGGCGGCGTTGAGCACGGTCAGATACAGGAGCGCGGCGCCGTGGGGCCCGCTCGCCTCGGCACGCAGCAAGGTGAGCGGCACTTCGTCGCGACGCCCACGCACTCCCCCCGCTCCCCGGTAGGCCGCGGCGCGCTCGAGCACGGGCTGCAGCGGGATTTCGAGCCCCGGCAGTCCGGCGCGCTCGATCCGCAGCGTATTGCGGGACTTGACGAACCAGGTCGTTGTCGCGGCGTCGATCCGCAGGGTGTCGGTCAGCTTGAACGGGCCGAGGTGGATCGCGTACTGGTAGCCGTCGATTGGTGTCGGGGCCGAGGTCCAGCTGGCGCGGAAGTAGCGGGTGTCCGTGCTCCCCTCACGCTCCCACCGGGAGACGTAGGAGACGCCGAGGGAGTCCATGATCGCCCGCACCCGGGTTTCCACGGATGAAGCGAGCGACGCCGGCCCCCCGAAGCGCGCGACGATCCCCTGGCGGTCGTGACGTTCCACGAGATACCGCAACGTCGCCGCGATCTCCTTCCGGTCGGCGAAGGGGACGTCACGGGCCGCGGCTGCCGTGGTCCCGACGCGCAGGCTGTGACGGGCCACGATCCGCTCGAGCCGGTGCCGCTGGCTGCCGAGCGAAACGTGGTAGGCACCCCACGGACCGGCGAACGTCAACACCGCGAGAAGACAGAGCGACGCGGGAATCACCTTGATGTTGCGGGACCGGCCCAGCGTGTAGTACACGGCGATCCCCGCCCACCACAGCGACAGGACGATCAGGAAGTAGCGCCGCTCGGTGATGCCGTATTGGGCGACCCGCTTCCCGATCGCGAGCCACAGCATCACGATCGCCGGCAACAGCGCCACGTAGAAGCCGCGCGTGTAGGTCCGCACCCAGCGATGCTCCGCCATACCTTCGAGCGGCCGTACCAGCAGCCACGCGAGGATTCCGACCGTCGCGACGCTCGAGACGAGATAGCCGATCCACCCGCTGGGCCACTGGCGGTCGAGCAACACCTTGCCGAGGTACGCGGTGAGCATCACGAGGTAGACCGCGATGATCGGGACGAGCACGTATTGCGTGAAGATCCGCAATCCCGCGGGGACGTCGCTGCGACGCTCGAGCGCGGCGACATCCTCCGGCACGCCGCCCAGAAAGAGCCAGGTCGAGACGACGAATGCCATGACCATCCACAGCCGTCCGTACGCCTCGTTCTGGACATCCACACCAAACAGCTTGTCGAGCGCCGCGAGGGCGAGCGCCAGCCCGCCGTACAACACCGCCGCGTAGATCCCGGCCACGAGGAAGCGCAGGAAGAGCGCCTTGTTGTACTGCCAGAATCCGTTGGGCTCGTCGTATCCGGCGAACGGCAGGAACGCCGCCAGCAGGTGGAACGCGAGGCTGGCCTGCACGTAGCGCGCGACCTGGACCGGCTCCGGCCAATGCGGCCAGAGCGCCCAGAACACGGCGAGCACCGCTACCCCGGCGCCCAACAGCCCCCAGCGCCGCACGGCGTCGCCGGCGGCGAAGCGCCGCTCAGCGGTCAGCGTGAGCGCGAAGAACAGCGGCAGCCCGAGCGTCGCGGTGGCGAGGAGGCGGACGAACGGCGCCTCCTCGTCCGAGGCATTCACGATGAAGATGCCGGCGGTCGCCGCGAGGGCCGCCGAGAGGAGCACGAGGGGGAATCGCCGGGCGGCCCGCTCGGCGGCCGACACGGCCGCGCCGAGGGTCGGCAGGCGGAATCGCTGCGAGACGTCGGTCATCCCGCCACAATATCGCTCAAGGGCGAGACGACGCCACAGGGGTCGAGTCGCGCGAGGCCATGACCGCGATCGCCCGGACGACTAGCGCTTCTCGGGTGGAATACCCCTGATCCCATCGGCGAAGCGCTTATGGGCGGCCACTTCCACGGGCCGGTGTTTCACCTTCAGGCTCGCAGGATCCTTGCCGAGGAAATTGTCGCCCTTCCAGTTCCTGGCCGGTCGAATGGGCCGTGGCACGAACCCGCCGCCGCAATTCGGGCACACATTGTCCAGGACGCTCGCGACGCACGCAGCGCAGAACGTGCATTCGTAGGAGCAGATGCGGGCATCCGGAGAGTCGGGCGGCAACGCGATATTGCAGTTCTCGCACGTGGGACGAAGCTCGAGCATGAACAACTTTAACAGGAGAGTCCCGCGTGATGAGACGAGCACCGTCAGGATTGCATGCGGGTTCCCTTTCGAGCACTAATCAGGCCCGTGAAGCGTGAGGTCGCGCGCGTGCGTCTCACTGCTTCAGTGCAGGACCCTCCAGCGAGCGCAAAGCCAGTTCGATCCTGCCCACGGCGATACCCGGCCCCCGGTCCACGATGCTCTCTTCCTGCGCGAGCACGTGCCCGTCGCGGTCCAGCAGAGCGACGAGCGGCGTTCCCCATGTCGTGCCGATATCGAAGCCCAGCGGTTCCATCGCGCCCGAGAACCGCCCCTCGAGCCACGGATAGAGGTGGATGGCCGGGAATGGGGCCCCCTGGGCACGCAGAAATGCCGGCAACTTCGGTGGGGCGTACCATTGCTCGTCCACGGAGAAGGCGAGCACCGACGCGCCCTGCTTCTGACAGCGGCGCAAGAGCGCCAGGATCACCGGGAAGCGCTCCCGAGTCCGCGCGTTGCCCCAACTGTAGAACAGGACGACAGCGGGTCGTCCGCGCGCGGCGGCGATGCGCTGCGCGGCCTCGGCCACCGTGAGCCGCTCGAGGCCGGGGACGGTCCCTGCTCCGGGCCGGGTCAGTAGCCGCGCCACGTCGGCCCAGTGCACGGGCAACGGCCGGTTGTCGCCCCCGGCCAGACGGATGAACGCCTCGACCTTGGTATAGCGGTCCGCGAACGCCCGCGTGATGTCGTCGTCCCGCTCGACCATGTTCCACGTCCAGGCCGCGGCGACGGCCTCCTGCGTGTGCTGCACGTCGGCGAACAGATCCACCTGCCAGCCTTCCGGAGACCGGCGAAAGAAATGCGGCGCGATGAGCGGGTCGTCCGTGAAGTAGAGCATCGCGAAGTCCCCCCGCTCCAAGATCTCGTACGCCCGCCCGGACTCGAGGAACAGGATGTAGTCGGCGAAGGCGGGCGTGATGTGAATCCGCGCCAGGTAATTCTGCGTGGCGCGAGGAAACAGCGGCACGTCCACCTCCGCGCCGTCCTGGCGCACCCACTCGAGGTAGCGATCGTACGCCGCCGTGACGGTGGGCTGAGGCCCGAAGCGCCCGCGCGTCTCCTCGCCGGCTCCGCGCCCGCGAAACCCTGATGTCCGGAGCCCGCTCATTGCGACACTGGAGCCCAGGCCAGCCGCGAGGCGGCTGCGGTCCTTGATGAACTCGGCCGCGTGGGGGTCGTATTCCCGGGCCAGCGCCGCCCGCCGTAGCCGCGCGTGCAGCATGACCAGCGTGAGGCGCAGGCCGAGCAACGGGTAGCCGGCCTCATGGAAGCTGCGCAGATGATCGCGCATCCGTTCGCCGACGACGTCGTCGGTGAGGATGTCCCGCAACGGAGGGCCGACCTCGATGCGGAGGCGTCGCCCTCGAACTTCGTAGGCGATGAGGACGCCGCGGCCGCTCAGGTCCCGGCCGATGCCCAGACGGCGCACCGTCCGCACCGTGAACTCCTCCAGGGTCTCATCACGCAGACTGTCGAGCAGGATGAACCGAATGTCCACACCGGACTCGCGCTGCACGTCGGTGAGGTAGCGCTCGAACTCCTGGACGCCCGTCCGGGACAGCAGACCCGCGCGATCCTGCACGCGCCGGTGAGACCGGGACCCCGGACCGACCGCAAAGAGCCAGACTCCAGCGCCCGCGAGTCCCAGGATAGCGAGGATGCCGAAGGTGAGGCGACGCACCAGCTTCAGGGGGCGATGGTGAACGCGGTGCTCCCGGCGCCGGGGATCCCCGTAGCAAAAGCCATGAGGGTATAGCCCGACCCGGCCTTGTCGATGCTCAAGTCCGAGAAGCTCGCGCATCCCCTCACCGCCGTCTTGCTGAGGGTTCCGCTCAGCGTACCACCGACCGGGTTGTTCCCGAGGGCCATGGTCAGCACGCCCGTGAAGGTCGTGTCCACGTTGCCGAACCCATCAATGGCGCACACCTGGACGGGCGGCACGATAACGGTTCCCGCCACGGCATTGCTCGGCGGGACCATGAAAGCCAGGTGATCCCAGCAGGCGTCCAGCGGGACGCCGAAGGGAGCACTGGTGGCTCCCGTGAGCCCCGTCGCGGTGGCCACGAGCGTGTACCCGGCGGCGGTCCCGTCCACCTTCAAATCCGAGAAGGTCGCAACACCGGCCACGGCCGTGACTGTTGCGGTACCGGAGAGGGTGCCGCCTCCCGGATTGGAGCCGAGCGCTACCTGTACCTGCCTCGTGTCCGAAACGACCGTATTGCCATAGGCGTCCACGACCGTCACCTGAACCGCTGACACCGTCAACCCGACTCCACAGGCGAACGCGGCGACGGTGGGTGGCAGCTTGAAGGAGAGTGCGGTTGCCGGACCCGGCGTGATACAGAAGGTAGAGCTGGTATCGGGCTGCAAGTCCGCTGAGCTGGCGATGAGCCTGTAGCACCCCGCCGTGTGGACTCCCAGATTGGAGAAGGTCGCCACGCCAGCGACGGCCGCAACGGTCGTCGTCCCACCAACCGAGGCGCCCCCCGTGTCCGGCACGATCGACACGGCGATGCCCCGAGCGAAGGTCGACACCACATACCCTCGCGCATCGAGCGCAATCACCTGGACGGGTACGATCCCGCCGTCCGCCGCCGCGTTGCTCGGCTGAGTGGTGAAGCGGAGTTGCGTCGCGACATTCGGCATGATGAAGAAGGCGATCGGCACCTGTGCCGTGCCTCCGGCATCGGCGCTGACGACGACGGTGTCACGATAGACGCCGGCGGCGAGCCCGGTCGGGTCGGCCCATACGACCGCCGAGTCGATTCCGGCCGTCCCCGCGTCCGGCTGAATGGTGAGCCATGGACTCGCATGCTTGACACTGGCCACCCAGTGCAGCAGTCCAGCTCCGAGGTTCTCGGTATGGATCGTCAGCGCTCGGTGGGCCGTATCGTTGACCACGACGGAGTCAATGAGCCTGTCAGGGCTGAGTGCAAGCATCTCGGGCGCAGCCGGTTCATGACGGCAGGCAGCGGCGGCTGCGATGCTCAGGACGGCGCCCCAAAGCGTCCGCACGCGAAAACTCAAGCGATTCACGGCATGCATTGGCACCCACCAATCATACTGCTCGGGGCAAGCCGCATAGGTTATGCCATGGGCCACCTACTGTGGCATGAGGACCTCATCGCTCGCGCGCACCGCAATGGCGCGCACAACCTCAGGCTGGCTCAGCCACGTGGCCCCGCCCCTTCCCTCTCGTGTTGCCGAGGGCCACGCCGAGGTATACCGTATCGGCGTGAAAGTGGTCGCGGGAGCGTGGATTCGCACGTGAAAACGGAACCCCAACGAGGAGCCGGCAATGGCGGTAGCGACACGCAAGAACCAGGAGCGGATCATCGCAAACGAAAAGAGGATACTGCAGAACCAGCGCCGGTTGCTGCGGATCCTCGATAATGAGCAGAAGATCATACGCAACCAGCAGGCGATCCTGAAGAACCAGAAGAAGATCCTGGCCAATCAGAGCAAGATTCTCGCGAAATAGGCGCCCTCCGGTCAGCGCGCGTCGATGACGAAATCCACGGCGCTCGTATAGGAGCGCCAACGCGCGATCTCCTCGTCGAGCGCCTTCTTGCCCCCCGCCGTGAGGCCGTAGTACCGCGCAATGCGATTGTTCTCGGTGGTCCGCCAGTAGGACGTCACCCATCCGCGCTTCTCCAATCGATGGAGGGCGGGATAGAGGGACCCTTGTCCGATCTGGAAGGCATCGCGGGACAGCTGCTGAATGCGGGTGGTGATCCCCCAGCCATGCATGGGCTCGAGCGACAGGGCCTTCAGGAGCAGCAGGTCCAGCGTGCCCTGCAGGACATCCGCGACGCGCGTCACCGTCTACCTCTCCTGTCGGAGCAATAGGGAAGCCTGGCCGCCTGGTGGAGGCCGGTCAACTATGATTACTCCTGTCGGAGCAAAAGGGAAGTAAGGAGTTGCGGATCCCCGTAAGCGGCGTATCATTGCGCCCCGCCTGAGCGAGTTCTCGACGTCGTCCGACCGCTTTCCGTTGTGAGAGTCTCATGCTCCGGACCCGGTTCCCAACCGTTCTGCCGTTCCTGCCGCTCGCGCTGGTCGCCGCACCGCTGCGGGCGCAAGCCATCGATGACGGGTCGATGCTGCCGCAGCGAGCCCTTGCCACTGGGGTGCTCTACGCGCACGAGAGCTGGTCCCAGTATTGGGAAGGGACCCTCAAGCGCGACAATGGCAACATCGGAACTCTCACCACGCAAAGCGTCACCTGGATGGCGGCCTACGGGGTGACTGACCGCCTCAGCGTGATGGCCATGGTGCCTTATGTGTGGACCCACGCGACCCAGGGCCCGCTCCACGGGATGCGTGGCCTGCAGGATTTCACGCTGGCGGCCAAGTATCAACTCCTCGCCACCCCGTTGACGGACCGCGGCACTCTGCGCGCCATGGTGGTCGGGGTCGCGGGTATCCCGGCCAGCAACTACACTCCGGACTTTCTCCCGCTCTCGATCGGATTGGCGAGCCGGCAGTTTTCGGGGCGCTTCACGCTGAACTTCCAGGCGCACCAGGGATGGTTCCTCAACGGCTCGGCCGCCTACACGCGGCGTACGAAGGTGACGCTCGACCGGCCGGCATACTACACGAATGGCCAGCTCTACCTGAGCAACGAAGTGGCCATGCCGGCCGTGTTCGACTACACCGTGAGCGCTGGCTACCAGGTTGGGCGTCTGTCCATCCCGCTCTCGCTATCGCAGCAACGCACGTTGGGCGGCGGCGACATCCGCCGGCAGGACATGCCCTTCGTCTCGAACAGAATGGATTTCGTGAAGGTCGAAGGGCGCGTGATGTATATCGTGCCGGCGCCGAGGGAGTTGGGAATCCGCATCGGCATGAGCCGGATCGTGAGCGGACGCAACGTGGGTCAGTCCACGACGCTCACCGGCGGCCTGTTCCACACGTTCCACTTCTAGCCGAGAGGCCCGCGTGCGACCGTCGCAACGTCAGTCCCTTCTGGCCGTCGCCATGTCGTGCGCGACAGCGCTTTCCGGCTGCGACAATACGATCACGTTCTCGGAGACGCTGCCGCCGCTCCAGGCGGCGAGCGTCGACAGCGGCGCAGGCAGCTGGCAGATGATCGTCTTGAGCGGTCCCACGCAGTTCACGGTCGCCGCTCCGGCCGCGGAGACGTCGGCGGCGTACTCGGCCGAGCTGTCCGCGATCAAGTCTGCCCAGGCGCACCTCACCGATGCGCAGCGCCGCGTCATCGAGTATTGGAGCGGCGGAGGAGTGCTCCGCTGGAACCAGATCCTGCGTGGCCTGGTGGCGCGCTTCAATCTGCCGCCGGCCCCGCGCCCGGACGGCACGTACCCGGTGCCGGATCCCGAGAACCCGTTCGCCGACCCCCAGTTCCCGTTCGCCAACCCGCCGTACGCCGCGCGGGCGTACAGCTACGTGGCCGCGGCCCAGTACGAGGCACTCAAGACGGCGTGGTACTGGAAGTATCAGTATCACCGGCCGTCGCCCGCCGTGGTCGACAACAACATCGCGGCGCTGATGCCGGTGAGCGAGCTACCCGCCTACCCCTCCGAGGACGCGGTGCTGTCGGGCGTCACGGTGGAGATGTTGAAGGTGCTGTTTCCCGCGGCGGTCGCGGAGATCACCCAGCGGGCCGCCGAGCAGCGCAACGCCGCCCTGTGGTCGGGCAAGGCGGCGGCGAGCGACATCGCCGCGGGCCTGGCCCTCGGGAAGGCCGTCGCCGCGGTGTTCGTGGCCCGAGCGGGCGCCGACGGCATGCGCACCGCCGGTGGCACCCCCGCGCAGTGGAAGGCATTCGCGGACAGCGCTCTGGCGCACGGCGAAATCCCCTGGATCAGCCAGGAAACGCCGCCCCGTCCGCCGATGCTGCCGTATTTCGGCCTGGTGCAAACATGGCTCATGACCCCGACCGAAGTCGTCACCGAGCGGCCACCGGCTCCGCCGTCCACCTCGTCCCCCCAGATGCAGCAGGAACTCGCCGAGGTGCACCAGGCAGTCGAGCACCTGACCCAGACGCAGCGGGCCATCGCCTACAAATGGAATGACGGCGCCGGAACCTACACGCCGCCGGGCCACTGGAACGACATCGCGGCGGAGTACATTCGTGACGCCCGGCTGAGCGAGGTCCGCGCGGCTCG
>DATICZ010000099.1:0-9033 GCA_035456525.1 Gemmatimonadales bacterium
CGCCTGCTCCCCCGTCACCACCCGGCCGCCGTTTCTCCCCTACCCGGAGGCGCTCGTCGTCGTGCTCGACGCGCCCACCGGCCGCGTCGTTCCCGAAGCCCTGGGCTGGCTGACGAGCCAGGGAATGCAGGCCCAGTGGTCGAGCCCGCAGGACGGCTATGTCGAGACCGCGTGGTACAACCTGCGCACGCACACCTCGGTGCTCGGCGACGGCGATCCGGGCGATCTCCTCTTTACCGTGAAGATCCGCTGCTGGGCCGACCCCAACATCCCCGGGAAGACGCAGCTCACCGTCGAGGCGGTGTACCGCCCGCTGCTCGACCCGTCGCGCCCGGAGCGGGACCTCGAGGAGATCGTGCCGCAGGGATCCGAGGGGCACCGCATCGCGCAGCAGTTGATCGACGCGCTGAAGCAGAAGTTCGGCACCTGACCGACCGGTGCGCGAGCCGTAGTGTGAACCGCGGTTTGTGACCGATCCCTTCACCGACCCGCGCGCCCGCGCCGCCTACTCCGAAGCCGCCGGCATCTACCGGATCATCCCCGACGCCGTCGCCATCCCTGCTGGAATCGAGGACGTCGTCGAGCTGGTGCACGACGCGGAGCGGAAGCGCTCACCGCTCATCCCCCGGGGCGCCGGCAGCGGCATGCCCGGCGGCAACGTCGGCCGCGGCACCATCGTGGACTGCTCGCAAGGATTCCGCGAGGTCACGGTCGATGCCACCCGGCGCCTGGCCCGCGCCGGCGCCGGCGTCACGTGGGCCGAGGTGAACGACGCCGCCCGCCCGCACGGGTTGCGCCTCCCACCGGATCCCTCCTCCGGCGCCTTCGCCACCTGCGGGGGCATGGTCGCGACCAATGCCGCAGGGCCGCGCTCGGTCCGCTACGGGAGCGTGCGCCCCTGGATCGAGGCTCTCGAGCTCGTCGGCGACGGAGGAGAGATCCGCGATATCCGTCGTGGCGGGGGCGCGGGGCCCTGGCACCTGACCCCGGACACCCGACGCCTCGTCGGGCAACGTTTCCCCCACACGAGAAAGAACTCCTCGTCCTACGCCCTCGACGCGTTCGCCACCTCGGGCGACGAGCTGGACCTCTTCATCGGGGCGGAAGGGACGCTCGGGATTGTGACGGCCGTCGAATGGCGACTCGATCCCATCCCGCCGGAGGCGTCGGGAGTGGCACTGAGTCTGGGAAGCCTGGACGACCTCGGTGAGGCGGTGACCTATCTGGCCACGCTCGATCCCGCCGCCGTGGAGCTGCTGGACCGGACATTGCTCGAGTTCGTCGCCGCGGCGGGCGGCACCGTCCATCCCGGCGCCGAGTGCATGCTGCTGGTCGAGTTCGAGCGCGCAGCGCCCGCGGCCGCCCGTGGGGTCGTGGGGGACGCGGTCCGCGGTCTGAAGCACGTGACGCTCCAGGCTGAAACGGCCTTGGACCGCGGCGCTCTGGAGCAGCTCTGGGGCATCCGGCGGCTCGCGAGCCCTGCCCTGGCTCGTCTCCCCGAAACGCGCCGCTCGCTGCAGGTGGTCGAAGACGGGTGTGTGCCGCTCGCGCGGCTGAGCGACTACGTGGCGGGGCTGCGGGCGGCGGCGGCACGTCACGAGATCCCGGTGGCGATCTTCGGCCACGCCGGCGACGGGCACGTGCACGTCAACGCGCTCCCGGATCTCACGCTCCCGGGCTGGCGCGACGCGTTGCGGACCCTCTACGACGAAGTGCAGGATCTCCTCGTGGGCCTCGGCGGGACGCCGAGCGGCGAGCACGGCGACGGCCGGCTGCGCGCCGGCACGCTCGAGCGCTTCTTCGGCCCCGAGCTGATGCGCCGCTTCCGGGAGCTCAAGGCGGCCTACGACCCCAGGTCCATCTTCAATCCCGGTGTTATACTCCCCGCGCCCGATTGGACGCCGCTCGCGGATCTGAAGGTCGGGGACGACGCCGCACGAATCCCCGCGGACATTGCCGCCCGACTGCGCGCGCTCGAGCGCAACGCCGCCTGGGGCACGCCGAAGCTGGAGCTGACCCGGCAACCCTGACACCGGACACCTGGCACCCGACACCTGCATGGAAATCTTCCGCGCTCCCCGCGTCACCCTGATCGCCCGTCCGGAATTCCTCGAACCGGCGCACCTCGCCGTCCAATGGAAGGGCGAGGCGACCGGTGGCGAGCGGCTCGCCGAGTTCGCCGGGCGCATCTGCTATATGAGCCAGCACAATCCGGCGCAGCGCCCCACCTCCGAGTACCTCGACAACATCAAGAAGCAGGGCCACGGCTCGGTGTTGGAGCACGCCGTGTACGTGCTGCTGGTCGAAGGGATCAGCCGCTCCTGCTCGCACGAGCTGGTGCGCCATCGCGCCGGGTTCGGCTACTCGCAGCTCTCGCAACGCTACGTGGACGAGTCCCATGCGGCCTTCGTCGTGCCGCCCGCGATACTGGGAGACGCGGCGCTGGAAGCGGACTGGGAACGGCAGGTCGGCGCCGCGCAGGACGCGTACGTGCGCGCGGTCGAGGCACTAATCAAGCGCTACGAGTGGGTGAGCGACAAGATCCACCGCCGCAAGATGGCCCGCGAGGCGGCGCGCAGCGTGCTCCCCAACGCCACCGAGACGAAGATCGTCGTCTCGGCCAACGCGCGCGCGTGGCGCACCATGCTCGAGCTGCGCTGCGGTGAAGGCGCGGAGCTCGAGATCCGTCGTATGGCGATCGCCGTGCTGCGCGTGTTGCAGGGGGAAGCGCCCGCGTTCTTCTCCGACTTCGAGATCTACACCGCCGACGATCGCGTGGAGTCGGCGCGCGTGGGGTATCACAAGGTCTGAACAGTGACGACGTGGGGAGTCGGGAGTGGTTCGATGCGGTGAGCGACGTCGATCCGGTGAGCGGACCACTCCCCACTCCCAACTCCCCGAGTAGATTTTTTCTCGACTTCCCTATTGCATATCTCGCCGTTTTGTCATATTCATTCACAGGCACAAGCAGTTAGCGATCCACGGACCGTTCGCCGAACGGCCCCTTTTTTGTAAGGAGGTCACCCGAGACCACATGCGAATCGGTCTCGCGTACAATCAGAAGCCCGACACCGATACCACCGCTAACGACTCGAGTCGTCTCAGCGACGTCTACGCAGAGTGGGACGAGCCATCCACCATCGATGCGGTGGAGCAGGCTCTCGGTCTCTTCGGCAGCGTCATCCGCCTCCACGCCGACGCCACGTTTCCACAAAAGCTCACCCGCGCCCGCGTCCAGTTGGTCTTCAACATGGCCGAGGGCCTCTACGGTCAGAATCGCGAAGCGCACGTCCCCGCGATTTGCGAGTACCTGAACGTCCCCTACTCGGCCAGCGACCCGCTCACGCTGTCGCTGTCGCTGAACAAGGCGCGCGCGAAGGAAATCCTCTCCTACCACGACGTCCCGACGGCCCGCTTCGCCGTGGTGACGGACCTGGTGGACCTGACCCGCGTGCGGCTCCCCTATCCGCTGTTCGTCAAACCGGTCGCGGAGGGGTCAGGTAAGGGCATATTTGCCAATAACTTGTGCCATCACCGCGCGCAGCTGCGCGAGCGCGTCTCTTTCCTCTTAGAGACCTACAAACAACCGGTGCTGGTGGAGACCTACCTCCCGGGTCCCGAGTTCACGGTGGCCATCATCGGTAACGGCGCCGATGCCTATTGTCTGCCGATCGTCGGGTTCGATTTCTCGACCCTGCCCCCCGGCGCCACGCCGGTGTACGGCTTCGAGGCGAAGTGGATCTGGGACACCGCCGAGCACCAGCTCGACATCTTCGAGTGCCCGGCCCGGATCCCCGAGAAGCTCTACCGGCACATCGAGCTCGTCGCTCTCGACGCCTACCAGGCGCTCGGCTGCCGCGACTGGTGCCGCATCGATGTCCGGGTGGACGAGGCGGGTGTCCCCAATGTCGTCGAGCTCAACCCGCTGCCGGGAATCCTCCCCGACCCGCGGATGAACAGCTGCTTCCCCAAGGCCGCGCGCGCTGCCGGGTTCGCCTACGACGAGCTGATCCAGGAGGTCGTCCGGATCGCCTGGAAGCGGGTGACCGGGCGGGAGATCATGGTGCCGGCAGCGGCCGGGCTGCGGGCCGGGGCCACGGCGTGAGGGTATCCATCCTCTACGACCCCGGCGCCGAAGACTGGACCGCCGAGGACATCGCCGGGGTGATGAAGGCCGTCAACGAAATCGCCCGCATCTTCGAGGCGATGGGGCACGCGGCCCGGAAGCTCCCCGTCCGGCACGACATGCGCTGGTTCGGGGAGGCCCGCCGCTCGGACCTCGTCTTCAACCTGTGCGAAGGCGTGCACGGCTTCTCCCAGTGGGAGGAGCACGTGGTGGCGTCGCTCGAGTTCGCCGGCGTCCCGGTGACCGGATGCGGCCCCTGGACGATCGCCGCCTGCCGCCGCAAGGCGACGGCCAACGCGATCCTCGCTCAGGCCGGCGTGCCGATCCCGCCCTGGACCATCGCGCAGGGCAAGATCGACGACGCCTTCCCGCTCCCAGCGATCGTCAAGCCCGCCGCCGAAGACGCGAGCGCCGGCCTCGACCGCGGCTCGGTCGTCACCGACCGCAAGGCGCTGCGCGCCAAGATCGCGGCGATGACCGAACAGTTCGACGAAGTGCTGGTCCAGCAATACGTCCCGGGTCGCGAGTTCAACGTCGGCTTCGTGGGCAGCCGCATCCTGCCCGTTGCCGAGATCGACTTCACCGGCATGCCCGAGGGCAGCTGGCCGATCCTCACCTATGCCGCCAAGTGGCATACCGGATCGGCGGAGGACCTGGGAAGTGTTCCGGTCTGCCCGGCGCCCGTGTCCCAGAGGCTCGCCGACCGCCTCACGCGCGTCGCCGACCTCGCCTGGCGCACGATGCAGGGCAAGGGGTACGGGCGGGTGGACCTGCGGGTGGACGATACCGGCCGCCCGTGGGTGCTCGAGGTGAACCCCAACCCCGACCTGAACGACGATGCCGGGTTGTCTCGCATGGCGGCCGCGGCCGGGTGGGACTACCCCGAGCTGATCCGCCGCATCGCCGAGGTGGCGCTGCGCGAGGCACAGGGCGCCAAGGCCGCGCGTGAGCTGCTCGATCCGTCCCGTCGAACGCGCGCACCGCGCACGCCTTGAGGCCCTGGTGCGCGATACCGGCCTCTTCCGGGAGGCCGAGGTCGCGACGGCGGTCGAGCTGCTGGACGAGGCGCTGGACGGCGACGACGACTATCGCTTCCTGGGGGCGTTCGACGGCCCCGAGCTGGTCGGGTACGCCTGCTACGGCCCGACGCCCGACACGATCGGGACGTCTGACCTGTACTGGATCGCGGTGGACCGGACGCGCCAGGGCGCAGGCATCGGGACCCAGCTGGTATCAGCGGTGGAGCGCCGGCTGACGGCTGAGGGCTGCCGGCTGATCGTCGTCGAGACGTCCTCTCGTGCGGACTACGCGGCGACTCGAGCCTTCTACGAGGCACGCGGCTACGGGAAGACCGCGATGATCCCTGGATACTACGCGCCGGGCGACGACCTGGTGATCTACACGAAGGATCTGACGCATGGATATGACCTGGCAGGAACTGCTCCGTAAGCGCAGCATCGCCTCGCTCGAGGCCCTGGCCGAGCGGTTCGGGGCCGAGCACGTGGGCGACATCGAGCGCCTGAAGCAGGCCGCGGAGAACTTCGAGTTCCGCATCTCGCCCGCCATGGTGGACCTGATCCGTGAGCCGGGCGACCCCATCTGGCGCCAATACGTCCCCACGGTCCAGGAGCTCGAGATCGAGGACGGGATCGTGGACTCGCTCGCCGAGGACGCCCACTCCCCCGTTCCCAACATCACCCACCGCTATCCCGACCGGGCGCTGTTCCTCGTCTCGCCGGTGTGCGCCGCCTACTGCCGCTTCTGCACCCGGCGCCGCAAGGTGGGCGATCCCGAGAAGATCCCGATGTCGCAGCTCGAATCGGCCTTCCAGTACCTGGCCCAGCACACCGAGATCCGGGACGTCATCATGTCGGGGGGCGATCCGCTGATGCTGTCCGACCGGCGCCTGGACGAGATTTGCGGCCGGCTGCGGGCCATCCCGCACCTCGAGATCATCCGCATCGGCAGCCGGGTTCCCTGCCACCTGCCGGAGCGCATCACGCCGGAGCTGTGCGACACCCTGAAGAAGCACCACCCGCTCTACATCAACACGCACTTCAACCACCCCGACGAGCTGACGCCCGAGGCCGTCAAGGGACTGGGCAGGCTGGCCGACGCCGGGATTCCCCTGGGGTGCCAGACGGTGCTGCTCAAGGGCATCAACGACGATCCGGCGGTGATGAAGCGCCTGATGCAGAAGCTGCTCGCCGCCCGCGTGCGGCCCTACTACATCTATCAGGCCGACCAGGTCGCCGGGGCGGAGCACTTCCGCACCTCGGTCGAGAAGGGCCTGGAGATCGTGCAGGCGTTGCGCGGCTGGACCAGCGGGCTGGCCGTGCCGCATTACGTGATCGACGCCCCCGGCGGCGGCGGCAAGATTCCGCTCCTGCCGGAGTACGTCCTGGCCATCGACGAGGACCAGGTCGTGCTGCGCAACTACGCCGGGAAGACCTTCGTGTACAAGCAGCCGCACGAGGCCGGCGCGACGACACCGATACCGCTGGAATTCGAGCCGGTGCTCGCCGGGTGACCATGACGCCGAACGACTGATTCCCGCGCCCGCTCCCGCAACCGGAGCGGGCGCTGTCTTTGTGCCACGTTCTCGCAGGGAGAAACAACGATGCGCCTCATCACGACGATCGTGCGACCCGACCGCCTGCCGGAGGTGAAAGCCGCGCTGTTCCGCGCCGGGGTCACGGGCATCACGCTGAGCCGGGTCACCGGCCACGGCGGCGAGCGCGAGGTGATCGAGCAGTACCGCGGCAGCACCGTCGTCGCCGAGTTCCACGAGAAGGTGAAGATCGAGATGGCCGTCTCCGAGCCGTTCGTCGAGCCCACCATCCAGGCGATCCTCTCGTCGGCCCGCACCGGCGAAGTGGGCGACGGCAAGATCTTCGTCCAGCCGCTGGAACGGGTGATCCGGATCCGCACCGGGGAGGCCGACAACGCGGCGCTCACCGCGGTCAACGCCGACGAGGTCCAACGGGCGGCCATCGAGGCCCAGGCAGGCGAGCGATGAGCCAGGTCACGCAGGTCTCGAGCGGCGACACCGCGTGGGTCCTCACCTCGAGCGCCCTCGTGCTCCTCATGACGGTCGGCCTGGCATTGTTCTACGGCGGCCTGGTCCGATCCAAGAACGCGCTCAACACGATGATGATGAGCGTCGTGGCGCTCGGCGTGATCGGCGTGCAGTGGGTGCTGTTCGGCTATTCGCTGGCGTTCGCCCCGGGAACCCGCTGGATCGGCGGTCTCGGCTGGCTCGGCTTCTCCGGCGTGGGCCTCGAGCCCAACCCCACCTACGCCCCGACCATCCCCTTCCAGGCGCACGCCGTCTTTCAGGGGATGTTCGCCATCATCACGCCGGCGCTGATCAGCGGCGCGATCGTCGAGCGCATGCGGTTCCGCGCCTACATCGCGTTCCTCGCGCTGTGGGCGACCCTGGTGTACGTCCCGCTCGCCCACTGGGTATGGGGCGCAGGCGGCTGGCTCCAAAAGCTTGGCGCCCTCGATTTCGCAGGCGGGACCGTGGTGCACGTGAGCGCGGGTGTGTCGGCATTCGTGGCGGCACGGCTACTCGGGCCCCGACAGGGGTTCCGGCGCACCCCGCTCGTTCCGCACAACGTCACGCTCGTCCTGCTGGGCGCGGGGATCCTGTGGTTCGGCTGGTTCGGGTTCAACGCCGGGTCGGCGCTCGCGGCCAACGGGATCGCGGTGCTCGCGTTCCTGAACACCAACACGGCCGCCGCCGCCGCGCTGGTCACCTGGGCGGCGCTGGACGGGTTGCGCGGCGGCAAGGTCACCGCCGTGGGCGCCGCAACGGGCGCCGTCGTCGGACTCGTCGGCATCACGCCGGCGGCCGGCTACGTGACACCCCGTGCCGCCCTGGCGATCGGCGCCCTCTGCGCCGTGATGAGCTACTTCGCCATGCAACGCCGCTCTCGCAGCGGGCTCGACGACTCCCTCGACGTCTTCTCGTGCCACGGACTGGCCGGCGTCGGGGGGGCGCTGCTCACCGGCGTCTTCGCCAGCCGGGCGGCCAACGCCGGCGGGGCCGACGGCCTGCTGGCCGGGAACTCGGCCCAACTCGGCATCCAGGTCATCGCCGTCCTGGCCGCGGCCGGTCTCGCGGCCCTGGGCACCACGGTGATCTTCTGGGTCGTGCGTGCGGCGTTCGGCGTGCGGGCCACGGTGCGGGACGAGATTGCCGGGCTGGATCTCGCCGAGCACGGCGAGGAGGCCTATCTGGGCGCCGACCTGGGAGGACTCACGGGCCCAGGCGTCTCGCTGGGTGAAGGGGTGGTGCTGCAGTCACCGCCTCCGGGGAGTCCCCCTCGGCGAGCCGCTTGATGTGTCCCAGCACCCGCAGGTGGATGGCCGAAACGATCCGGCCCGCGGCGACGGCCCAGTAACCCTGCGGGAACATGTTCACCGTGTAGCTGGTGCGCCCCTCGAGTCGCGTCCGCCCGCCAGGTAGTGGCTCGAGCCGGAACTCGCCGTGCGTGGCCCGGAAGTAGCCGTCCAGGTGGGGCGGATTCACGTCGCGGTAGGGGCTCCACTCCTTCATCGGCGGTGCCTGGCGCACGATGTCGAACGCCAGCAATCGCCCTTCCTGCCAGGCCGTGATCGGCTCGACGAAGCTGCCGGTCGTGAAGTCACAGTAACGAGTGGCCCCGACGCCCGTGCCCTCGATGCGCGCCCGCTCGGGCGCCGCGGCGCCGATCCGGAACACCCACTCGGTAGGGGGCGGCAGTCGCGGGAAGCTCACGACGTTCTCCCACACCCGTTCGGGCGGTGCCGCGATCTCGACCACCGACGTGATCGTGTAGCTCGGCGGCGGAAGGCGCGGCTCGGCGAGCACGAGTACGGGCGCCAGGAACGCCGCCGGGCCGGCCCGGGACGCCGGCACC
>DATICZ010000100.1:0-24162 GCA_035456525.1 Gemmatimonadales bacterium
CGCGCCGGCGTCGATTCCCGACTGGCTCGCGCTCGTCGGTGACACGGCAGACGGGTTCCCAGGCGTCCCCCGCTGGGGCCCTCGCTCCGCCGCGACCCTGCTGGCGCACTACGAACACCTGGAAGCGATTCCCGACGACCCGGCGCACTGGACGGTGAGTGTCCGCGGCGCGGACGCCCTCGCCAGGAGTCTCCGGGAGCATCGGGAGGACGCCGCGCTCTACCGGCGGCTGGCGACGCTGCGCACCGACGTGCCGTTGGCCGAGGAACCCGAGGCCCTGCGCTGGCGCGGCGCCGTCCGCGCCGAGATGGAGGATCTCTGCCGTGAGATCGGGAGCGAGGATATCGTTGAACGCGTGCATCGCTGGCGGGAGTGAGCCCGCCATCACCCGCTGCCGTAGGTTGCACAAAGGGGGACCGCTGATGCGAAATCGCTCGGGGTTGACTGTCGCGTGGCTCGCCGCCGCTGGCGCTATCGTGGTCCGGGCCGAGGGCCAGTCGGTCCAATACCGCTCACCCGCGGGCGTCGAGTATCGCGCGCAGCGCGACACCGGTCCGATCGCCCGGGCCGAGAGCGCCCTCGCCCGCGACCCGCGCAACGTGGATCTGATCATCCGGTTGGGCGTGGCCCAATCCGGCGCCCGCCAGTACCGCGAAGCGATCGAGACGTTCACCCGCGGACTGGCGCTGGCCCCCGACAACGCGCTGCTCTATCGCTGGCGCGGCCATCGCTACCTGTCGGTCCGCGAGCTCGACCGTGCCTTGGAGGACCTGACGCACGGGTTCGCCCTCGACAGCACCATGTACGGCATCCTCTACCACCTGGGCATCGTGCGGTTCGCACGTGGTGACTTCGCCGGCGCGGCCGATGCCTTCGCCCGCGCCCAACCGCGCGCCCCGGAACCCGGGGAGCTGGCCGGCGCCACCGACTGGCTCTGGATGTCGCTCGCCCGCGCCGGACGGGTGGCGGACGCGAACGCGATGCTTGCCCGGCACCCCGACTCGCTCCCCGTGGCCAATGCGTACGCCCAACGGCTGCGGCTCTACCGGGGCGAGATCGCTCCGGAGGCGGTGATCACGCCCGCCGACACCGAGGACATCGCCGTCGCGACGCTGAGCTATGGGCTGGGCAACTGGTACCTGGTGCGCGGCGACACGACGCAGGCGCGTGCGTGGTTCGAGCGCTCCGTCAAGTCGGGCGGCTGGCCGGCGTTCGGATTCATCGTGTCGGAAATCGAATTGCGCAGACTGCGCTGAGCATGGACTTCGATCTCGAGCGCTCCATCGACGTGCTGCGCCGTACCCCGGCGACGCTGCGAGCGCTGCTCGAGGGATTGGACGAGTCGCTGATCCGGGGCACGGAGGGTCCCGACACCTTCAGCGCCTTCGACAATGTGGGCCACCTGATCGACGGCGAGGAAACCGACTGGATGCCCCGCGCGCAGATCATCCTGGCCCAGGGCCCGAGCATCCGGTTCGAGCCCTACGATCGCTTCCGCCACCGCGCGCGCAACGTCGGCCGCTCGCTGTCATCACTGCTGGAGGAGTTCGCCCGCCTGCGGGCGGCCAACCTCGAGACGTTGCGCTCCTGGATGCTCACGGACGCCAAGCTCGACCTGCCGGGCCAGCACCCGAGTCTCGGTGCCGTGACGCTGCGGCAGCTGCTCGCCGCCTGGGTGGCGCACGACCTCGGCCACGTCGCACAGGTCGCCCGCGTGCTGGCGAAGCAATACACGGAGGACGTCGGGCCCTGGGTGCAGTTTCTGCCCGTGCTCACCGACCGTCCCGTGCCGCGCTCCTGATGCACCTGAAAGGCAGGCGACCGATGAACCGTTCATTGCATTTGCCGGGACGACGCCTTCCAGCACTCCTGGCGATTCCCGCGGCGATCCTGCTGACCAGACCGGCGCACGCCCAGGCCGACACCACTGTCGTGCGGGACAGGATGCGGCAAGCCGCGCAGCTGGACCGGGACGGGGCCACGACGCAGGCCCGCGTGCTCTTCCAGGCCCTGATCGACTCGGCCGCCACGCCGGCGGCCCGGGCCGCGGCGCAACGCGCCATGGCGATGTCCTACGCCTTCGACGGCGACTGCGCCAACACGATGAAGTATGAAGAGATGGTCATCGCCTACTGGCAGACGCGCGAGCAGGCCGAGCCGCAGAACGCCTTCTATCAGGAAGGCGAGATGGCGAACGAGGGCGCGCGGGTGTGTCTCGATGCCGGCGACGTGGACGCCGCCGAGCGCGGGTACCGCCGCGGGTACGAGCTGGGCATGAAGGAGCCGGCCCCACCGACGCATCCCCGCAGCCTGTGGGACTACCGTCTCGCGCACGCCCTCGGCCGCATCGCCGCCCGGCGCGGCGACAAAGCCGAAGCGCAGCGGCAGATCGCCGCCGCACGGCGTGCGCTGGACTCCGACACCGCGATGGCGGCGCAGCAGGAGCGGTTCTTCCCGTATCTCGTCGGCTATGTCGCCCTGTACACGGGAGATCTGGCCACCGCCGAGACACAGTTGACCAAGGCCGTCGCGCTGCGCGGCAACGACCGGGACCCGTTCATGCACTGCCTGCTGGCCATGACTTTCGAGAAACTGGGACGGCAGGACGACGCCAAGGCGATGTATCAGCGCGCGTATGACTTGGCGACGGGGCACAACCCGCCCGCCGCATTCGCACGGCCCTTCGCGCGGAAGAAACTCGGCCTGCCCGCCTCCCGCTGACGTCATGGCTATGCCCGCAGCCGACGCGCTCCGCCGACTGCGAGACGGCAACCTCCGGTTCGCCTCCGGCACGAGCGCGCTGCAGGCCGCCCTGACGTACGGCCGGCGGGCGGAGCTGGCCGAGCGCCAGGAGCCGTTCGCCATCATCCTCGGATGCTCGGATTCGCGCGTCCCGGCGGAAATCGTGTTCGATCAGGGTCTCGGCGACCTGTTCGTGATCCGGGTGGCCGGCAACATCGTCGCGCCCTCCCAGGTCGGCAGCATCGAATTCGCCGCCGCCCGGTTCGGCACGCAGCTCGTCGTCGTGCTGGGCCACTCCCGGTGCGGGGCCATCCTGGCGACGCTGGAAGAGCTGCGGACTCCCACGGAACGCCAGTCGCGCAACCTGCGCGCGATCGTGGACCGCGTCCGCCCTTCCGTGGAAGGACTGCTCGCCACCGAGCTCCGTGACGATCCGGAAGCGCTGGTGCGCCAGGCCGTGCGCGCCAACATCCGGGCGTCGGTGGCCCATCTGCGACATGGCTCCGACCTGCTCGAGCACCTGATCGGCCAGGAACGCCTGCTCGTGGTGGGCGCTGAGTATTCCCTGGAAACCGGGCGCGTGGAGTTCTTTGACGGCGTGTGAGAACAGCGCGCTTGCCAGCCGCCGTCGGACCGGCAAGCGCTCATCGAGGGTTCAATCCAGAGGGTTCAATCCAGCAGATTCGCGGGGACCTTGCCGCCGTTCTCCGCCATCTTGCGGAGAACCTGTTTGTGCAGCCAGATGTTCATGGTCGCCGTGTCCTGCATGTTGCCCGTGTAGCCGAGCTCCCTGGCGAGCTCCTTCCGCTCGCTGAGGCTGCTCTCCATGCCGACGAGCTTCATGAGGTCGACGATCGAGGTCCGCCAGTTGAGCTTCTGCGGGTTCTTTGCCGCCATCTGTGAGAGAACCGCTTCGATGTCGACCACGGCGGCGACGGCTGCCGGCGCGCCGGTGGCCGTGGGCGTCGGCGCAGCTTCGCTGCGGCCGAATATCTTGGACATCAGGTTTCCGAGGATACTCATGGAGTGCCTCCAGGTGTGTGACGTACGGCTGAAGCCCTTGCAGGCGATCACTCCGCCCACCCCGCGAGTGTATCCCGGTTTCCGTGAAGTCCCCCCAAAGGACGGGCGAATGTCCCTTCCCAGGGCCTTCATGAGGCTCGCGGCGACCGCCGGCACGTGAGACGGGACTCTCGAGGGGAGACACTGCTTGAGCCGCGACCCGGAGGGGCGCAGCGGAAGGGACACCAGCGGGAGTGGTTACTGCGTCAGCGCCGTGTTACGGGTCCGTCGTCGCCTCCGATCAAGAGCCAGCGTCCGAATAGCATGAGGGCCAGCATTCCGAGCAGCGCGCCGATCACTCAACCTCCTCTCATCGTCCACAGGACAACGACGAGGTACAGCCCCAGCCGCTCGACCTCAATGGTTGGAAGAAGACCCCGAAAAGGCAATAGGGCGTTGACCCGAACCGGTCCCGCGGCTCAATTGATGCCCATGCGTGCGACCGCGTTCGTAGGCACGAGCCTCGACGGCTTCATCGCCCGACCCAACGACGCCCTCGATTTCCTGGATGCGGGAGGTGGAGTGGATCACGGATTCACGGAGTTCCTGGCGAGCGTCGACGCCGTCGTCATGGGCCGCCGGACCTTCGAGGTCGTCCTGACGTTCGGCACCTGGCCCTACGGCACGAAGCCCGTCGTCGTGCTGAGCAGCCGCCCCTTGACCATCCCTGGGTTCCCGGGCGCCGTGATCGAACACATGTCGGGCACGCCGGCCGAGATCGTTTCCCGCCTCGCCGCGCGCGGCATGGAGCACATTTACGTCGACGGCGGCGCGACGATCCAGCGGTTCCTCGAAGCGGGACTGATCCAACGCCTCGTCATCACCCGCGTGCCCGTTTTGATCGGCAGCGGGATTCCGCTGTTCGGCCCGCTGTCGCGCGACATCGCAGTCCGTCACGTGGCTACGCGGACTTTTCCCAGCGGCCTGGTGCAAAGCGAGTACCTCGTCGACCTCACCCCGTCCGAATAACTCACATGAGGCCAACGGGATAACCGACGAGGAGCCGGGTTGTCGATTTCGCCCACTCCCGAGCGACTACTTGGCGTCCACGACTCTCGACCACGTTTCCGGAGGAAGCCATGCGGTACCTGTGCCTGATCTACGACGACGAGAAGAAGGTCAACACTATGCCGAAGAGCGAGGCGGACGCGTTCATGGGCGCCTACTTCGCCTTCACGGAGGACATCAAGAAGAGCGGCCACTACCTGGCCGGAGAAGCGCTGCAGCCGGTGCAGACCGCGACGACCGTCCGGGTCCGCAACGGCAAGCTGTCCACGACCGACGGGCCGTTTGCGGAGACGAAGGAGCAGCTGGGCGGGTTCTACATGATCAACGCACGCGACCTGAACGACGCCATCCAGGTGGCCTCCAGGATTCCGTCCGCCCGGATGGGGAGCGTCGAGGTGCGCCCGATCATGGAGTTCGACCAGCCCTAGGGACGTGCCCGTGAGCGGGGATGCGGCCGATGGGGTGCGCGAGATGGTGGAGGCCGTCTACCGCTCCGAGTCGCGCCGCGTCCTCGCCACCCTGATCCGCCTGCTGGGCGACTTCGATGTGGCCGAGGAGGCGCTGCACGATGCCTTCGCGGCCGCGGTGGAGCGCTGGCCGCGCGATGGGGTCCCGGACAATCCCCGGGCATGGCTCGTGTCGGCGGGCCGCTTCAAGGCCATCGACGCCATGCGCCGGCGCGCCCGGTTCGACGCGTCGGTCGCGCGGCTCGCTCAGGAGATCGAGACGCACTCGCCGGAGATCACCGCGGACGGCGCGGGCGTCGAGGACGACCGACTGCGCCTGATCTTCACCTGCTGCCACCCCGCCCTGCCACCCGACGCCCAGGTGGCGCTCACCTTGCGCGAGGTCTGCGGGCTCACCACCGAGGAGATCGCGCACGCGTTTCTCACGACGCCCCCCACCGTCGCCCAGCGGATCGTGCGGGCGAAGGTGAAGATCCGCGACGCCCGCATTCCGTATCAGGTGCCTTCCCCGGCCGATCTCCCGGACCGGCTGGACACCGTGCTCCACGTCGTCTACCTCGTGTTCAACGAGGGCTACTCCGCCTCTTCGGGAGCGTCCCTCGTGCGGCACGATCTCTCGGGCGAAGCGATCCGCCTGGGCCGGCTCCTGGTGGAGCTCCTCCCCGATCCCGAGGCGATGGGACTGCTGGCGCTGATGTTGCTGCACGAGTCGCGGCGTGCCGCGCGCGCGTCGGCGGCCGGCGAGCTGGTGCTGCTGGACGATCAGGACCGCTCGCTCTGGAACCGGGAGCAGATCGCCGAGGGAACGGCGCTGGTGGAGCGCGCGCTGGCCTCGCGTCGGTTCGGCCCGTACTCCCTGCAGGCGGCGATCGCCGCGGTCCACGCGGAGTCTCCCACAGCGGCGCAGACCGACTGGGCGCAGATCGTCGGGCTGTACGACGTGCTGCTCCACGCCGACGCGTCTCCGGTGGTGGAGCTGAATCGCGCCGCGGCTGTCGCCATGCGCGACGGTCCGGCCGCGGGCCTCGCGCTGATCGACGCGATCCTGGCGCGGGGCGACCTGCGGGACTACCACCTCGCCCATTCGGCGCGCGCCGAATTATGCCGTCGACTGGGGCGGACCGCCGAGGCCCGGGCGTCCTACGAGCGGGCCCTCGCGCTGGCGCGCCAGGAGCCGGAGCGGCGGTTCCTGAAACGGCGTCTCGCCGAGCTGCGGGAGTAACCCGGCGGCACTTGACAACGCTCCGGGCCAATGGCATAGATTGCCTATCCCTTAGACGGTCTATATGCCACAGCCCGACCCGCCGAACCGCCGCGACCTCCTGCCCGGCACGCTCGACATGCTGGTGCTCAAGACGCTCACCGTCTCGCCGCTGCACGGCTACGGCATCGCGCAGCACCTGCAGCGCCTGTCACAGGACGTGCTGCAGGTGGAAGAGGGCTCGCTGTATCCCGCCTTGCATCGCATGAGCCAGCGCGGTTGGATCAGGGCCGAGTGGCGCCGGACGCCCAACAACCAGCGCGCGCGCTACTACACCATCACCGCCGCCGGGCGCAAGCACCTCGGGGTACAGGAGTCCGCGTTCGCGCAGCTGATGGCGGCCATCGGGCGCGTGATGCAGACGACATGATCGGGCCCGTGTGGCGCCGACTGCGGGCCTGGCTGCGTCGCGATCAGCTCAGCGCCGAGCTCGACGAAGAGCTGCGCTTCCACCAGGAGCTGCTGGCACGTGACCAGCGCGCCGCCGGGGTGGCGGCGGACGAGGCGCACTACGCCGCGCGGCGTCGTCTGGGGAACCGCACCGCGCTGGCCGAGGAGGTCCGCGCGCTGTGGAGCCTTCGCTGGCTCGACGACCTGATGCAGGACGTCCGGTACGCGGCGCGGTCACTGCGCCGCACGCCGCTGTTCACGGCGGTCGCCGTGCTGACGCTCGCGCTGGGCGTCGGCGCGAACACCGCGGTGTTCAGCGTCGTGAACGGCGTCCTGCTTCGTCCGCTGCCGTTCCGCGAGCCCGGCCGCCTGCTCCTGTTGTCGTACCAGGATCGGGTCGCTCCGAACTGGGCGGTTCCCGGCTTGCTCGACCGGCATTACGAGGTGGTCCGCCGGGGGACCCGGTCATTCGAGTCCATCGCCACGTTCAACGGCGGCCAGGCCACGCTCACCGGGGCCGGCGACCCGACCCGTCTCACCGTCGCGCGCGTCGGTCCAGGATTCTTCACCGTCCTGGGCTCCCAGCCCGCCGAAGGTCGGTTGTTCGGTCCGGCCGACGGCGAGGGCGGCGGCGCCCAGGTCGCGATCCTGAGCGACGGCTTGTGGCGCACGCGCTTCGCGGCCGACCGCTCGATCCTCGGCCGGACGATCTCGCTGGACGGCATCGCCCATGTCGTCGTGGGCGTGATGCCGGCGACGTTCTCCTTCCCGACGGGCGCCGCACTCTGGATCCCGGCGGACCTGCGAATCAGCCCGAACCTGGCCACGATGCGGCCCGTGATGGGCCGCCTGCGGCCTGGCGTCTCCCCCGCCCAGGCGCAGGCCGAGCTCGAGTCGCTGTCCCGATCGTTCGAGCTGTCTCCCGACGAGCAGCGCGACCAGATGGCGGCGAGCGTCCTGCCCCTCAACACGCTGCTGATCAGAAACATCGAACGCTCGCTGCTGATTCTCGCCGGCGCGGTGGCGTTCGTGCTGCTCATCGCCTGCGCCAACGTCGCCAACCTCCTCCTGATGCGCGGCGCCACGCGTGCCCAGGAGGTCGCGGTGCGCACGGCGCTCGGCGCCGGACGACCGCGGCTGGTGCGCCAGCTCCTGACTGAGAGCCTGGTGTTGTTCCTGACCGGGGCGGCAGCGGGGGTTCCCGTCGCGCTCGCGGGAACGCGAGCCCTGCTCGCCCTGGCACCGCCCGGCACCTTCCCGCGGTTGCATGAGATCCGCCTGGACGTCGGCGTGCTGCTGTTCACCTTCGGCGTGGCGTTGGTGACCGGGCTGGTCTTCGGACTCGCGCCCGCGCTGCTGGCGACGCGACGGGCCGCGCCCCTGCCGCCGGGCCACGGCGCGCGCACGACGCCCGGCCGCCTCACGCTGCGCAGCACCCTCGTGGTCGCTGAGATCGCGCTCGCCCTCGTCCTGCTCACCGGCGCGGGACTGATGATCCGGAGCTTCCAACGGCTGCGGGCGATCGACCTCGGCTTCCAGCCGGTGCATGTCATGTCGATGACGGTGGATCTACCGGACACGAGGTACCCGAGCCCGGATCTGATGCGGGCCTTCCACGCCCGCGTCGTGGAATCCCTGGCGCGTCTTCCCCGCACCGCGGCGGCCGGCGCCGTCAACTGGCGTCCGCTCGGCGACGCGCAGATCGAAGGCACGTTCAGCGTCGAGGGCCAGCCGCCGCCTCATTACAACGTGTCCAAGCCCGCCGTGAGCCCGGACTATTTCCGCGCGATCGGCATTCGTGTCGTGCACGGTCGATCGTTCACCGCGCAGGAGGACGCGCGGGCGCCCGGCGTCGCGATCGTGAGCCGGTCGGTCGCCGCGCGTCACTGGCCGGGTGCCGACCCGCTGGGCAAGCGCATCTCCATGCAGGACCACCCTGCCCCGACCGATTGGCTCACCGTGGTCGGCGTCGTCGAGGACGTGCGCCAGGAGCGGCTCACGCAGGATCCGATGCCGGCGATCTATCGGCCGGTCGATCAAGTCTCGCACCGGTTCTTCCTCGGCCACATGACGTTCATCGCGCGGACCGACGCTCCTGCCGGCGAGTATGCGCGTGCCATGCGCAATGTGCTCCGGGAGATCGACCCCGACCTGCCCGCTCAGGCGCTCGCGCCGTTCCAGGAGCTGGTCGCGCAGCACCGCGCCGAGCCGCAGTTCCAGACCCGGATCCTGGCGGCCTTCTCGCTGCTGGCGCTTGCGCTGGCCGCGGTCGGCATTTACGGACTGCTCGCCTACTCGGTGGTGGAACGCACGCGGGAGATCGGTATCCGGATGGCCCTCGGCGCGCCGGTCGGTCGCGTGCTCCGCCAGGTGCTGCTCCGCACCCTGCTGCTCGCCGGTGCCGGCGTCGCGGTGGGAGCCGGCGGCGCGCTCGCGACGACTCGAGTGATGACGAAGCTCCTCTTCGACACCAGCCCGACGGACCCGGCGACGTTCGCCGCGGTGGCGACGCTACTCATCGCCGTCGGCGTCGCCGCGGGGCTCATACCGGCGCGCCGAGCCTCCCGCGTGGACCCGGTGCAGGCGTTGCGCGCCGACTGAGTCTGAAGGTTTCTTGCCCCCACCTCGGGCTAGCCACAGGTCAAGGCGCGGTGCAGCTTTCAGGCCTAACCTCTGACGCCCGAGTCGGTCATGAAAACGACTACGACGAAGCGCAGGACCCGCCGGCCGGTGCGCCGCCGGGGCATCAGCCGGATCGATCAGGACTCCACCCGTACGCACGGGTGGTACGTCCGTGCCGGCTTCCACCGGCGCCGCGACGGGATGTACGTCCCGCGCCACAGCCGGTTTTTCGCCGATCTCTCCTGGGGCGGCAAACGGCGGGCGCTCCAGGCCGCAAAGGAATACCTGGCTAAATTGACGCGGCCGGCTCGGCGCGCCGCCTAGTCGCCGTCGCGCGCACCGCGCATGCCTCCCCGCCACCTGGAGATCCACCGCTCCGGACGGATCGGCTGGCTGCGGGCGGCGGTGCTCGGCGCGAACGATGGGATCGTGTCCACCGCGAGCCTCATCATCGGCGTCGCGGCGGCCGAGGCCTCTCCTCGTCAGGTGCTCGTCGCGGGTGTCGCCGGACTCGTCGCGGGCGCCATGTCGATGGCGGCGGGCGAGTACGTATCGGTCAGCTCCCAGGCCGATACCGAGCGGGCCGACCTGGCGCGTGAGCAGCAGGAGCTGGCCACCCAACCGGCCCTCGAGCGGGAAGAGCTGATCGTCATCTACCAGGCCCACGGCCTCACGCGGACGCTCGCCGAGCAGGTCGCGGATCAGCTGATGGCGCACGACGCGCTCAGCGCGCACGCGCGCGAGGAGTTGGGCATCGTGGAGTTGCACCGGGCGCGGCCGATCCAGGCGGCGCTTGCCTCGGCGGCGACATTCGCCGTCGGCGCCTTCCTGCCGCTGCTCGCCGCGGTGCTCGCCCCGTCCGGCACCATGCTCCCGGTCGTCGCCGTCGCTTCCTTGCTCTTCCTCGCCGGCCTCGGCGCAGTGTCGGCCCGCACCGGCGGCGCTCCAGTCGGAGCCGCCACCCTGCGCGTGACGTTCTGGGGCGCCCTGGCGATGGCGCTCACCGCCGGCGCCGGCGCGCTGTTTGGCGCAGCGGGATGAGCGCCGGCATCCGGAATTAGACGGGCGAGCGCAGCTCCTCGGCGAGGGTGGGATGGCCGTGCGCCGCCGCGAGCTTCGCCGGCGTCCTCCCGTCGTCGAGCGTGGCCGTCACGCTCGCGCCGGCCGTCCTCAGGAACCGCACCTGCTCCGCGTTGCCGCGTGACGCCGCCACGTGCAGCGGCGTCACACCACCCGCTCCCGCCGCATTGACGTCCGCGCCCGCGGTGACCAGGGCGCGCACGATCACCCCGTCGCACGCCCCCGCCAGCGCCGCATGCAGCGGCTGATTGTGCTCCTGCCCACCGGAAACGGCCGAGACCGGCGCCCCGCGGGCCAACAGCAGATCCAGCGCCTCGCGCCGCCCGAAGAACGCCGCGAGGTGCAGCGGCGTCCAGCCGTCGCCGCTGCGGGCGTGCACCTGGGCGGCGTCCCCGGCGAGGAGGGCGCGCAACCGCTCCACGTCACCCGCCGCGGCCGCCTCACAGGCATCGAGCAACACGTGGGGACGGAGCAGCGCGAGGATATCCGGCGCATTCACGTACACCGCGAGGAGCAGCGGACTGGGATTCCCCGCCGGCCGCGCGGCGGCGAGGGCCGGGGCCTCGCGGAGAATCGCTTCCACGCGCGGGGCGCTCCGCTCGCGGATCGCGGCGGCCAGGTCGGCGACGGTCGGCATGCGAGCCTCCTCACCGGACGCGTCGCCGGCGGGATTGCGCGGCGGCGGCTCCGGTCATAATTTAGTTAGGGTACCTAAATAATAACCGGAACCCGGATGCGCAAGACCCGATGCGGAGACCGTCTATGACCGACCGCGCGGCGATCGCCGACCGCCTGCATTCGCTGGCCATTCACCTCCTGCGCCGCGTGGCCAGGAGCGATCAGCAGGCCGGCGTCACCGGCCCGCGGCTCTCCGTGCTGTCGGTGCTCGTTCTGGGCGGGGGCCCGAGAACCATGGGCGAGCTGGCGGACGCCGAGCACGTCCGGCCGCCTTCGATGACGCGACTGATTCAGGCCATGGAGGCGGAACGCCTGGTCGCCCGAGCCCCTGCCCCGGACGACGCGCGCGTCGTCCGGATCCGCGCCACCAAAACGGGCGAACGCGTGCTGCAGCAAGCCCGCGCGCGCCGGCTGGCCGCCCTCCAGACTCTGTTGGCCGACCTCACGGCGACCGAGCTCGCGTCGGTGCGACAGGCCGTCGAGATTCTGGAACCGCTGGTGGCCAGCCGGCGGTGATGTGTGATCGCCGCCCGCACCTCCCACCAGGGTGCGCGCCGACGGCCCCGTTCTTACGCCGCCACCGCATTCGGATCGGTCGCGCGACCAGTGCCCGCCTCCCGGACCCGGGACGCGACCGCCGCGGCGATCCGCGCCGCGTCGCGCCCCACGCCGACGAGCGTCGCCGAGGACTCCGCGTAGAGAAAATGCAGCCCGACGAAGTAGAGCCCGGAAACGCCGGGAACGATGCCCCGCTCATGCTGCGGCCGGCCGTCCTCGCCGAAGACCGGCAGCCGGATCCAGGAGAACCCGGGGTGGTATCCGGTACACCAGATCACGTTCGCCACCGCCAGCGTCCGTCCGTCGGCCAGCAGGGGAAGGCCGTCTCTCACGCCCACGACTCGCGGGACCCGCTCGATGCCCGCCGCGGCCAGGTCCGCGGGTTTCACCCGGACAAGCGGGGCCGCCTTACGCAGGATCACCGGCCGCAATCTGCGGCCGATCGGCGTGCTCAGGGTCAGCACATGGTGGCCGACGAAGCGCACCAGATGAGACAGTACGTGCCGCGCGAACGCGGTCTCGATGCGAAAGGGAATGTGCCCGGACTCCTTCCCCGACAGCCACGTCGAGTGCTTGCGGGCGACCTCGATGCCGATCTCCGCGCCGGAGTTTCCCACCCCGACGACCAGCACGGCGCCCGGGCGCAGCTGCATCGGGTTGCGGTAGTCGGAGGAGTGCAGCTGCACGATGCCCGGGTCCAACTCCCCCGCGAACGGCGGGATGCGCGGGACCTGGTAGTTCGACATCGCCACGATCACCTGGTCCGCCTCGAAGCGCTCCACACCCCCCGCTCCGCGCGCCGTGACGACGAACCGCCGGCCCTCCTTCGTCAGATGCTCCACCCGGAGCCCGGTGCGCACCGGCAGCTGGAAATGCCTGGCGTATTCCTCGAGATAGTCCGCCACCTGGTCCTTGGTGGGCTGGACGCCGGCGGGAGCCGGAAACCGCAGTCCCGGCAGGGCGTCGAGGTACGCGGGGGTGAACAGGCGGAGTGAATCCCAGCGGCGGCGCCAGGCGTCGCCGACCCGCTCGCTGGCATCGAGGATCACGAATGGCAGCCCACGCCGCGCCAAATAATATCCCACCGACAGCCCCGCCTGGCCTCCGCCGATGACGATGGTCTTGATTCGCTCGACCTCCTGCCGGCTGCTCATCGTGCACCTCGTTGAATGAGTCGACCGTGAATCTTGTCCGAGCCCCGGACCAGCCGCATCGGGCGAACCATCCAACCCGCCCCGCACCACCATGGGTGGTTCTATGTAGAACGTCCCCCTTGCGCTTCTACAGGGACGATCATACTCTCTTGTAGAAGTGAATAGGGAGAAGACCGATGACTGAAGATCGGCTCGACCTGCCCCAGGGCACGCTCGACCTGCTCATCCTCAAGACCCTCTCGCTCGGCCCCCAACACGGCTGGGCCATTTCCGAGCGCCTGCACCAGGTCTCCCGTGCCACGCTGCAGGTCCCACAGGGCTCGCTCTACCCCGCCCTGCACCGGCTCGAGCGGCGCGGCTGGATCGCCGCCACCTGGGGGGCCTCCGAAAACAACCGCCGCGCCAAGTACTACGCGCTGACCTCCGCCGGTCGCAGGCAGCTCGACGCCGAAGCCCGGGCCTGGAGCAAGCTCACGCACGCCGTCGGCCTCGTCATGGAGATGGGATGAGATGCTGACCGAGCTCCTGAGCGATCTGCGCTATCGTGTGCGCGCCCTGTTTCGGCGAGATGCGCTCGAGCAGGACCTCGACCAGGAGCTGCGCTTTCACATCGAGCGGCAAGCGGAGCAGTACGTCCGCGCGGGCGATCCACCCGCGGAAGCCCTTCGCAAGGCGCGCGCCGCCTTCGGAGGCGTGGAGCGCATCAAGGACGACACCCGCGACGCGCGAGGCCTGATGCTGCTCGACGCCATCGCCCACGACCTCCGGTATGCCGCTCGGGGGTTGCGCTTGTCGCCGGGGTTCACCCTGGCCGTCGTGGCGACGCTGGCACTCGGGATCGGAGCGAACGCCGCGGTGTTCGGCGTGCTCGATCGGCTGCTGTTCCGACCGCCTCCTTATCTGCGCGAGCCGAGTGCGGTGCACCGCGTGTATCTCGCCTCCACGTTCCGCGGACAGCCGTTCACCCACCACACCTTCGAATTCAGGCGTTACCTCGACCTGACGAGCGCGACCCGCTCGTTCGCCCAGGTCGCCGCGTTCGCCACCTTCCCGGCCGCGCTCGGCACCGGGCCCGATATCACCGAGGCGTCGGTGGGGACCGCGAGCGCCGGGTTCTTCGATTTCTTCGACGCACGACCGGTGCTGGGGCGTTTCTTCGACCGCGTCGAGGATTCCATGCCGGCCGGCGCCCCGGTGGCGGTGCTCGACTACGGGTACTGGCAGTCGCACTACGGCGGGCGGCGGGACATCCTGGGGATGCCGATCCAGATCGGACCCGCGACGCTCACGATCATCGGCGTGGCGCCGAGGGGCTTCAGCGGGCTGCCGGATGGGCGGCCGCCCGTGGCCTGGGTGCCCATCACCGCCTACGCCTGGATGCGCCGGCACGACTACTACCTGAACTACAACTGGGGCTGGCTGCAGATCGTCGTGCGCACCAAACCGGGCGTGCGCGTCGAAGCCGCGACCCAGGACCTGACCGCGGCCTACCGGCAGAGCTGGCTGGCCGAGCGCGCCATGGACCCGAGCCTAGCCCCGCTGGACGTCGCGCAGCCGCACGCGGTCCTCGGCCCCACGCAGGCGGAGCGCGGCCCCGAGGCGGGGCCGGGCACACACATCGGTTTGTGGATCGGCGGCGTGGCGCTGATCGTGCTGGTGGTCGCCGCGGCGAACGTCGCGAACCTGCTCCTCGCCCGCGCATTCCGGCGCCGGCGCGAAATCGCCGTGCGTCTGGCCTTGGGCGTCAGCCGGCGTCGGCTGCTCGGCCACCTCCTCGCCGAGAGCCTGCTGCTCGCCGGCCTCGGGGGTGCCGCGGGACTGGTGCTCGCTTGGGCCGGGGGCGCGGCGCTCACGCGCATCTTCACCACGGACCTGGTCCCTGCCGCCCTGACCGATCCACGCACCATGGTGTTCTGCGCGCTGCTGACCCTCGCAGTGGGCGTCCTGACCGGCCTCGCCCCGGCGCTTCCCGCCTGGCGCGGCGATCTGGTCACGGGCCTCAAAGCCGGCGCCCGCGAAGGCAGCTACCACCGCTCCCGCCTGCGCGCGCTGCTCGTCGTCGTGCAGGGCGCTCTGTCGGTCGCGCTGCTCGTCGGCGCCGGGCTGTTCGTGCGGAGCTTCTCCAACGTGCGCGGGCTGCACCTGGGGTACGATGTGGATCCGGTGCTGTACGTGGAGCGGAACATGCGCGGCGTGAAGCTGCCGGAAGACCAGCAGGCGGCCCTGAACCGCCGCCTCATGCTCGCCGCGGCCGAGCTCCCGGGAGTCGTGAGCGCGACCGAGGCGGTGAGCGTTCCCTTCTACAACTTCGAATCGCGCGGCCTCTTCGTGCCGGGGATCGATTCAGTGTCGCGACTCGGCCGGTTCCAGCTGCAGACCGGCTCGCCCGATTTCTTCCGGACGATGGGGACCCGGATCCTCGCCGGGCGCGGGATCACCACCGAGGACCGCCGCGGCGCACCGCCGATCATCGTGGTGAGCGAGGCCATGGCGCACCGGCTCTGGCCCGGGCGGAAAGCGTTGGGGCAGTGCGTGCGCATCGACGCCGACACGGCCCCGTGCCGGACCGTGGTCGGCATCGTCGAAGACATCAAGCAGCGGAGCCTCACGGAATCGGGCGGCGCGACCTACTACCTCCCCGCTGACCAGCTGGATGAAGGCGCCTACGGGCTGTTCGTGCGGGTCGTCGGTCGGGCGGTGGACGCGAGCGAAACGATCCGTCGCCGCCTGCAACAGGAGATGCCCGGGGCGTCCTATGTGACCATCGTGCCCCTCGCCCGGATTCTGGACACCGAGCAGCGCCCCTGGCGCGCGGGCGCTACGATGTTCCTCGTCCTCGGCGGGCTCGCCCTGGTCGTGGCGGCGATCGGCCTCTACAGCGTCATCGCGTATGACGTGGCCCAACGCACCCAGGAGCTCGGCGTGCGGATCGCCCTGGGTGCGCGCCTACGCGACGTGCTGCGGCTCGTGCTGGGCGACGGGCTGCGCCTCGCGCTGGGCGGTATCGCGGCCGGAGCCGTTCTGGCCCTGGTCGGGGGGCGGTGGATCGGGACGCTGCTCTTCGCGGTCTCACCGCGCGACCCGACGGTGTTCGGTGCGGTCACCCTCGTGCTCGCGCTGACCGCCCTGGTGGCGAGCCTCATCCCGGCGCTGCGCGCGGCGCATGTGGACCCCAACCTCGCGCTGCGCCTGGAATAACCCCGGCGCGCGCCGCAATCGAAGCCGGGAATCCTAGGTGGAGCGTGCCGCGACCAGGTCGTGCTGGTAGGCGTACGCCGTCGCCGCCGCCCGGCTCGACACGCCCAGCTTGGTGAAGATGTTGCTGACGTGACGGGCGACGGTCTTCTCGCTGATCCCGAGCGCTTCGGCGATCGCCCGGTTCGTTTTGCCGGAGGCGACGAGCCGGAGCACCTGCACCTCGCGCGCGGTCAGCTGCCCCGCAGACGGCACGCCCTCCCCCGCCAGCGCTTCCACCCGGGCGAGATCGGGTGCGGCACCCAGCTCCCGGAAGACGCGGCGCGCCGCATCCCACTCCAGCTCGGCTGCGTCACCGTCCCCCAGGCCGCGGCACACCAGGCCGATCAGGACCCGCACCCGCGCCGCCTCGTAAGGCGCGTCGAGCTCGCTCCACGCGGCCCCCGCCCGCCGCAGCAGGGGAAGGGCCGACTGGGGCTGGCCCTCGGCGAGCGCCACCGCCCCGGCGGCCTCGTCGGACAGCGCGCGCAGGAAAGGGGCGTCCATCATCGCGGCGAGCTGCGCCAGCTCCTCGGCGGCGGTTCGCGCGGTGGCGACGTCGCCCGCGGCGAGCATGATCTCCACGCACGCGGCGAGCACCGTGGCGCGCGCTCGTCCGCGGGTCGCCTCGTCGCGCACCCGGCGAATCGCGGCGGCCGCCGCCTCGACCTGGCCCTGGGCCAGCCGTAGCAGCGCGAGCCCCGGCTCGGGCCGCCGCCCCCACTGGCTCGCTTCCCGATAGGCCGCTTCCGCGCGCTCGGACTGCCCTCGCAGCCTGTGTACCTCAGCCTCCTGATAGTACGCCGCCCCCAGCGCCTGCCGGTCCGGAGGCTCGGCCAGGCGCTCTCGCGCCCGCTCCGCCTCGGTCAGCGCGTCCTGCCACGACCCGTGCAGCTGCAGCAGCTCGGCCCGGCGCACCTGGCATTGCCCGCGATAGGGCACGAGGTCGGGCTGCGACTCGCACCAGCGCGAGAGCGCGGCGGTCCACTCCTGGGCGCGGCGCAGGTCGAAGATGTCGTGGCACGCCGAGATCACGCTGCAGTACACGACCCCCGCTACGACGGGGAACACTTCCCCGCCGGTGACCGCGACCATGATCTCGTCGAGCAGCGCGATCCCCCGCGCGGTCTCGCCGAGCCGGATCAGGGCGCGCCCCTGGCCGTGCCTGGCCAGCGTGGCCAGATCGCGATCGCCGAACCGATCGCCGATATCGGCCGCGCGCCCGAATGTCGCATAGGCGGCCGCGACGTCCCCCTCGACGACCTGTTGGAACGCGGCCGGCACCAGCAGATAGCCCTGCTCCACGCAGTCGCGCCCGAGCTCATCGAGCAGCCGGCGCGCGCGGCCGAGCCACCCGTTCGCCTGCGCGAAGTCGCCCTTGTCCAGCAACCCGAGGGCCAGCCAGAACGCGCACCGCACCGCGCGCTCCACCTCACCTTCCGCCCGGAAGCCGGTATGCGCGCGCGTCCAGTAGCCTTCGCTCTCGGCGTCCCGGCCGACCAGATGGGCGACCATCGCGAGTTGCATGAGGTCGGGCGGGTCGAGCGGCGTCTGCCGGTCGGCGGCCGACAGGTGTGTGAACACCTCCCCCCACGCGTGCCGGAGGTATGCGTCCCGGCCGAGGTCGAGCATCGTGTCTCGCGTCATGCGCTACCGACCGGACACCAGTCGCTGGAAGACCTGATCGAGCGCTTCCGGACTCATCCGACGACCGCTCGTGAGCCACCAGGTGACGAGACCGCGGAATGCTCCGACGATCCCGTGTACTTCCGCTTCGCGCGTGGGACTGGGCGAAGCAGACGTACGCTCGAGCTCCAGCCGAACGATGTCGCCCAGAATCCGGGTGGTCGTCTGCTGGATGGCGGAGCTCGCGCCGCGACCCAGTGTCGCCAGAGCGAACCGCGGCTGCGTGCCGATGTGCCGCAACAACGGCAGGCTGAAGCGAAACCCCGAGCCACCGGCCGGCCCCGGCGCAGCCAATGCACGCAGCCCCGCTTCAAACCCGTCGAACAGCAGCTCCTCCTTCGAATTGAAGTGGGAATAGAAGGTGGATCGTCCCACGTCCGCCTGATGCGTGATGTCCGCGACCGTGATGCGATCGTAGCTCCGCTCCTCGATCAGCTGCAGCAGAGCCTCCTTCAGACGATGACGGGTGCGCCGCACCCGTCGATCGGGACGTGTCCTTCGCGTGTGGGGAGGTGCGTTCCTGGCCACGTGGGCGCTCCGCGTCCAGTTCGGGACAACCGCCGCGGCCTTGCTGGTTGACCCGGGCCGCCCGCCGTCTAGCGTGTACCCGACACTAGTCCAATTCCGCACTACAGTCCAGCTACCACGGAGGCTCCGTGCACCTGCATTTCGTCTACCTGTTGGCGCTCCTGCTGCTCGGCGCGACGGTTCACGCCGCCGTCCTGCCGGAGAAGACGATCAGGCGAACGGCCGAGATCGGGCTGCTCTACCTGCTCGTCGGGTACTGCGGCGTGCCGATGCTCGCGGTGAGCCTCTGGGTGCTCGTGAGTCCGGAGCACGCAGCGGCGGGATTCGGCTTGACCGCCGAGGGACCGCTGCTCGCGTTCTTCGGCTGGGCCTATCTGGGAATGTCGCTGTTGTCGCTGCTGGCGCTGCGATACCGCGGCGCCTTCCTCGTCGCCCCGGTGGTGGTGTGGGCGGTGTACCTCGCCGGGGCGACGGCGGTGCACGTGCAGGAGTCGCCCGGACGCTCGCTCGAGATCTTCGCCAGTCACGGACTCATCGCGGGACTGCTGGTGGCGGCGCTCCTCGCGAGCGGAGCCTGGCGAGCCCGTGCGTGACACGGCCGACCGACCATGGCGAGTTGCACGATGTCGGGCGTCCAGCGACCGGCGCGCTCGGGTAGTGGGGGAGCCCACGCCTCCGTCACCCCCGGCCCGGACTTTGCCTCGACCCTCGGAGTCCCCTGACGCCGTCCCCAGAACGCGGAGGCCGTCCGCCCATGCTCGTCTCCCGCATCCCCTGTGCGCTGGTGGTGCTCACCCTGCCGCTCCCGCTCGCTGCCCAGCAGGCAGGAGGCGCGCGGGAAACCGCGGAGGAATTCGTCGCAAAGCTGGGTGGGCGGTCGGGCGCAGTCACCATTCGTGACGGCCTCGCGACGCTTCAGGTACCCGAGACCTTCCGCTACATCGGCCCGGACGCCGCTCGGCGCTTACTCACCGAGGGATGGGGGAATCCCGCGGACGCGTCTGAAGGCGTCCTCGGGATGCTCTACCCGGCGGACGTGAGCCCGCTCGACTCGGGCTCGTGGGCCGTCGTCATTTCGTACGACGAAGATGGCTACGTCGACGACGCGGACGCGGAATCGATCGATTACGCGAAACTCCTGAAGCAGATGCAGGACGCGGCGGCATCGGAGGACGCAGCGCGCCGCAAGGCGGGATACGGCACGGTCCGGCTGGTGGGATGGGCGGCGCCGCCGCGCTACAGTCGGGAAACCCACAAGCTCTACTGGGCGAAGGAGCTCGACTTTTCCGGCGAGCCCGAGCATACCCTGAACTACAACGTGCGCGTGCTGGGGCGCCAAGGCGTGCTGGTGTTGAATGCGGTCGCATCGATGCCCGCCCTGCCGCAGATCGAAGAGTCGATGCAGGCGGTCATCGGGTTCGTCGACTTCAACGAAGGGCACCGCTACGCGGACTACGTCGCTGGCACGGACAAGAAGGCGGCCTACGGCATCGCCGGGCTGGTCGCCGGCGCGATGGCCGCCAAAGCGGGGTTCTTCAAGCTGCTCTGGGTCGGGATTCTCGCGTTCAAGAAGCTGATCATCGCGGGCGTCGCCGCCGCCGCGATCGGCGCCCGGCGGCTGTTCAGCCGGCAGAAGCCGGCCGCACCGCCGGCCTCCGCCTGAACGGCGTCCCCGAGCACAGTCCGGGCGGCCGCGCGTGCCGCCCGGACTGCCTCCCAGGCCTTCCAGCATTGACGGCGCCGCCTCGTCCAGTGCATCCTGTCGCGATGACCACCGGGGAATCCGACGCCCCCGCGACGCCGCGCACGCACTCCGGCCGCCCGCAGCCGGGCGAATACGCCGCCTATGCAGACGCCGATATCGCCGCCATCCCGGAGGACGACGCGGTCGCGGCGCTCCGCTCGTCACGGGACCGTGTGGTCGCGTTGTTCGCGCCGCTCACGGATGCGCGTGTCGCCGGGGTGCGCTACGCGCCGGGGAAATGGACGATCAAGGACCTGCTGGGCCATCTCTGTGATGACGAGCGCATCTACGCCTACCGGGCCCTCCGTCTGGCGCGCACGGACGATCGTGTGCTGGCGGGTTTCGATCAGGTCCGCTACGCCGAGGCGGCCGGGAGCGAGGCCCGCTCCCTGACGGACCTGGTGGAGGAATACCGCAGCGTGCGGGCGGCGTCGATCACCCTGTTCGCCGGCCTCGGGTCCGAGGCGTGGACCCGCCGGGGGACCCTGGAGGGCCACGACGTGACGGTCCGCGGCCTCGCGTTTCACATCGTGGGCCACGAAGGGCATCACCTGCGCGTGCTGCGCGACCGCTACCTTCCCCTCGTCGTGCCGGCCTGACCTCTTATACTTCCCCTTCATGCCCGACGAGCGTATCGCGAGGCTCCACGCCCTGCTCTCGGCTTACGCCGAACGCCAAGCGGCCGCGAAACCGACCCCCAGGGCCGGGGACACCAGCGCCGAGCGCAAGCGGCGCGCCTGTGCGGACCTGCTGCGCGCCGTCGTCCGGCCGGTCTTGGAGCGCTTCATGGAGGAGATCAAGAAGGCCGGGCACGACGCCTCCACCCGGGACCACACCGACCGGGACGACGCCTACCCCAGTGTGGCGCTGTCCTTCACCCCCCGGAGCATCGCCGCGGCCAAGAGTCCCGAGTCCGTGCTCGCGTCGGCCCTGATGTTCAAGTACGATCCGCGCCGCGGCATCGTGGTGCAGCGCGACGTCAAGCAGTCGCCCGCCAAGAGCCGGGTCGCGCCGGCGACCGGTGACCGCACGGGAACGATCGGCGTGGACGCCGTGTCGGCCGAGTGGGTCGCGACCAAGGCGTTGAGTTTCGTCGAGGACGTGCTCAAGGCCAATTGACCGCTCCGATGGCCAAGCCGAGGTTCTTCGCAAGTCCCGCCGCATTCCGCGCGTGGCTCAAGCGCCATCACCGCACGGCCAGGGAACTGCTCGTCGGATTTCACAAGCGACACACCGGAACCCCGAGCCTGACCTGGCCCGAGTCGGTCGACGAGGCGCTCTGTTACGGCTGGATCGACGGAGTGCGTCGCCGGATCGACGACGCGACCTACACCATCCGCTTCTCCCCCCGCAAACCCGGGAGTATCTGGAGCGCCGTCAACCTGAAACGCGCGCGCGCCCTGGTCAAGGAAGGCCGGATGCGACCTGCCGGGCTGAGGGTCTTCCAGGAGCGGGACCGAAAGAAGTCCGGGCTCTATTCCTTCGAGCAGCGGCGGAAGATCCGGCTGCCGCCACGCTTCGCCCGGCTCCTGCGGGCGAACCCGAAGGCCTGGGCCTTCTTCCGGTCCCAGGCTCCGTGGTACCGGCGCACGGCGCGTTTCTGGGTCGTTGCCGCGAAGCAGGAGGCCACCCGACTCAGCCGGTTGACCCAGTTGATCGACTGCTCGGCCCGGGGACGTCCGATCGGCCCCCTCGATCGCGGCTTGACAAGAAACCGAACAAACAGATAAGCCCTCCGGGGAGGGGGGTCCAAACCCCGAGCCACAGGCCGGCATCCAACCTCAAACCCCGTACGGAGGATCGGATGTCACACGTACTCGCGCTGCTCAGCCTCTTCGCGCTCAACTTGGGCGGCTGGGCGGTCATTACGGTGGAAAACCTGCCGGACCAGGTCGCGGTGGGGCAACCCGTCACGCTCGACTTCACGGTGCGCCAGCACGGGCACACTCTCCTCTCCAACCTGAACCCCCGGGTGGTCGCCGAAGGCGGTGGCGACCGAGTGAGCGCCGCGGCCCAACCCGGCGCGTCGGCGGGTCGGTATCGCGCAACCGTCACGCTGCCGCACGCCGGTGCCTGGACGATCACCGTCTACTCCGGATTCGGGAACAGCAACGTCACCCTGCTGCCGTTGCCGGCAGTCGGCCCCGGGCGGGCGGTGGCGGCGGTCGCCGCGGCTGAGCGAGGCCGGCAGCTCTTCGTGGCGAAGGGGTGCCTCACCTGTCACCTCCACCAGGAGGTCTCGGGGAGCGGAGTCGTCAAGGTCGGTCCGGACCTGACTGGCCGGCGATTCACCGGAGACTACTTGCAGCGGTTCCTGGCCGATCCGAGCATCGCCACCACGCGCGGGCCGGGTGGAGACGAGATGCCCAACCTGAACCTCTCGCCGCGGGAAATCGCAGCGCTGGCCGCGTTCATCAACGGGGAGACGGCGGCGCAGACGGGGCAGTAAGCTCGGTCTTGAACCCCTGTCGCTGTCCCGGCACCTTTTGACCGGTGACCAGGGACAGCGACTACGCGCACACCATCAATCGTCACTATGGGGCCGCCCAGCTGTCGGCCCGGATCCTCGAGCGGCTCCGGGCCGCCGGGAAGGATCCCGCGACGATCACGCGCGACGATCTCGCGACGTTCGACGAGTTCCACACCGGCGGGCGGGAGTCCACGCGGGGACTGGCCCGTCTCGTCGGTCTCCGGCCCGGCATCCGGGTGCTGGACGTCGGCAGCGGAATCGGCGGGCCGGCGCGTACGCTCGCCGCCGAGTTCGGCGCGGAGGTCGTGGGACTCGATCTCACCGAGGAGTTCTGCCGCGCCGCCACCACCTTGACCGAGCTGGTAGGACTCGCCGACCGGGTGACGTTCCGGCACGGCGACGCCCTCACGATGCCGTTCGAGGATGGCCGCTTCGACGTCGTCTGGTCGCAGAACAGCATCATGAACATCCCCGACCAGTCCCGCCTGTTCGCCGAAGTGCATCGCGTCCTCGTCCCCGGCGGCACGCTGGCGCTCGAGGCCGTGTTCGCCGGCCCGGTCGAGGGCGTCATCTTCCCGACGTTCTGGGCCTCGGCGCCGGAGCTGAACTTTCTCATGACCCCCGCTGCTGCCCGCGCGCTGCTCGGAACGGCCGGATTCCGCGAGGTGCGCTGGGAGGACACCACCGCGGACACCCTCGATCACGCCCGCCGGCGCCGGCCACCCCCGCCGGTTCCCGAGGCGGCCCCTGCCCTGGGACGTGACACGATCGTGCTCGAGGACGTCGCCCGGAAGATCGAGAACGCGGTGCGCAACCTGGAGGGCGAGCGGATCGTGACCGTCCGGGCCGTTCTGCGCCGCAGCGACCCGTCCACCCGAGCCCGTCGCTGATGTAGTTTTCCGGTCGGCTAGGACCGGCAGTCCCACCCCGACAGCGAGGATTTCGGCGCATGCGACGCCAGGCGATCGTGCTCGTCATCCTGGGGAGCGTATTCGTTTCCTGCAAGGAACGCCCGAAGCAGCCCGCCACACCTGCGACCACGGCCACATCGCTCGATCCAGCCTCCCCCCAGATGCAGGCCACGGCGCCCGCGACCTACCGTGCCCGCTTCGAGACGAGCGCCGGGGCCTTCACGGTCGAAGTGACCCGCGCGTGGGCGCCACTGGGCGCCGACCGGTTCTACAACCTGGTGCGCAACGGCTTCTACGACGGCGGGCGGTTCTTCCGCGTCGTGCCCGGGTTCGTGGTCCAGTTCGGCCTCCCCGGCGACCCGGCGGTCGCGGCCCAGTGGCGCCCGGCCACGATCCCCGACGATCCCGTGGTAGAGCACAACACGCGCGGCACCCTCACTTTCGCAACCGGGGGACCGGCCACGCGCACGACGCAGGTGTTCATCAACTACGGCAACAACGTGCAGCTGGACGCCATGGGATTCTCGCCGCTGGGACGCGTGGTGGAAGGAATGGACGTCGTGGACC
>DATICZ010000101.1:0-5586 GCA_035456525.1 Gemmatimonadales bacterium
CGCTGCATGTTCGAGCCCATCAACGCGCGGTTCGCGTCGTCGTGCTCCAGGAACGGGATCAGCGCGGCCGCGATCGACACCAGCTGCTCCGGCGCCACGTCCATGAAGTCGATCCGGTTCGGCGCCAGCATCGGGTAGTCGTCCCGCTTGCGGCACAGCACCAGATCCTCGGCGAAGCGGCCGTCCTCGGTGAGCGGCGCGTTGGCCTGCGCCACCGCGTACTCTTCCTCCTCCGACGCCGACAGCCAGCGGATCTCGTCGGTGACGCGGCCGTCCTTCACGATGCGGTACGGCGTCTCGACGAATCCCAGCTCGTTGACGCGCGCGTAGCAGGACAGGCTGGTGATGAGGCCGATGTTCGGACCTTCCGGCGTCTCGATCGGGCACATCCGGCCGTACTGCGAGTAGTGCACGTCGCGCACCTCGAAGCCGGCGCGCTCGCGCGTCAGGCCCCCCGGTCCGAGCGCCGAGAGGCGCCGCTTGTGCGTCAGCTCGGCCAGCGGATTCGTCTGATCCATGAACTGCGACAGCTGCGAGCTGCCGAAGAACGCCTGAATCACGGCGCTCACGGTGCGCGCATTCACCAGATCGTCGAGCGTGATGCGCTCGGGATCGTTGTTGATGCTCATCCGCTCCTTGATGAGCCGCGCCATGCGCGACAGGCCCACCGAGAACTGGTTGGCGATCAGCTCGCCCACCGAGCGCACCCGGCGGTTGCCCAGGTGGTCGATGTCGTCGGTATACCCCCGGCCTTCGCGCAGCTCGATGAGGTACCGGATGATCGCGATGAAGTCCTCTTCGGTGAGGACGGTGTGGTCCCGCGCGGTGTTGAGCTTCAGCCGCTGGTTGATCTTGTAGCGGCCCACCTTCCCCAGATCGTAGCGCTTGGGATGGAAAAACAGCCGCTCCAGCGCCTGGCGGGCGGTCTCGAGGTTCGGCGCCTCGCCCGGACGCAGCAAGGTGTAGATCTGCTCCAGCGCTTCGGCCTCCGAGTGCGTCGGGTCCTTGGCCAGCGTGTTCTTGATCAGCGGCGACTCGCTGCGTCCCGCCGGGAGCAGCACGTCCACCACGTGGACCCCGGCCTTGAGCAGCTTCTTCTTCAGGGTGTCCGACAGCTCGCGCGACGCCTCCGCCAGGACCTCGCCCGTCTCCGGGTCGGCCACGTCGGTCGCCAGGATGTGCGGCCCCAGCCGCTCGCGCGTGCTGGTGGGCTGCGCGTCCTCGCGCAGGTCGTAGCTCGTGTACCCGGCGAACACCGTCACCTTGGTGATGCCCGCGCGGCGGAAGGTGTTGAACTTGTCGAGCGTCAGCTCGTCGCCCACGTGGCCCAGCGGCTCACCTTTCTTGTTCTCGGGATCGGGGACGTCCACCGCCAGCAGGGTGCCCAGCACCTCGCGCTTCTGCGCGCGGCCCTCGAGCTTCCCGGTGATGTCGATGTCCTTCGTCGCGTAGAACAGCTTCAGGATGTCGGCGTTGGTCCCGTAGCCGAACGCCCGCAGCAGCGCGGTCGCCGGGAACTTCTTCTTCTTGTCGATGTGGACGTAGATCACGTCGTGAATGTCGATCGTGAACTCGACCCACGAGCCCCGGAACGGGATGATGCGCGCCGAGAACAACCGCTGCCCGTTGGGGTGCACGCTCTCCTCGAACACCACCCCGGGGGAGCGGTGCAGCTGCGACACGATCACCCGCTCGGCGCCGTTGATGACGAACGTGCCCAGCGGCGTGAGGATCGGCAGCTCGCCCAGGTAGACTTCCTTCTCGATGATGTTCTTGGGCCGCTTGGTCTTCGTGGTCTCGCCCACTTCCTCCATGATGACGAGCTGCAGCGTCGCCTTGAGCGGCACCGAGTAGGTCATGTCGCGTTCGATGCACTCCTCCACGGAGTACTTGGGCTCGCCCAGCCCGTACTTCACGAACTCGAGCGAGTAGTTCCCGTTCACGTCCTGGATCGGGAACAGATCCTTGAACACGCGCTCCAGCCCGACGTCGGCGCGTTCGGCGCCCTTGCCGTCCGGCTGCAGCAGCGACTGGAACGCGCGCGTCTGAATGTCCAGGAGATGCGGCATCGGCATCCCCGTCTCGAGCTTCCCGAACGACACCATCGGCACAGTCTTCGTCATCGTCATGTCAGTACCTCAGTACCAAACGCAAAAGGCCCCGCCTCCCCGGACCGCGAACCGGTCCGGGGCGGAGCACACAAGGCTCGACCGAGCGAGCAGGAGTTCGACCAAATCCGCGCATGTCGTCAGAACCGAAGAAGACCACGAGTGCGCCGCACGCCCCAATGGCGTACGGCGTCCACGGGCTACTTCAGTTCGACGACCGCGCCCTGCGCTTCGAGCTTCTTCTTGATTTCTTCGGCTTCCTGTTTGGACACGCCTTCCTTTACCGTCCCGCCGGCTTCCACCAGGTCCTTGGCTTCCTTCAGGCCCAGGCTGGTGATGGTGCGCACTTCCTTGATGACCTGGATCTTCTTCTCGCCGCCGCTCTTCAGCACGACGGTGAACTCGCTCTGCTCCTCCACCGCCGGCGCCGCGGCCGCACCTGCCGCTCCGCCCGCCGGCGCCGCCGCGACCGGCGCGGCGATCGTCACGCCAAACTTCGACTTGAACGCCTCGATCAACTCGGCCAGGTCGAACACCGACATGTTGCCGATTGCTTCGAGGATCTCGTCCTTGCTCAAACCGGTTTGTGTGGCCATGTGTTCCTTCTCCTATGAGTCGGCGCCCGCCCCGGCGGCGCGCTGGGTCCTGAGCGCCTCGAGCGCGCCCACCATCATCTGCAGCAAGCCGTTCATTGCCCCGAGGAATCCCGCCATCGGCGCCTGGAACGCCCCGCCCAGCTGGGCGAGGAGCTCCGGCCGGGAGGGCAGCGTCGCCAGCCGCTTCACCTGATCGGCCGACAGCGCCTTCCCTTCCACCAACCCTACGCGGATGGCGGGCTTCTCGTTCTCCTTCGCGAAATCCGCGAGCACCTTCGCCGCCCCCACCGGATCGGCTCCGGCGAGCACCAGGGCCGTCGGCCCCGCCAGATGCTCGGACAACCCCGACACCTCCGCGGCGTCCAGCGCCCGGCGGGCCAGGGTGTTCTTCACCACCACGTACTCGACGCCGGCCGCGCGCAACCGCTGCCGCAGCTCGGTCGCCTTAGCGACGTTGAGCCCCGTGAAATCGGCCAGGTACACCGTGGGCGCGCGTTTCAGCCGCCCCACGAGAGCCGTCACGGTTTCCTGCTTCTGCGCCTTGGTCGCTTTCATTGGTGATACCCCGCCGGGTCCAGGTGCACACCCGGCCCCATCGTGCTCGACACCGTCACCGACCGGACATAGGTCCCCTTCGCGGCCGACGGCTTCGCCCGGACGATCGCGTCCATGAACGCCTGGAGGTTCTGCTCCAGCGCCTCGGCCGGGAACGACTTCTTTCCGATCGGCGCGTGGACGATGCCGCTCTTGTCCACCCGGAACTCGATCTTCCCGGCCTTCAGCTCCTTGACCGCCCGACCCACGTCCATCGTCACCGTCCCGGCCTTGGGGTTGGGCATCAGCCCCCGCGGCCCCAGGATCTTCCCCAGCGCCCCGAGCTGTCCCATGACGTCGGGCGTGGCCACGATCACGTCGCAGTCCAGCCAGCCGTCCTTGATCTTCTGGATGTAGTCCACCCCGACGAAATCGGCGCCGGCCGCCTCGGCCTCCTTGGCCTTGTCGCCGGCCGTGAGGGCCAGCACGCGCACGGTCTTGCCGGTGCCGTGCGGCAGCGACACCGTGCCGCGCACGATCTGATCGGCGTGCTTGGGGTCCACCCCCAGCCGCACCGCCACGTCCACCGATTCGTCGAACTTCGCGAAGGCCGCGGCCTTCACCTTGTCCACCGCTTCCCGTGCGGCGTAGAAGCGGCGCGGCTCGAGCGTCCCCACGGCGGCCCGGAACTGCTTGCCGTGCGTGCGCATCAGTCCACCACCTCGAGCCCCATCGAGCGGGCCGTCCCCGCGACCATCTTCATCGCCGATTCGAGCGAGGTCGCGTTCAGGTCGGGCATCTTCAGCTCGGCGATCTTCTGCACCTGGGCCCGCGTCACCTTCCCGACCTTCTGGCGGTTGGACGTAGCCGAACCCTTCTCCACCCCGGCTTCCTTCTTCAGGAGCACGGCCGCGGGCGGCGTCTTGGTAATGAAGGTGAAGGTCCGGTCCTTGAAGATCGTCACCTCGACCGGCGTGATCATCCCCGCCGCGCTCTGGGTCTTCGCGTTGAACTGCTTCACGAATTCCATGATGTTGACGCCGTGAGGACCGAGCGCGGTTCCCACCGGCGGCGCCGGGGTCGCCTGCCCCGCCGGCACCTGCAGCTTCACGACCGCCATGATCGGCTTCGCCATCTGGATCTCCTGTCGCGTCCGCCCGCGCGGACTCCCACGTGCCCCGTGGTGGGGGAATGCCTAGACGCTCAGGTGCTCAGGCGCCTAGTGTGCTTTCAACTGCAAATAGTCCAGCTCCACCGAGGTCGGCCGCCCGAACAGCGACACCGACACCCGCACTTTGCCCTTGTCCGAGAGCACCTCTTCCACCGTTCCGCTGAAATCCGAGAACGGCCCTTCGGTGATCTCCACCACCTGGCCGACGAGGAAGGGGATCTCCTCCTTCGGCTCCTCCTCGGGCACCGGCTCGGCGATACCGAGCAGCCGGTTCACCTCGTCCGGCCGCAGCGCCATCGGGAGACGGCCCGTGCCCACGAACTTGATCACGCCCTGAATGCCGTTGATGACGTGGATCGTCTCCTGGTTGAGCTCCATCTCCACCAGGACGTATCCGGGGTACATCTTGCGCTCCACCGTCACCTTTTTCCCGTTCTTGATCTCCACCACGTCCTGGGTGGGGACCAGGGCCTGCCGGATCGGACGCTCCACTTCCGGCCGCGCGTCCTCCTGGATGCGCCGCTGCACGAGCGAGCGCACCTTGTTCTCGTGACCGGCCGTGACCTGGATCGCGTACCAGCGGTGCTCGCTCATCGGAACAGCGAGGCGACCCCGGTGACGAACACGAACTGGAGCAGCGTATCCATGAGGCCGATGAGCAGCCCCAAAGCCAGCACGAAGATCACGATCACGATCGTGGCCTTGCGCAGCTCCTGCATGCCGGGCCAGGTGACCTTCTGGAGCTCGCCCCGCACCTCGCGGAGGAAGTCCATCAGCCGGCCCGGCACCCCCTTCTTCGCGGGGGCGAGCGCTTCCGTCGCCACGGCTACTTCGATTCCTTGTGCGCCACCTGCTTGTTGCACCGCGGGCAGTACTTGCTCCACTCCGCCCGCTCCGGATGCTTCCGACGGTTCTTGGTCGTGAAGTAGTTCCGGCTCTTACACGCGGTGCATTCCATGATGATGTTTTCGCGTGGCATTTATGAACCTCGCTATCGGCTATCGGCTATCGGTCATCGGCTAAGCTGATAGCCGACAGCTGATAGCCGACAGCGTCATTTCTTGATCTTCGTGACGACCCCGGCGCCCACGGTCCGCCCACCCTCACGGATCGCGAAGCGCAACCCCTCTTCCATCGCGATCGGCGTGATCAGCTCGATCGCCATCTTCGTGTTGTC
>DATICZ010000102.1:0-28667 GCA_035456525.1 Gemmatimonadales bacterium
ATGCTAGGAGGCCGGGGCACGCCCGGCAACTGCCCTGAAGATGCCCGGCACGGCCCTGCGGTAACGCCCGCCCTGGGGTAACGCCCTGTCGATGCGGCGCTTAAACACCGCGTTACCATGTCACCAGACCGGCCATCTTCACCCTGTTGGCCCCAGATCTCGGTCCCAGAGGCGAGGACACCTTTCCGTGCCAGACTCCACTACCGACCGCCGGCTGCACCCGGACCGTGAGCTCGTCGCCCGAATGGCATCAAAGGACGGCACCGCCCTGGAAGAGCTCATGGCCCGGCACGAACGTACGGCTTACGCCGTGGCAATCGGGATACTCCATGATTCGGCGCATGCCGAACAGGCAGTCGCGCAGGCATTTCACCAGGCTTTCAGTTTGGCGGATCGATTCGTCCCGGGCGAAATCACTGTGCTCGCCTGGTTGACGAGCTTGACCCGCCGTCAGGCCGAGGCGATGGCTGCCGTGGCGTAGCACCCGGGGATCGCAGCCGACAGGTGTCCGAGGGGCGCGGAACTCCGCGCCCCTTCGTATTTTGCGGGTTCCATGTCATGCCGGCTCGTGGCACTGATGGCGTTCCTGCTCCTCACCAGGCCCGGGAGCGCTGTCGCCCAATCCGACGCGTCGCTGGGTCTCGGACTCGGGACGATACGCTTCCCCGGGGGCTCGACGCTGGGGGTCATCTCGCTCGTCCCCTCTCTACAGGTCATCGGACCCAACCTCGCGCTGGACCTGGGCGGGACCTTGGCCAGTCTCCCTTCCGGCAACGGCTACGCGCAAGGGCGTCTCTCGACCTGGGTGTCTTCCACCCCGCTGGTGGGACGCTGGCGCGTGGCGCTGGAGGGTCGGCTCTCGGGCGCGACGAGCGGCGCCGCCACGGCGAGTGGAGCGGGGCAGCTCAGCGTCGAGGGATTGTGGGCCGCGCCACGGTGGGGGCTGGCCTTCGCCGCGGGGCCAGCCGCCGGGTGGATCGCCAACGACTCGAATGACGTGACGGCGTGGCGGGGGCGAGTCCGAGGCTGGTGGCAAAGCCTGTCGGGCCGACTCCAGTTGACCGGGATTGCGGAGCCGACTCGGTTCCTGAACGCCTGGTTCACCGACGCCGGTGCTTCCGTGGTGGCGCGCTCCCGTCGTTTCGAGGCGGGCATCGGCGCTTCGGCACGGGTGAGCCAAAGGTATGGGTCGAAGGCGGCCGCGCTGGCATCGATCGAGCTGCGCGTGTCCCCCCGGGTGACGCTCGAGGGAGCGGCGGGGAACGTGCTTCCCGATCCGTACCAGGCGCTGCCGGCGAGTGGATTTGTGATGGTTGGCGTGCGGGTTCACTTCTCGCCGCCCGCCAGCCGCCCCGACGTGCTCGTGCGCTCCCGGACCTTCAGTGTCTTCCGCCGTGGCGACGGGGTCCTCGTCAGGATCCGGCTGCGCGACGCGCAGCTGGTCACGATCGCGGGGGACTGGAACGGCTGGACGCCGGCACCGCTCGAGCGAACCGACGGCGACGTGTGGGAGTCGGCGTTTCCGCTCATGCCCGGTCTCCACCAGTTCGTCGTGTTCGTCGACGGCGCAGCGTGGCAAATCCCCGAGGGCGTCCCGAGCGTCCCCGACGGCATGGGGGGGCGGATCGCCGTACTCACCGTGTTCTGAGAACGCTTGACGCCTTCCCGGTCCGTCGGTAGCGTGGCGCCGGCAGTCCCACGCTCAATCTCGGCGACCGGAGGGACCGATGGGCAAGATCAACACGCAGAAGGTGCTGATCGGAGGGCTGGTGGCAGGAGCGGTCATGAACGTGATCGACATCCTGGCCTACGGCGTGGTGTTCAGGAGCACCTTCCCGGAGCCGACTGCCTCGGGCCCGTTCGGTCTCCCGCTCACGCTCTGGTTCGTGATCATGGACTTCGTGTACGGGATCGTCCTCGTCTACCTCTACGCGGCGATTCGACCTCGCTTCGGGGCCGGTCCCAGGACAGCGGTGATCGCGGCCCTTCTCGTCTGGACGCTGATCTCGCTGTTGCACGGATTGACGGAAGCGCCGATGGCGTTCGCCCCGCAGAAGGTGTACACGATCGGCGCCTTGATCGGACTGGTCGCGCTGCCCCTGGGCGCGCTGGCAGGGGCGAAGGTCTACACCGAATAAGAAAGGACCGCCGGACGGCGCTGGGCCGTCCGGCGGTCTGGCTTCCACGCGGCACACTTACTTCCGCGAATCCACCTCGAACGAATTGACCGGCAACGTGCTGAAGATCTTGTCTCCGGGCACGTCGACGATGAGCTGATTGAGCCGGCCCGTCCGCCGCATGTCCGTCCAGCGCAGGCCCTCATAGAGGAGCGAGTACTTCCGCTGGATCAGGATCTCGTCTTCCACTGCCTGCTGCGTCGCGCCGGCGAGCCCGCCGTTGGCGGCGAGCCCACCCGAATTGACGCGGATGAAGTTGATGTCCGCCGCCGCCGCTGCCGCATCCCGCGCCGTCTTGTTGTTGTTCGCCTCGGCGCGAATGAGGATGAGCTCCTCGTTGCGAATGATCGGAATCGGCGAGGAGGGACTCGGATACCGGATCCACGACAGGTCCGAGCACCGGCTGGTCGCGATCGGGTCGCACGCCGCGCCGCCGCGGTTTGTCGCCTTGGCAGTAAACCGGGCATCGCTGCCCCCGTTGACCGCCAGGCTGTCACGCAGCGACGGGTGCACCAGGTTGATGGCGGACGACGGCAGCTGCGACAGGCCATTGGCGATGTCGCCCGAATTCGGGCTGAAATCGAAATACGCCCCGAGACCGAGCGACGCGAGAGTGTCGACGAACGATTCCCCCAGCGCCGTCAGTGCATCGTCGTAGCAGCTCGCGCACGCGAACATGCCGGCCCGATACAGGTTCGCGCGCGCCAGCAGGGCGCGGTTCACCTGCAGAAATCCGGCTGGCGTATTGAAGTCGCCGAGTCCTGGCGGGAGAGCGAACGAGAACGCGCCGCCCGCCGCCAGGAGGTGGGTCTTGGCCGAATCGAGCAGGCTCACCACGTGATCCCAGGCCGCGCTGTTGGACACGAAGGGCGCGGGAGGATCGGTGAGCGGCCGGTTGACGTCGATCGGAATCGAATCCTGCGTATGCGCGAACAGGACCATCATGTACGCATACGCCTGCATGGTCTGGGTGAAACCGATGACGCCTTCCTTTTGCTCATTGGTGATCAGCGCGGTGCCGATGACGTTCAGCACGTTGTAGCCGCTGCGAATCGCGGCGTACTCCGCCTGCCATTGGCCGCCGCCGAACGCGCCGTTCGACGGATCGAGTTGCGGCGCAGTGATCAGCTCCGAAATGAACCGAGGATCCGCCGGGTCGATACGGTACCCCTCTCGGCCGAGAATGGCGGCCTTGAGGATCCAGTTGGGAACGTCCACCCGAGTCCCGATGAGCATGCCTTCCATCGCGGCGGCGACGTGCGCCGCGTCCGCACCGTTGCCGATCTCGGTGGGGGCGTTCGGATTCGAGATGTCGAAATTGCAGGCGCCCACGACGAGCGCGCCGCCGAGGCACAGGGCCGAAAAACCGTTCAGGAGTCTCATGGTCAGAACCCCAAGTCGATCGAGAAGAAGAAGCTGCGGCTGGGCGGGAACGGGGCGACGTCGATGTTCCGCGCGATCGCCTGGTTCCCGAAGTTCGACACTTCCGGATCGAGCCCCTTGTAGGGGGTGATGCGGATGAGATTCCGCCCGCTCACGTTGAGTCTGGCGTAGCGAATACCACCGAAGAGCCGGCCCACCACCGCCTCCGGGAGGTCGTAGGTGAGCGAAACCTCACGCAGCTTCAGGTACGACCCGTCCTGTACGTAGGTCTTCGTCTTGCCACCCAGCCAATCGGTGAACCGGGTGTTGCCGACGTCAGGAGCGTTGTTGCCCGCGTCGTACAGCAGCTGCGTCAGGTTGATGATGTCGCCGCCCTTCTTCCAGTCCCACAGAAAGCCGAGGTTCCACCGCTTCACCGTGAGGTCGTTGGAGAAGGTCATCTGGAAGTCAGGTTCGACGTCTCCCACGACGCCTTCGGTGCCGACGATCTGCGTGGCGGACTTCCCCTGCTCGATCTTGAACGCGCCGAGCGACGTGCCGAAGCCGCCGGTCTCGAAGGCGGGAACGGGCAGCTCCACCATCTTGCTCCGGTTACGGAAGAAGGTGGTCCGGAAGATCCAGTTGATGTCCGGGCGACGCAGGGGGTTGAGTGACAACGCGATTTCCTGGCCGAGGTTCTGCAGCTTGCCGCCGTTGAAGATGCGGTTGGTCCGCCCGGTCGAGGGCGCCACCCGCGCCACGAGCAGCAGATCGGTGATCGTCTTGTTGTAGTACGTGAAGGAGAGCGTCGCGAACTCGTGACCGAGCGTCGCGTCGAAGCCCGCCTCCATCTCCGTCTGGCGCTCCGGCGTGATGTCGGACGCGCCGGCATTCGCGCCGGACACGGTGCCGAACAGGCCGCCGATCACCCCGGTCCCTTCCGGGGTGAATTTCTGGCCGAACAGCGGCGGATTGCCGGTCTGGCCGAAGGCGCCGCGGATCTTCAGCTCATCCACACCCGACACCGGAGCCAGGAACCGGTAGGAAGCCGAGCCCTTCGGGAAGAAGAACAACTTGCGGGTGTCACCGTTGACGCTGGAGCGGTCCGCCCGGATCCCCGCGGTAACCAGCAGTCGCTGGTCGAGCGCGAGGACTTCTTCCTGGGCGTACAGCCCGACCGAGCGCACGGGTGTCTGCGCCTGGTTGATCGTGATGGTCGTCGCCTGGTTGATGTTCTGCTGACCGGCCAGGATCGTACGACCCACCGCGTTGGTCTGGTTCAGGTGCTGGTCCTGGTACTGGAACCCGGCGGACGTCGTCGCCGAGTAGCTCCCCGAGGCTGGCGCATAATTGTAGATCGCGCTGCCGACCAGGTTGAGCCGCTGATCCGATGCCTTGCCGAGCACCACGGTGCCGGGCTGCCCGTCCTGCGGCTCGTATTGCAGGGTGGGCGGCGACAGGATGTCGTTTTGCAGCTCGTAGTAGTCGAGCCCGCCCGTGACGTTGAACTCCAGGTGATGCGGTCCCGACGTCAACGCATCGATGCGCAGCTTCGTCGTCCCCAGGACCCGCCACAGATCCTCTGAGTTCGTGAGGAGCTCGAAGGTCTGGAGCGGGTTACTCTGCGAGAACGGGTTCGCCGGGAACGCCCCGTTCACCGGCCGCAGGTCGAAGAAACTCGGTGTGAAGGGCAACACCAGGAACGTGCTCGTCCCGGTGTTGTCGTTGTTCGAAATGCCGCGATCGGCCAGGCTGTGGATCAACTGGGTGCTCACCGAGAGGTGGAAGCGGCTACCCAGCAGCTGGTCCAGGTTGGCGCGCAGCGACTGCTTCTGGTACCCGGTATTCGGCGCGATTCCACCGTCTTTCTTCACCAGTCCCGAGATGAAGTAGCTCGTCTGGTCGGTACCGCCGCTGATGCTGCCGTCGGTCTCGAACGACAGGCTGTGCTGGCCGTACAGCTCTTGCTCGAAGTCGTGAAACGGGCACCCCCCGGCGCACAGCTGCCCCACCAGGGCGCTATCACTGCCGAACACGCTGACCGCGTCGGCGGAATCCAGGAAGGCGCGCTGGCCCATCTTGTTGGCGAGCCGGAACTGCCCAAAACGTTGGGTCAGCGAGAACCGCGGTGCGCCCGTCTGGCCGCGCTTCGTCGTGATGATGAGCACGCCGTTGGCCGCTTCGGATCCGTAGATGGCGGCCGCTGACGCGCCTTTCAGTACTTCGACGTTCGCGATGTCGGCCGGGTTCAGATCGGCGAGACGGTTGACGGGGTTGTCCTGGTTCGAGGCGTTGCCGCCGCCCGCGGCCGCCGTGACCGCGTTCAGGTTGTTGCCGATCGCGTCGTTCGCGATCACCATGCCGTCCACCACGATCAGCGGGCTGACGCTGCCGTTGATGGTCGAGACGCCTCGGAGGGTGATCTGCGCCCCACCGCCTGGTGCACCAGAATTCTGCTGGATCAGCGCGCCGGGGATCTTTCCCTGCACCGCGCTTTCGATGGTGGGCGTGGGCGCCCGTGTCAGCACCTCGGGCGCGATCGTGGCGACCGCATTGGCCAGGTTCTGCTGTGCAATGGCCGTCGCCTGTCCCGTGACGACCACTGCCTCGAGGTTGAAGACGTCCTGGTCGAGGCTGACGTCCGCCGTCTGCTGATCGCCCGTCACCGTCACCTGGCGGCGCTTGAACCCGACGGCGCGCACCATCAGCCGCACCTCTCCGGCCGGTGGCGACAGGGTGTATTCACCACGGTCGTTGGTGGCGGCGACGATCACGGTCCCGACCACGGACACGTTCGCCCGGGCGATACCCTGCCCGGTCTGCGCGCTCGTCACCTTTCCCGTGATCACACGCGCCTGTGCGCTGGCCTCACGCGGGCTCAGCGCGGCGGCGAACAGCACCGCCATCATTGCCGACAATGTTCTTTTTCCCACAGGGCCTCCTGGCTGCGGACATCTACGACGGCGGGACTTGAAGCCGGTAATTGTGCCTGCGACTCCGGGCGATGGCAAGGAGGGGGTTCAACCCCAGGAAATACGGTAGCGACACACCGCGCCGCCCCGTGCACGGCACTCCTCTTCCACGATTCTCACGTTCGCCGCCCCGCACATTTCGAGCGCCTTGCGGTGCCACCCGATGACCGTGAGACAGTCGGGGGCCGAGAAGGTCTCCGCGTCGCGGGTCGTGAGCACCGCCTCCTGCGGACCGACCTTTGCGTATTCGCGGCGCCCGGTGTCGTAATAGAGCTTGTACACCTGAGGCGCTTTCGCCAGAAAGGCTTGCGGGTCGCCCTGGGCGAGGAACGCCTTGTGCACAGTGGTCAGGTTCGTCTCGGCCGATGCGGCACCCAGGCGCTCGAAGAACTGCGCTTTCCCGTGCCCGAGCACCTGCACGATGGCGTCGTCGAGCCGGCGGCCCAGCTCGAACGGGCACCACTGGATCGCCACCAGGTTCCGCAGCGCCCCGCGATCCTCCGCCGACAATGCTGCGAGGACGCGCTCGACGCCGTCCTTGCCCCCGTGCTGCTCCACGAATGAGAGCCGGGCCTTGAGCACCGAGCCTTTCACCTGTTGCACCGAGAGCCCCCGGGATCGTACAGGAGGCCACTCTACCGGCCGCATCGCTTGCCGTCAAATGCTACCTTTCTGCTGACCTTTCGTCCCGAGAGCCTTCCGCATGCATACCCCCCGTCCGCGCTTGCTCGTCACCATCCTCCTCGCGCTCCCGCTCGCCCTCGCGGGCCAGCAGAAGACCGGGTTCGCCAACCTGCAGGAGGCCCTGCGCTCGGGCGGCTCGCTCGCCGGCGGATCGGGCCCCCGCAACGTCAACTGGATCGACGGCGGTCGCCGCTACTCCTTCATCGCCCGCAGCGATTCGGGCGACGAGGAGATTCGCGTCCACGATCCGGCCAGCGGGACCGATACACTGCTGTTCCGGGCCAAGGGACTCGTCTTCCCGGGGACGACCGAGCCGTTCGCCTATCAGTCCTTCCAGTGGGCGCAGGATTCGAAGCACCTCGTCTTCCAGACACGGTTCAAGCCGCTGTACCGGCGCTCCGGAACCTCGGACTACTTCGTGTACACGCTGGCCGATCGTTCGTTGAAGCTCGGCGCCAGCGGCGCCCGCACCGCCGAACTCTCGCCCGACGGAGCGATGATGGGTTACGAGCGGGACGGGAACATGTTCGTCTACGATTTCGCGGCCGGGAAGGAATCGCCGCTCACGAGCGACGCCACGCCTACCCTGTACAACGGTCATTTCGACTGGGTCTATGAGGAAGAGTTCGGCATGGCCCAGGCATGGAACTGGTCTCCCGACAGCCGCCACATCGCGTTCTGGCAGCTGGACGAGAGCCCCGAGCCCGTGATCCAGTTCTCGGATTTTTCCGGCCGCCATCCCGAATGGACCAGCATCCGCATTCCCCAGCCCGGCGATTCGAACCCGCGGGTCAAGATCGGCGTGGTCGACGTCCGCTCCGGCCGGCGCGTGTGGCTCGACCCCGGGGAGACGGGCGAGTACTACATCCCGCGGATCTATTGGACGAGCCGGGCTGACACGCTCGCCGTGCTCACGCTCAATCGGCCGCAGAATTTCCTCAAGCTGTACTTCTTCGACGTGACGACCGGCGGCCGCCGCCTCGTGTTCACCCAGCGGTCGGATACCTGGCTCGACGTGTACGATTTCTACGCGGGCGTCGACGACTTGATGAGCTTTCCGGCGGGAAGGGCGGAGTTTCTGTGGATCTCCGACCGCGACGGCTGGCAGCACATCTACCGCTACGACTACGCCGGAAAGTTGCTCAACCAGGTGACGCGGGGGCGCTGGAGCGTGACCCGCATCGAAGGGACCGATGCCGCGCGCGGCGTGATCTACTACACCTCCACCCAGGCGTCCCCACTGGAGCGTCAGCTCTACGCCATCGGCTTCGACGGCAAGGGCGCGCGACGGCTCACGACGACCGCCGGCAACCACCAGATCGATATGTCGCCCGACACGCGGTACTACATCGACCGCTGGTCGAACGTCGGGCAACCGCGGCAGGTCGAGCTGTGGGCGAGTGGTGGGAAGATGCTGAAGAAGCTCGAGGACAACGCACGGGTCACCCAGTGGCTCGCCGCCCACGCCTACTCGACCCCCGAGCTGCTCTCCTTCACGACGAGCGACTCGGCGCGGATCGATATCTCGGTCGTCAAGCCGTGGCCGTTCGACTCCACGCGCCGCTATCCCATGGTGTTCGCGATCTACGGGGGCCCGGGCTCGCAACAGGTCTACAACTCGTTCAGCGGGAGCGCCTGGACGCAATGGCTGGCCCAGCAGGGCTATCTCGTCGTCGGGGTGAACAACCGCGGCACCAACAACTACGGCAGCGCGTTCATGAAGACCACGTACAAGCGCCTCGGCTATTGGGAGGCCCACGACTTCGCCGAGACCGCCCGTTATCTCGCGACGAAGACCTGGGCCGACGGGGCGCGTGTCGCCATCGTGGGCACGAGCTACGGCGGCTACAGCACGGTGTACACGATGGCCATGTACCCGGACCTCTTCACGGTCGGCGTCGCGAACTCACCCGTCACCGACTGGCGGCTGTACGACACGATCTACACCGAGCGGTACATGGGACTGCTGTCCGACAACGCCTCCGGCTACGACTCGAGCTCGGCCGTCACGCACGCGGGGCAGATCAAGGGCCGCCTGCTGCTGATCCATTCGATGATGGACGACAACGTCCATCCGCAGAACACGATGCAGCTGCTCACCGCGCTCACCGACGCCCGTATCGACGTCGACCTGCGCATCTACCCGCCCGGGCATCACGGAGCCGCCTACAATGCGCAGAGTTTCTTCCTGATCCAGCAGGCGACCAACGATTTCCTGGCACGGCATCTCAAGGCCGCAGCGGGCGGGGCCACCAGCAGCGGTCGGTGATGGGTGTGGCCCCGGTCACGTGACCTGGGTCGGGACATCCGAACGGGGGGACTCGCGAGTCTGCGGGGTAGTGAGGAGGGGATGAGCAGGTCTCCCCAATAGGAGGTGACGATGCAGACCTACAATCGCGTCGCGTCTTGCACGCTGCCATTCGCTGTCGTGATGGCCGTCGGACTCAGCGGCTGCGCGACCCACACGCAAACCGGCGCGGTCATCGGCGCGGCGGGCGGCGCCGTCGTGGGCGGCGTGATCGGGAAAGCCACCGGCTCCACGGCGCGCGGCGCAATCATCGGCGCGGCGGTCGGCGGCGCTGCGGGCGCGATCATCGGAGCGCAGATGGACAAGCAGGCCAAGGAGCTGGCGCAGGACATCCCGGGCGCCACCGTGGAGCGCGTCGGGGAGGGCATCGCGGTGACCTTCGCCTCAGGGCTGCTCTACGACTTCGACTCCGACGTGGTCCGGGCCGAAGCGAGAAAGAACCTGCGGACGCTGGCGGAAAGCCTCGACAAGTATCCCGGGTCGGACATTCTCATCGTCGGCCACACCGACCAGGTCGGCACGGCCACGTACAACCAGGGTCTCTCCGAGCGGCGCGCGGCCGCGGCGGCGAACTACCTCGTCTCGGAGGGGGTGAACAGGACCCGCCTGGCAACGCGCGGCATGGGGGAGACGGACCCGGTCGCCTCCAACGACTCCGAGGCCGGCCGGGCACAGAACCGCCGGGTAGAAGTCGCGATTTACGCGAGCGAGGCGTATAAGGCGGAGGCGGCGCGGAAAGCGAACAACTGAGCGCCGCCGACGGCTCGGCTCACCACCGGGCCGCGTAGCCTCGCACGTCGACGTGCACGAAGGGCCCATGGGCGGACGTGCTCGGGTACAATCCGAGCCCGCCGATCAGCGGTCGGAACGCCGGGTCGTCTTGGTGGCGGTCGATGAGGTCGTACAGCACGCGGGCGTCGCGAATGTCGGTGCGGCCGTCGTGGTTCAGGTCGTCCATGACCCCGTCGCGTGGCCGCTCGTCGATGAAGATGTCCGCGGCGGCGCCGTACTGATGGCGGCTGAACTGGACGTTGCCGAGGTCTCGGTTGTACGCCGGCGTACGGTAGCCGCTCATCACGAAGAAGCCGGACTGGGCATACCCCGCGTCGTGCACTTCCTTGAAGATCAGCTCGAGCTTCTGCAGCAACCGGGGATCGAGCACCACGTACTTGGGATAGCCTCCCGGCTGCTTCGTCAAGAACTGCTTCAGCTGTAGATGGGGCGTGATGAACACGTCCTGATTCTGTGGCGTGACCTCGATGAAGCCGAGCGGCGGCTGATAGGTCGCCTGCCGGCGGGCCGGCGGCCGGGGGTAGTTGCCGATGCGGAAGCCATTGAGGTAGCCGGCACGCACTTCGCTCGCCGGGACCATGACGAAGGCATGCACGATCGCCGAATCCGCCTTGCAGCTGCCCATGACCTGCAGCGTGTAGCTCCCGGGCGCGGCTGGGGCGCGCCATCGCCACTCCGTCGCCCCGGCCTGCGAGACAAGGCCGGCGGACGCGTGCACCGCGACGCTCTCCGCTGCAGTCGACCGTTCGACGGCCACGTCGACCGTTTCACCGGGGAGCACGAACGCCGCGCTGACCGGGGAACGGGTCTCGACCCCCTGATACTCGAGCGCGAACGCCGAGCTGGCCACACGCTGGTCCGGGCACCGGTCGTTCGCGTGAGCGACGGCCGGTTTGGTGCTCAGCAGCGGAGCACCGATCAGGAACAGCACTCCGTTGGCGAGGAGCAACCGATTCGGAAACGTGAAACGCATAGGGCGGAAAAACTAACAACGCACTTTCGCCCCACCAATGTTAGGAATCTTCATCTTCACGCCCAGCCTTCACAATTCCGGGAGGCCTCGCCGCATTGCACTTGGAGAGAATAGATAGATGAAGAACGGGCCTCTCGATCAGAGGCCCGTTTGGTTCGGAGCGCCGTACGTCCGAGTGGCCAGGGGCAGAATCGAACTGCCGACACGCGGATTTTCAGTCCGCTGCTCTACCAACTGAGCTACCTGGCCGACAGAATGGAACGAGGATTATAGAACGAAGGCGTCCTGCCGCCAACCGCCCCCTCGCCGCGCGGCGAGGGGAGCGGCTCGCACGCCTGACTACGGACGGAACTCCACCAGCTGCATTGCCGTCGAGCTCGACCCGTCATCGCCGTTGAAGGTGACCGCCAGCGGCAGGCCGACGTTCGGACTCACGCACATGTCCATCAGCACCGTCTGATTCTCGCGCCACACGCCGCGCGCCCCGCTGACCCCCGCCTGCTGGCACTGCGACTCCACCTTGAAGGACGTCGTCTTGCCGTCCTGGGTCGATGCCCACCCGTTGCCGATCTCCCACTGATGGCCGCCGAGCAGGATCATCCACACCGGGTTGAAGAGCGCCAGCCCCACCGGCCCCAGGCCGATGAGCTGCATCATCGGCACGCCCTCGTTCGGACCCAAGGTGACCGTCGAAGAGTAGCTGTCACTGCCGAGGGAGCCCGCCACCGACAACGTGAAGCGGCCGTTGCCGGCAGGCCGGGCGTCGAAGGTGTAGGTCCCCGTCTTGTTCTCGTTGCCGTCGCGCTGCTGCACGTTGTAGCGGAAGTGCTCCGTCCCCTTGAAGCCGTACATCCCCCAGGTGAACGGTCCCGTCACGGGCCGGCTGTAGAGCGCGGGCAGGCTGCCGCCCCCCGAGGGGGGGGCCGGTGCGTTCGCCTGACTCAGCGGCTCGACCGCAGGCGGCGCGCCGCCACCACCGGTATTGGCCGGGCAGCTCCCCACGCAGTCTCCGACACGGGCCGGGCCGCCGCTGAGCGTGCCCGTCGCCGATCCCTCGTCCGCCTGGGTGATCTTGAGCTTCCCGACCGCCGTCGTGACGCGCCGCAACACGCGCCCCGTGGCCGGGTCGCGGATCTCACGGCCGGGGCGAATGACATTGTACTCGCCGCCCACCCGAACACCGGCGCCGGTCCCCACGTTGATCGTGACCTCGCCTCCGGACACGTCGGCCACGAGCGCCTGGATCTGAACGACGTTTTCCGGGATCCGGGTCGCCGTGCCGACGATTTCCCCCGTCAGGCTATCCACCGCGGCCCTGGTCGCTTCACCAATGATGGTGTTGGCGAAGTTCGCGCTCCCCATGTCGAGCCCGCCGGCGACCCCCGTCCCGCCGATCGCCAGCCCGCCGACCATCGACACGCTGGAGCGTTTGGACTCGCCGTGGCCCGTCGCCACGCCCAGAATCTCGGCCGTCGTCGTGCTCACGATGCGCGCGTCGATCTGCACCACCGCTTTCGCGGATTTCTTGCCGAGTCCGCCAAGCCCGATGCCGCCGACCCGCGCCCCGATACCGCCCACGCCGAGCTTCTTGTCGTCGCGGCCGAATTGCGTGATGCTGCCGATGATGATGGCATCGACGCCGAGGATCTTCGCCAGCTGCACGGCCGAAGACGGATCGGAGCGCCCGGACTGCTGGAAGTTCTGCTCCTGCAGCACCCGGTCGAGCTGCTTGCGCTCGATCACCGAGTAGGTGCCGTTGCGCACCAGATTCGTGACCAGCATGTCGGCGATCCCCTTGCCGATGTCCTGGTCGCTGCCGAACAGGTCGTAGACGTACTGGTGAACGGTGGCGTAATCGAAATCCAGGACGGCCACCCGCCGCTTGGCGGGAGCCTGTGCGACCAGTGTCCCGGCACCCAGCAAAGCGGCCAGGACGAGCGACAGACAGCGCTTCATGACGACACCCCTTCGAGGATGAGAGCGCGAAACGGATCCGGTGATTCTAGCGCGCAAGGCGCAAGTTTCAACTAGTTTTCGTCTTCATAATGTCCACAACCCCGTTCCGCAATCTGACCGTGCTCGATCACCCCCTGATCCGGCACAAGCTCGGGCTGTTGCGAGACCGCCGCACCACGACCAAGGACTTCAAGCAGCTCGTCAGCGAAATCGCCATGTTGATGGCGTACGAGGTCACCAAGGACTTGCCGCTCGAACCGGTGGACATCGACACGCCGCTCGAGCGCATGCAGGGGGAGCGCGTCGCCGGCAAGAAGCTGGTGCTCGTGCCCATCCTGCGCGCAGGCCTCGGCATGGTCGAGGGGATCGCTCAGCTCATCCCGTCCGCCCGCGTCGGGCACATCGGGATCTACCGCGAGCACGATACCCTGAAACCCGTCGAGTACTACTTCAAGATTCCCCGCGACGGCACGGCCCGCGATTTCTTCATTCTCGACCCCATGCTCGCGACCGGCGGCTCCGCCGTCGACGCCGTCACGACCCTGAAGCGGGCCGGTGCGCAGCGCGTGCGCTTCCTTTGTCTGGTCGCCTGCCCCGAGGGAGTCCAGCGCATGCAGGCCGCCCACCCCGACGTGCCCATCTACACGGCCGCGCTCGACCGCCAACTCAACGACAAGGGCTATATCCTCCCCGGCCTTGGAGATGCAGGCGACAGGCTGTTCGGGACCAGGTAGGAGGCCCATCGCGCAGTCGATGGGAGTGACGGCTGAGGAAACGCTCGACCCTATCCCCTCAACCCCCTCCGCGTCTGTACGTCGGTGCGCGCCTGCCCGTTTCCCGGTGCCCTCGCAACCGTTTCTGCCTGTCCCGTGTCACAGGATTGAACGACTCCCGTACGGAGCAGCGTGGACGAATCTGAACTGATCTCCCGTGTCCGCGCGGGAGAACCGGCGGCGGAACGTGCGATGTACGACGCGCATGTCGATCGCGTCTACCGCCTCGCGTTCCGCCTCGCCGGGGACGACGACCTGGCCCGGGATTTCACGCAGGAGACGTTCATCCGGGCGTTCGAGCGTATCGGCACGTTTCGCGGCGAGTCCCGGCTCTCGACGTGGTTGCACGCCATCGCGACCACCGTGTCGTTGAACGGGCTTCGGAAGGTGAAGCGGTTCCGGACGCGGGAGACGGCGCTCGAGGCGGCCGACGGTGTGGCCGGCGGCGTGCGGTCGGCCGAGCCCGATCTGAAAACCAGGCTGCGCCATGCAATCGACGCGCTGCCGGACAAGTACAGGACGGTGGTCGTGATGCACGACATGGAAGGCTACACGCACGAAGAGATCGCGGCCGCGCTGGACATGGAGGTCGGCACCTCGAAGGCCCAGCTGTCACGGGCACGGGCCAAACTGCGCGAGTCGCTGGCGGATTTTGCGGGAGAATGGGTGTCATGAACGACGATCGGTTCGAACAGCAGATCCACGATGCGGTGCGGGAGTACCACCGACCGCCCGAGACGCCGCGCGACGAGATGTGGGCCGCCATCGAGGCCGAGCGCCGGCGGCGCCGCAACGCGCCACGCGTCGTCGTGTTGAGACCGTTCTGGCGCTGGGGGATCGGCATGGCCGCGGTCCTGGTGCTCGGGATCGCGATCGGGCGGCGGCTCCAGTTCGGGACGGGCGGACCGCCGGCATCCTCCGTCAGCGCCCCGAGCCGGCCCGGCGACGGCCTCGCCTATCAACTGGCCGCCGCGCAGCACCTCACTCGAGCCGAGATCGTGCTCACGAATTTCCGTGCCGACGCGCGGGCCGGGGCGCGACCGGACTCGCAGTTTCTGAACCAGGCCCGCGATCTGCTTGGTTCCACCCGGCTGCTGCTCGACTCGCCGGCGGGCCGTGATCCCCGGCTCAAGCCGTTGCTCGAGGACCTCGAAGTGATCCTCGCGCAGATCGCCGTGCTGTCCGCGTCGCGGGATACCGCGGACGTGGAAATCATCAACCAGGGTATCGACCAACGAAGCGTGCTCACCCGGTTGCAGACCGCGTTCCCCGCGGGCTCTGCGCCGGCGCGCGCACAAGGAGCGATTTGACGATGTACGCGCTGTCCTTCCTACTGGCCGTTACGATGTCGACTCAGGATCCGGCAACCGCGGCCGCGCTGGATCGCGCCCAAGCGGCGCTGCCCCGGCTGAACGCCCAGCTGCAGGCGGCGAACACCGCGCTGAGCGCGGTTCACCTCGAGGGCCTCGCCAGACTCGATGCGCTGGGAGCACAACTCGGCGACCTCTCCGCGCTCACGCAGCTCTCGGCGTGGGGCGACCTCCGCTCTCTCACCGGGTTGTCCACGACGGCGGATCTGTCGCACTGGTCTCTTGAGGCGTGGAACGATCTGGATCCCGACGACTCGCTGTATCGCGCCGGTCAGCGGCTCCTGAACCGTGGCCGCTATTCCGAGGCCGCAGACTCTTTCGCCCAGCTGATCAAGCGGTACCCACGATCCCAATACACGGCGGACGCCTACTACTGGCAGGCATTCGCGCTGTACAAGACCGGGGACGCAGGCAACTACCGCGCGGCGCGCAGAGTGTTGCAGCAACAGAAGGCCCGCTATCCGCGAGCCGCGACGGCGAGCGACGCCGATGCCCTCTACGCGCGGATCCAGGGGGAGTTGGCCCGACAGGGAGACGCCGACGCGCGCGTATATGTGCAGGACATGGCCAGGTCGACGGTGCCACCGGTGCCTCCAACGCCGCCGACGCCGCCCACACCCCCGACGCCCCCCACGCCACCGTCGGCCCGCAGGCAGGGAACGCCGGCGGGCTGCCCGTCCGACGACGATGACGATCCCCGGGTGGCTGCACTCAACGCGTTGCTCCAGATGGACGCCGAGTCGGCCGTGCCTATCCTGAAGCAGGTGCTGGCGCGACGCGATCCCTGCAGCCTGCCGCTGCGGCGCAAGGCGGTGTTCATCCTGTCCCAGAAGCGGACGCCCGGGACCGAGGACATCCTCCTCGCCGTCGTCCGCGGCGACCCGGATCCGGAAGTTCGTGAGCAAGGGGTGTTCTGGCTGTCGCAGGTGGGGAGCGAGCGGGCCGTGAGCGCGCTCGATTCGATCCTGCGCACTTCTCCGGACCCGGAGCTGCAGAAGAAGGCGGTGTTCGCCCTCTCGCAGATCCATGGCCCGCGAGCGGGTCAGATCCTGCGCGACTACGCGCAACGCAACGACGCCCCCGGAGAAGTCCGCGAGCAGGCGATCTTCTGGCTGGGCCAGCAGCACGGTGCGGAGAACGCGGGGTTCCTGCGCGATCTGTACGCCCGCCTGACGGACGAGGATCTGAAGGACAAGGTCATCTTCTCGATCAGCCAGATGCACTCCGACGAGAATGCCCGCTGGCTGCTCGACCTGGCGTTGAACGAGCGCGAGCCCGTCGAAATGCGCAAGAAGGCCCTGTTTTGGGCCGGACAAACCGGTGCCGACATGGCCGGTCTCGTCGCCCTCTACGCCCGCACGACGAACGAGGAGATGAAAGACCAGCTCATCTTCGTCTATTCGCAGCGGCACGAGCCCGAGGCGGTGACAAAGCTGATCGACATCGCCCTGCACGAGGGCAACCAGGAGCTCAGAAAGAAGGCCGTGTTCTGGCTGGGCCAATCACGCGACCCACGCGCCCGTCAGGCGCTGCTCGACATCATCAACCAATGAACCCGCGCGCCTTCCTCGCAACGGCCGCCCTGTGGCTCGGGGCGGCCGCCACGGTCCCGGCCCAGACGCTCGCGGCGCGCATCGCCGCGGCGCCCGATGGCGACGTCCGTTTCATGTATTCGTCCCGCCCCGATGTCGTGGGCAATGGCCGTAACGTCATTCAATGGAACTGTCGGGGCGGGAATTGCCGCCAGCAGGTAGACGGAAACCTCTCCGATGTCGACGATGACGACTGGCGCTCCGCTTGCGACACCGGTCCTGTACGGCTGACCCTGCGGGTGCGCGGCGGCCGCGTCACCTCGTTGCGCGCCGCGGTCGGCGGCGCCTGGCGCGATCGCCCGGGCGTCACCGACCTGGGCCGCGTCCCGGCTGCCGAAGCGGCGCGCTACCTCATCGCCTTGGCCCGCCAGTCCGGCGGGGACGTCGGCGGCAAAGCGATCTTCGCCGCCACCCTCGCCGACAGCGTCACGACCTGGCCGGACCTGCTGCGCCTCGCCCGCGATCCCGACGTCCCGGGAGGGACGCGCCGTTCGGCCGTCTTCTGGGTGTCGCAGGCCGCCGAAGTAGCCGCCACGCGGGGGCTCGATTCGCTCGCGGGCGACGGCCGCGTCGATCGCGAGGTGCGCGAACAGGCGGTCTTCGCTCTATCGCAGCGACCGAGGGACGAGGGCGTTCCAGCCCTGATCCGCATCGCCACGACTCATACCGATCCCGAGATCCGGCGTCGCGCGATCTTCTGGCTGGGCCAGTCGAACGACCCTCGTGCACTCGAGCTGTTCGAGACCCTGCTGACCAGACCCTGACTCCGGGCGACGTACCAATACCGGTCCGAATAGGTTCCCTTGAAGGCGAAGGGGATGTTCGGACCGGTATATTGCGCGGTCTCCCCATCCGGACGACCGATGCAAGTAAGCACGCGGCGCGTGTACACCGGGCGCATCCTGAACCTGGACGTCGATACCGTCCGATTCCCCGACGGCTCCGAGGGCGAGCTCGAAATGATTCGCCATCCTGGGGCCGCCGCAGTGGTGCCGCTGGCGTCGGGCCCCACGGGGCCCGACCCGGTGATCCTCATGATCCGGCAATACCGCTACGCCGCCGGGGGCCCGTTGTGGGAGATCCCCGCCGGGCGGATCGACCAGGGCGAGGCGCCGGAAGCGTGCGCGCACAGGGAATTGCGCGAGGAGGCTGGAGTCACCGCGGGCCGGCTGGAGCGGTTGACGACGATCTGGACCACGCCGGGGTTCACCGACGAAGCGATTCATCTGTTTCTGGCGAGGGACCTCGAGGCCGCGACGGCTGCCCGCGAGCCGGATGAGTTCATCGAGGTGATCCCACGCCCCTTGTCCGAGGTGCTGGCGGGGATTCGCGACGGCGAGATCCGCGACGGCAAGACGATTGCCGGCATCCTGTACGTGGCGGGATTCCGTCTTGGGTTGTAATGACGCACTGTCCGCTGGAGAGGACGGGAATGGGGCAAATACTCTTGCCTAATGCCTTCCTTAATCGGATCTTAAGGTCGGTCCAGCCCGCGGTACGGTTCCTGCCCGGAACGGCGGGGCGCACATGGAGGGGGGGGTTATCCCGGTGACTACGACCAGGCTGGATCCGTCGCCACGGGCGATCGAGCGCCAGACGCTCCACGAGCTGGACGACGCGCAGGTCGTCCAGCGGCACCTCAATGGCGACCCGCAGGCCTTCGGGATGCTGGTGGACCGCTACCAGGGCCGCCTGCTGAGCTTCGTCAACCGCACGATCGGGGACAGGGAACGCGCGGAGGACCTCGTCCAGGAGGTCTTCATCCGCGTGTTTCGTCACCTCCACCGATTCGACCAGACGAAGAAGTTCTCGACCTGGATCTACACGATCGCGTCGAACCTGGCGAAGAACGAGCTGCGCAACCGCAGCCGCAACCCGCTCGTCTTCTTCCAGACGATCAAGCGGAACTGGGAAGCCGACCACCGGCCGCTGCAGTTCGAAGATGCGACGGCCCGCCCCGACGACCTGTACCGCAAGCGGTTCCTCAAGGACGCCGTGGAACAGTGCGTGAGCCAGCTTCCGGAGCATCACCGGGTGGTGTTCGTGCTGCGCGAGCTGGAGGGTAAAAGCTACGAGGAAATCGCCGAGATCACCGGCTGCAACCTCGGCACTGTGAAGAGCCGCCTCAACCGCGCGCGCAACAGCTTCGCGCAGCTGATCGGGCCCCTGGTTTCCTGAAGCGGGACCCCCAGCCGCGCCGCCGGGTACGATCCAGCCGTCATGAAATGCCGGGAATTCCTCGCCCGCTACACTGACTTCCGGGACGGGCTGATCAGCGCGCCCCGGGAGTCGCGTCAATTCACCCGTCACCTGGCGAGTTGTGCGGCCTGTCGGCGTTACGACGCGGCGCTGCGCCACGGTGTGGGTGCGCTGCAGGACGCTCCGAATCACCCTCCGGACGAACGATTCCGACACCGTCTCGAGCGCCGCATCGCCGCGGAGCGCGTGCAGGCCGGACGGCCGCATATCCCCACTCGCCCCGCCATCGCCGGCGCGTTGCTGGTCGCGGCAGCCGTCACGCTCGTCGTCTGGGAAGGCGCGCGGCGACACCCGGAGGAGCCGTTGGCCCAGGCGCTCCCGCCTGTTCCCTTCCCGAAACCCGTCGCTCAGGCCGGCCTGCCGTTCGTGTCGTTTCAGGATCCGCGCACCGGAATCGCAACGGGCAACCTCTATCCCTACGGCACGGCGTTCGTCGAACCGGCGAGCGCGCCGCGCTGACCGCCTCACTTTCTTCCCCTACGGGGCGGCGGTACCTTCCGTCGCTATGGCGCCGCTCTCGTTCGACGCGCTGTCTCGCGCGCTCAAGCGCGGAGAGCCGGAGGCCGTCTACTATCTCCATGGTGACGAGGCGGTCCTCAAGGACGAGGCGCTCAGCGCCCTGATCGAGCGCGCCGTCCCTCCCGAGTCACGCGATTTCAATCTGGACGTGCGAGCGGCTGCCGAGCTGGACGTAGAGGCGCTGCACCTGCTGCTCAACACGCCCCCGATGCTCGCCCAACGCCGGGCCGTCGTCCTGCGCGGCGTCGAGCAGCTGCGCAAGAAATCCAAGGCGCGCGACGCGCTGCTGGCCTACCTCGAGCATCCGAGTCCCGAGACCCTCCTCGTGCTGGTGCAGACCGACGTGGAGCCCCCTGAGGCGGACCTCGCCGCGCGCTCCACCGCCGTGGTGGTGGAGCGGCTCCCGCCCGAGCGGGCGGCTCGTTGGGTGGTCCATGCCGCGGGGCGGTTGGGCCTCACGGTCGAGCCGGCTGCCGCCGACCTGCTCGTGGAATCGCTCGGCGCCGACCTTTCGGCATTGCGCCAGGAGCTGGACAAGCTCGCGGTCCTGGTGATCGGCCGCCCGGTGGGGCCGGCGGACGTCGCCTCGCTGGTGGGCATCCGCCAGGGGGAGACGCTGCACGATCTCATCGCCGCGACGTTGTCGCGGGAGCCGGGCCGTGCGGCACGGATGGTCGACGGCGTGCTGGCGCAGTCCGGGATGACCGGCGTTCGGATCGTCACGGCCCTGGGCTCGGCACTGGTCGGCACGGCATTGGCCCGTGCCGAGCTCGATCGCGGCACGCCGCAGGGGCGCCTGGCCGACGCGGTATTCCGACACCTGCTCGCAGCCCGCCCGTTCGGGTTGCGCAGCTACAAGGTCGAAGCGGCTCAGTGGGCTCAGTGGGCGGGGGTGTGGGACGCGGCCGACCTGCGCCACGCGCTGCGCTTGGCGCTCGCCGCCGATCAAGCGTTGAAGAGCTCGGGTATCTCGGACGACGCCGGTGTCGTCCGGCAACTCGTACTCTCGCTCGGCGTTCCGGCGCTGGAGGCCGCATGAGGCGCGCGCGACGGCTTGCCCCCATGGCTGTGGCGCTCCTCGGCCTCGCGTCCGAGCTGACGGGGCAAGCGCCGGCCCAGCCTCAGTTCGAGCCGCGGCTGCAGACGGCCATCGTCCTGGCGCAGTCCGGCCGCGCTGATTCGGCACGAGCGCTGATGCGCGCGCTGATCGCTTCGCTGACGCCGCAGGACCCGCTCCTCCCTCAGGCCCTGTACGTGCAGGGCGGGATGCTCGCCCCCGACGCGGGCATTGCGGCGACGAGCCTGCAGCGCGTGGTGGTGGAATACGGCACCTCGCCCTGGGCGGACGACGCGCTCCTGCGCCTCGCACAGCTGTACGAGGCGCAGAACGATCCGGCATCGGCGGTCCAGTCGGTGGAGCGCCTGCGGCGCGACTATCCCGACTCGCCCCTCCTCGCCCGTGCGGAGTTCGTCGGGGCGCGCGCGGCCTTCGACCTCCGGGACGAAGCGCGCGGCTGCGACTTCCTGCGCGATGCCCAGAGCGGCACCGGGGACGACGTCGAGTTTCGGAATCAGGTCGCGTTCTATTCCGGACGGTGCACGGGAGCGGCGCGCGTCACCGCCCCGGTGGCGACCACCACCCGCGGCGGTCGCTTCGCCGTGCAGGTCCTCGCCGGCAAGAGCGCGCCTCAAGTGGACGAGCTGCTCACGCGCCTGAAAGGCCTGGGATACACCGCCCACGTGGTGCGCGACTCCACCGGATATCTGAAAGTGCGGGTGGGTCCGTACGTCTCGCGCGACGCCGCGCAGCGCGCCCAGGCGCAGCTCAAGGCGCGGTTGGGCGGACAGCCGTTCGTGGTGGAGGAGCCGTGAGCTCGCCGGTCGCCGAGACCCCGCTGATGCAGCAGTACCGGGAGATCAAAGCGCGGCACCCCCAGACCATCCTGTTCTTCAGGATGGGCGACTTCTACGAGATGTTCGAGGACGACGCCAAGCTCGCCGCCCGGGAACTGGGGCTGACGCTGACGTCGCGCAACAATGGCGGCGCCGCGGAAGTCCCGCTCGCCGGGGTCCCCGTCAAGGCGGCGACCGAGTACCTGCGCCGTCTGATCGCCAAGGGTCACCGCGTGGCCATCTGCGAGCAGGTCGAGGATCCGCGACTCGCCAAGGGACTGGTGCGCCGCGAAGTGATCGAGACCGTGTCCCCCGGGGCGGTGCTCGCCGACGATTGGCTGGAGCGCAACCGCAACAATTTTCTCGTGGCGCTCGCCGAGCGCGGTGACGTCGTCGGCCTCGCGGCCCTGGACCTGACGACGGGGGAGTTCGCGCTGGAGGTCGTGCCACGCGAGGAGCTGGGCACGGCGCTGGCGCGGTACGAGGCGGTGGAGCTGGTCGTGGCCGCCGGGGGACGGACTCCACGATCGCCCTCTTCCCCGGGCTCGCGAATGGTGACGGAGCGGGAGGCCTGGGAATTCGATCCCGAGCTCGCCCGCGAGGACATGGTGCGGACGTTCGGACTCGTCTCCCTCGACGGCCTGGGCGTCGAAGCGCACGACGCCCCGGCGCTGGGAGCGGCCGGAGCCTTGCTGCGCTACGTGCGGGAGCTCAAGCCCGGCGGCCTGCCGCATCTGGCGCATCCCAAGCTGGTGCGGCGCGGTGACGTGCTCCCGATGGACGAAATGACCCGCCGCAATCTCGAGCTGGTGGAGCCGCTCCGCGCCGGAAGCCAGGGCGTGACGCTGCTCGAAACGATCGATCGCACATTGACGCCAATGGGCGCGCGTCTCTTGCGACGCTGGCTACTCGCTCCGCTCGTCGAGCCAGCGGCGATCAATGCCCGTCTCGATGCGGTCGGCGTCCTGTGCGGCGACGTGCGCGGGCGGGATCGGCTGCGCGAGTCTCTCGAAGGGGTGCGCGACCTCGAGCGACTGGCATCCCGTGCCGCCATGGGCCGGGCCACCCCGCGGGAGCTGGGGAGCCTGCGGGATTCGATGCTGCTGCTCCCGGAGGTGGCCGCCGCACTGGAGAGCGTCGTCGGCCGGGAACGGGCTGCCCTGCTCGAGCAAGCGGAAGACGACCTGGATCCGCTGGCGGATTTGGCCGCCGAGCTGTCAAAGGCGCTGGTGGACCGTCCCCCCGCGCAGACCGCCGACGGTGACGCCATCCGGCCGGGCTTCGACGCGGAGCTCGACGAGCTGCGCGGGATGCGCGATGGCGGCAAGCAATACATCGCGGCGCTGCAAGCGCGCGAGCGCGAGCGGACCGGCATCGCGTCCCTCAAGGTCGGCTACAACCGGGTCTTCGGCTATTACATCGAAGTGACGCGCTCCAACCTCGGCCAGGTACCGGCGGAGTACGAGCGGCGGCAGACGCTCACCGGGGCCGAGCGGTTCGTCACACCCGAGCTCAAGGAGTACGAGGCCAAGGTGCTGGGCGCCGAGGAGCGGATCGCGGTCCGCGAGGCGGAGTTGCTCGACGCCCTGCGGCGCCGCGTGGGCGAGGGCGTGGCCCGGGTGCAGCGGACGGCCGCCGTCCTGGCACGACTCGACGTGTGGGCCGGCCTCGCCGACGTGGCGCAACGCGAGCGGTACATCCGGCCGGAGGTCACCAACGGGTTCGCGCTCGTGCTGGAAGAGAGCCGCCATCCGGTGGTGGAGCGCATGATGCCCCGCGAGGCGTTCATTCCCAACGACGTACGACTCGACGAGGCGGGACGCCTAATCCTGCTCACCGGGCCCAACATGGCTGGAAAGTCCACATTGCTGCGCCAGGTGGGGCTGTGCGTGCTGCTGGCGCAGATCGGGGCCTTCGTGCCCGCGCGGCGGGCAGTGATTGGTGCGGTGGACCGGTTGTTCACGCGCGTAGGCGCGTCCGACAACCTGGTGCGGGGGCAATCCACCTTCATGGTGGAGATGAGCGAGACGAGCGCCATCCTGCACGGCGCCACAGTCCGTAGCCTGGTGCTGCTCGACGAGATCGGACGCGGCACGTCCACGTACGACGGAGTGGCGATCGCGTGGGCGGTAAGCGAGTGTCTGCACAACGAGATCGGCTGCAAGACGATCTTCGCCACCCACTACCACGAGCTCACCCAGCTGACCGAGAGTCTGGCGCACGCCCGCAACTTCAACGTGGCGGTGCGCGAGGCGGGGGACGAGATCGTCTTCCTGCACCGGATGGAAGCGGGCGGGGCGGACCGCTCCTACGGCATCCACGTGGGGCGGCTCGCCGGCTTGCCCGCGCCGGTCGTCGCACGAGCGGCGGACGTGCTGCGGCTGCTCGAAGCCGAGCACCACGTGGCGGGACGCCCCGTGCCGCCGCCGCCCGACGCCGCCCAGCTCGCCCTGTTTGGCGGCGAGATTCCCCCTCACCCGCTCCTCGAAGAGCTCGCGCGGCTGGACGTCGATGCGCTGTCCCCACTCGAGGCGCTCACCCGGTTGCATGAATGGCAGCGTCAGCTGCAGGAGAACGGATGATTCGGGAGAAGGGCCCGGTGCTGCTCGCGCTCGGCGTCATCGCCTGCGGGCGGTCGGGACCGGCCCCGTCCACCGGGAGTGCGCCGGCCGAAGAGCCACCCGTGGCCGTCAATGCCGAGCCCGCCGTCCAGTATCCGCCCGACCTGTACGACCGCCGAGTCGAGGGTGAGGTGGTGCTGCGCCTGTTCGTCGATTCGAGCGGTCGACTGAGTCCGGAATCGACCCGGGTGTCGGAGTCGAGCGGTTTCGCGGCGCTCGACTCGGCCGCAGTGCGCGGCGCATCCCGCCTGCGCTATGCTCCCGCCCGCCGACGCGGGCTCCCCGTCGCCACCGCCTTCCTGCAGGCGGTCGAATTCCGTCACCCGGGCGGGGGCGCGGCGCCCTCTCCTCCTGCGGCCCCGCCCGGCACGCCGCAGGCCACGCCGCCGCGCCGCGACACCGTGCGGCCTCGGCCCGTGGCTCCGCCGGACAGCATACGGGTGCGCCGGGATTCGAGCGCGCGGAGGCCGGACAGCGCACCGCCGACGCCCCGGCCCGACAGCACGAGGACGCAGCCCGACTCGAATGCCTCAGCACCTTAAGCCCTACGCCAATGTCCTGGAAACGATCGGCTGGACGCCGCTCATCCGCTTGCAGCGGGTGACGGCGGGCATTCGTACGCCGGTCTACGCCAAGGCCGAGCAGTTCAATCCCGGTGGCTCGGTGAAGGACCGTATCGGGCTCGCGATGGTCGAGGACGCCGAGCGTGACGGCCGGCTCAAGCCGGGCGGCGTCATCGTCGAGGCCACCTCCGGCAACACCGGAGTCGGCCTGGCCCTCACCGCGGCGGTCAAGGGCTACCGCTGCATCTTCACCATGCCGGACAAGATGTCCCAGGAGAAAGCACGCCTGTTGCGGGCGCTGGGAGCCGAGGTGATCATCACGCCCACCGCAGTCGCGCCGGATCATCCGGATAGCTACATCATGAAGGGCCGTGCGATCGCGGCCTCGCTCCCCAACGCCATTTTCGCCGACCAGCACTACAATCCGGTCAACCCCGAGGCCCACTACCGCACGACCGGCCCGGAGCTGTGGGCCCAGACCGAGGGCAGGATCACGCACTTCGTGTGCGCACCGGGAACCGGCGGCACGGTGAGCGGCACGGGACGCTTCCTGAAGGAGCGAAACCCGAAGATCCAGGTGATTGCCGGCGACCCGGTCGGCTCGATCTATAAGGAATACGCGGAAACCCACCGCAAGGGCGAAGGGGCTCCCTACAAGGTCGAGGGGATCGGCGGCGACAAGATCCCCACTTCGCTGCACTTCGACCTGATCGACGAGTGGATCGTCGTGAGCGACCGGGACGCGATGCAGATGACGCGCCGGCTGGCGCGAGAGGAGGGGCTGTTCTGCGGCGGCTCGACCGGGGTCAATCTGGTGAGCGCGCTGGAAGTCGCTCGGCGCCTGGACGATCCGGAGGCGTGCGTCGTGACGGTGCTGAACGACAGCGGCGAGCGGTACCTCTCGAAGGTCTACAACGACGAATGGCTGCGTGAGAATCAGCTGCTGGAAGCCGAGCGACGGACGGTAGCGGACCTCGTCGCCCAGAAGGACCATGGGGCCCCGCCGCTCGTCTCCGTCGGGTCGCAGGCGACCGTCCGGCAGGCGCTGAATCTCATGAGCACATTCAACGTCTCGCAGCTCCCGGTGCTCGACGGAGCCGACGGCGTCGGCTCGGTGAGCGAGCAGGCGCTGATGGCCCGGGCGCTCGAGGATCCGGCGATTCTGGACCGGGCGGTGCGCGACCTGATGGATCCTCCCTTTCCGGTGGTCGACGTCGACTGGCCGCTCGACCGGCTCACTGCGCTGTTGTCGCGCGAGACGCCGGCGGTGCTGGTTCGGCGGGACCGCGAACTGGCCGGGATCGTCACCCGGTACGACTTGCTGCATCAACTCGCCGGCATCCGGTAGATGCGGATCACGGTCCTGACGGGCGGCGCCACCGCGGAGCGGACCGTCGCCTTCGCCGGGGCCGCACAGGTCGTGGCCGCCCTGCGAAGCCGCGGGCACCAGGTCCACGTGGTCGACATCGCGGGGGGCGTCCTCTCCCCTGAGGACGAGGCCCGGCTGCTGGTGCCCCAGGTGGGGACGGTGCTCCCCGACACCTCGGGGCTGGCTGCGGACGAGCGTCGCATGCTGTGCGGCGGCCTCGCCGGACTCGCCGTCGTGCAGGGTGCCGACGTCGTGTTTCCGGTGGTGCACGGTGGAGCGGGTGAAGGGGGCCTGCTCCAAGCCGTGCTCGAGATGATCGGCGTCGCGTACACCGGTTCGGGCCCGCTCGGGTCCGCCCTCGCCGTGGACAAGGACCTGTCCAAGCGGCTATTCCGGGACGCGGGGGTTCCCGTGCCGGAGTGGCACATGACGCCCCCAGCCGAGCCGGCGGACGCCGCCGCGGAGCTGGGATGGCCGGTAATCGTGAAGCCGTCGAAGCAGGGGTCCACTGTCGGGTTGACCCTGGTGAAGCGAAAGCCCGATCTCGCCGCGGCGGTGGCGGAGGCCGCCCGTTGGGACGACGAGGTGATGATCGAACAGTTCGTCCCCGGCCGCGAGCTCACGGTCGGGGTGCTGGGTGACGAGGCGCTTCCCGTCGGGGAGATCGTCCCGCGGCATGAGCTGTTCGACTACGAGTGCAAGTACACGCCCGGCATGTCTGAAGAAATCTTCCCGGCCGCGCTGGAGCCGAAGATCGCCCGCCGAGTGCAGGCGCTAGCGGTGGCGGCGCACCGGGCGCTCAAGCTGGGGGGCTACTCGCGCATCGACTTCCGCCTGGGGGCCCAGGGGGACATCTTTTGTCTCGAGGCGAACAATCTCCCCGGGATGACTGGCACGAGTCTGTTTCCCCAGGCTGCCCTGGCAGCCGGGATCGAGTATCCGGACATGTGTGAGCGTATCTGCCGCCTGGCACGGAACTTTCGTCAGGAGCGCCGGGAATAATGACCATGATCCCGGAACGCACCGACGGGGTGACCCCGTGGGTCGGGCGGCTGCTGGTCGCCAACCTGATCGCGTACCTCCTCAAGAGCACGCTGTTCTGGGCGCCGCGGTTTCTCGCCCTGTTCGGCTTCTCGCCGCTCGCGGTGTGGGAGCGTCCGTGGACGCTGGTCACGTATCAGTTCGTCCACGCGAGCATTCTGCACCTCGCCTTCAACCTCGTGGCACTCTACTTCTTCGGGCCACCAGTGGAAGCGCGTCTCGGCGGCCGACGGTTCATCGGCTTCTACATCCTGTGCGGGATTGGGGGAGCGGTACTCTCAGCCCTGCTCGTGCCGCTATTCGGGGATCAACTCGTCGTCGGCGCGTCCGGGGCGGTGCTCGGGGTGGCGGTGGCGTTCGCCTGGTACTGGCCCGACGCCCCGGTGCAGGTCTTCCCCTTCCCGGAGCCGTTCGCCGCCAAGTGGCTGGTGACTTTCACGGTGGCGATCTCGTTGGCGCTCGCGTGGATCAGCGCCGCCACCGGGCTGAGCGATGGCGTGTCGCATCTCGCGCACCTGGGCGGCATCGGTACCGCGTTCCTCATCCTCAAGTCGGCGGACTGGCGGATGACCCGCCACGAGCAGCGGCTGCGCCGCACCTCCGTCCCCAACGCCGTCGTGTCCTCGGCGGCGCTCGTGGCCCGTTCGAGCGATCCGGGACGACGCAGCGCCGCGCCGCGCCGACGCCCGGCCGACCGCACGCAAGCGGAAATCGATCGCGTCCTCGACAAGATCTCGGCCGGCGGCATCAACAGCCTCACGCCGGCGGAACGGAAGTTCCTGGCCGAGATGAGCCGAAGGATGCGCGACCAGAGCTGAGTCGATGCTGCTCGGCCTGCTGCTCGTCCTGCAACAGGATTCGACCTCCACTCGCATTGAAACCCTGCTCGCGGCGCACGACCTGGCTGCGGCGCGCCGTGCGGCCGAGCACCTGGTCGCCGCCAAACCGCGCGACGCCCGGGCCCACCTCCTGCTCGGACAAGTGTGGTACGCCTGGCCGGTGATCGGGCGCTATCCGGCGCTCGCCGAATTCCGCGCCGCCGCGCGACTCGCCCCGGAGGCTCCGGCGCCGCTCTATTGGCAGGTCCGGGTGGGGCAATACCTCGGCAGTGACGAAGGTGAGGTGATCGTTCGCGAGGCGATTCTCCGGATCTTCGCGCTGACGCCCGACTACGAAGACTGCTGGACGCTGTTCCAGGGGCTGTACCACAATCCCGATATCTGGCGACGCGCAGATCGAGCGCTCGCTCGTCACCCGGACGATCCCGTGGCCCTGGAGCGCCGGGCGCGGATCGCCATCGCCCTCGAGGAGCCGGAGCGTGCGGACTCGCTCGTCGCGCGGGCGATGGATCAGGCCGGTTCGTCAGTCCTGCGCTTCGTGCTCCGCGCCGAGGCGGCCTTCGACGGCCGGCGTGACGCTGAGGGGTACGCCTGGTACGACTCC